>NZ_JBIKHV010000009.1:0-62828 GCF_044361985.1 Limnohabitans sp. | reverse complement strand
AAGGCTTTATGTATTCCCTTTGGTGCCGTATTTATCGCTGTGATGTGGCACTGCGGACACAGATTGAAGCGCTAGCCCTTTGCGCTGTTTATTCACCTTCTCGCTACCCATGTGGCAGGGCAGCCGTTTGCGTTGCTTGTAGGGCTGATTTACTGCTGGGCTGTGCGCTGTGCCCAAGTGTGGAGACAGCGCTAGCTAGCGCTGTGCCCACAGATAGTGCTGCAAGAATTTCAGCTGTAGGGTGAAAAATCTGCAGCGCAGTTTTTAAAGGGTGTGGAGAACCTAACCACTGGTGATTTGCTCTAACACCCCATTGCTTGCCATCAATGTTCTAAATGGAACAGATGGAAAATCACCACCCATTCAAATCAGCGTTGGTAGCCAGCAGGGTAGGGCTGTTCTTGCCCGTGTCCTTGCGGCAGGGTTTGGCAGTGAGCTGCCATTGCTGCTGCTCATCGTAGTCATTGACTACCAGTAGCCCCAGTTCGTTGTCCCGCATGTTGAACAGGCTAAAGCCATAGACGGGTGTCTTCTGTTTGGTGGCAGGGTTGTATTGCACTACCCAACTGAACAAGACATCTTGCGTCTTCACCTGACCAATTTCACGCAGCACTTCCATCTGCTCCTCAGTGCGTGCCAGGTGTTCAAACTTTTCAAACGGGTAGTAGTCCAGCAGGTATTTTTCATTCATGCTCAACACATCTGCAGATGCGTTAAATACTGCTGAGTGATAGGCACCTTTGCCGTAGGTGCTGCCAAATTTCTTGTTCTCATACAAGCGCACTGCGATTTCTTTTGCTTCCATATTCTTCTCCTTTGTTTCTGGTTGCGTTGAGTGGCGCGGTGTCACAGAGAGCCATAAAAGGCGTTGCTCGTTGCTGGTTGCGTGTGTGGCGTTGTCTCATTGAGTTTCATGTGTTGCGCTGTTGCTGTCAGAGCTACTCATTTGTTTCCAATGAGCAACTGCGCCACTTGCAACACAGCAACTTTTATCTTCTTGTTACTCATTGCAACTCACTTCGCCACTCGCATTTATTTATCTTTTGCTAAAGAAACCCCGCAGAAACTGGCTGGATGTTTGGTGGTTTTTGAAGGTTTTGGACAAATTAGTTTGGACTGCCCAATGTCCCGCCAAACAGGCTGGATACCAATGCTGGGTGGTTGTCCAAGCCAGTCGTCTGAAAATAAAGTTAGTTCATTGCTACACACAAAGGAACAATGCAATGACAGCACTGACAGGTTTGAAATTGACGGCAGCACAGAAGCCCACTCAGATGTCGCCAATCCAACAACGCCGCAACAAGTTGGCAAAACGCTTGTGGGAGCAGGCAGAGTTGGCACGGGCACAGCAAGCGGGCACGACATTCGCACCCAAACGCTTTCGCTCTGTCGTTCAAAACGACACTGGACAACGCATCCAAGTTGAGCAAGCCAAACGCATCAAGCAATGGTGGTTTGTTGCTGACAACGGCAAGTTGGTTTTGAGCGTGAGATACGGCACCAAGTTGTTGGAACTGGCAAAGGGCAAGTGGGCAGTGGAGGTGGGTGGTGAAAAGGATTTGGTTCCTACGCTGGAACTGCTGAAGGGTGCTGTGCTGGCTGGTGAGTTGGACTCGCAGATTGAAGCTGCAGCCAACAAACTGCGGGACGGGTTTGGCGGGTAAGCGTTGGGGGTGGGGGTAAATACTTGATGCGTATTTACGAATTAGTCATCAAGACCATCAAACCCAAACCGCCAATGACGCTGCCGCAGGCACGCATACACGGCCTGAAGCAGGGTGTTGAACGCGGCAGGCAGCAACTGAAACAAGAGCAAGAACGCCAACGACAGCAGCGTGAAAACCTACGTAAGCAGAAGCAACTTCAACAACGCTTCTAACGCTGCGTGATGCCCTGCTTGGCAGCGTGTAGTGCCGCTGAAATATTGCAAAAAGACGCGTAAAGGCGGGTATTTGGCAATGAAATGTAGCTATTTGAAAAATGATGGGAACACGGATGACAGGCATAGCAAAATTACTTTTCCCACGATCACACGCACTCGTGCCACTGATTACGCTGCGCACACTTTACGAAAAGGCTAATAAAAAAAAACGCGCAGATTATGTACACCGTGCTCGATGGGTGTTGCAAAGTGTTGATGCGCTAGAGCCTAGCGTGGTAGGGCCACGTTTGCAAATCCGTCTAGCCCAGTTCGACTCTGGGTCGCGCCTCCAAAGATTTCTCGATGAAATCAACAACTTAGCCCACTTTTGGTGGGCTTTTTTGTGTCTGCATTTCCCTCAAAATCCCCCCAAATCCCTGCCTTGGCTACGCAAATCCGTAGCCATGCCTCTGGCTAACGAACAGGGTTATCTGACAAGTTGAGTTGGGCGATCACTGGAGAGGCTTGACTATCCATCACCAAGCTCTGCCATGTGGGCTTCATGGGTGTTCTTGACCCATCAGCACTTTGGCTGCAGACCCTTGAAGGTCTCCCACACGACAGCCTGAGTGGTCTGATAAAGGGTTTTCACCATCCCGACAAAACAATTGGCCCCCTAAAGTGAAACGCCAAGGAGCCCCACCATGTCACCACGTCACACTGCCTCATCAACTCTTCGCCGAAGCCTGAGCCTCATGTTGTTAGCCTGTGGCGCGTTCAGCGGCGCAGTAGCCATGGCCCAAGCTTTCCCAACCAAGCCCTTGCGTTTGGTGGTCACTTTTCCATCAGGCGGTGCGCCGGACATCCTGGCCCGCCTCTTCAGTGAAAAGGCCCAACTGGGCTTTCCCGTTGTGGTGGACAACAAGCCCGGTGCAGGCGGCAACATCGGGGCTGACAACGTGGCCAAATCAGTGAGTGACGGCCACACCATCGTGATGGGCACCGTCGGTACACACTCGATCAATGGGGCGCTCTACGAAAAAATGCCCTACGACATGGTGAAGGATTTCAGCCCCATCTCCTTGATCGCATCGGCACCCAACTTGTTGGTGGTCAACAACGCTTTGCCTGTCAAAAGCGTGCCTGAATTGATCAGTTACATGAAGGCCAACCCGAACAAGTTGTCGTTCGGCTCACCGGGCATCGGCACCTCGGTGCACGTGTCTGGTGAATTGTTCAAATCGCTCACGGGGACCAGCATGACGCATGTGCCCTACAAAGGACGCCAGTACGCCATTCCAGACCTGATGGGGGGCAGCATTCAGCTCATGTTTGACAACATGCCCTCGGCTTTGCCCATGGCCAAGGAGGGCAAAATTCGGGCCTTGGCACAGACCACCGCCACACGTTCGCCTGCAGCCCCGGATGTGCCGACCGTCGCCGAGTCGGTGCCGGGTTTTGAAGCCACCACCTGGTTTGCCATGTTTGCCCCGGCCAATGTGCCCCGGCCCATCATCGACAAACTCAACGCCGAAGTCGTGCGGGTGTTCAAGTTGCCCGAAGTCCAGGAGCGCCTGAAAACTTTGGGCCTGGACCCGGTGCTGTCCAGCCCCGATGAACTCGCCCGCTACCAGGCCACTGAAATCAGCAAGTGGGCCAAGGTCGTCAAGGATTCTGGCGCGAAGGCCCAATGAATTCGGCCATCCACGAAACGCCTGGCCTCCGCAAGGGGGAGCATTCGTTGGTGTGGCGCAGTGCGTGTGCTTGGCAAAAGCGCGACGCTGCGTAGTTGGGCAATTTCAAAAATTCCAAGCTTTGGGGGGATCAGATTGGGGCAGCGTCCATAATCGAGCCTCCTTGGTGTTCACCTGCCCGCGCTGGGTGAATCTGGATCCCCTCGAAATAGCCACAAGATGACCCACGAATTGAATTCCGAAAATGTATTGAAAAAAACAGTGATGTGTGAGCCTTGCTCGGGCATTCAGCGCAACTGGCGCCGTGCGCCCGGCCATGCAGAGTTGGTGCAGGGGGCCAACCGCAAGGAACAGCGCGCATCTGGCCAGGTCAACATCACCCAGTACCGCTGTGACCGCTGTGGCACAGCCTGGGAATACGAAAACAACAAAGCAGACCAGCGTGCTGGATGGACGGTTGTAGGCCCATAAACAAGGGTGTCACGAGAACCAGGGGCTCTTGCGCCGACCCGGATGGATTCGAACCACAGGGCTCAGGCGGTGGCCTCGAGTTGTGAGCTCAGTTCAAGCCAGCGCTCTTCCAGCGCGGCCACTTCATCGGCCAAGGCTTTCAGGCGACGACCTGCATCGGCCATCTCTGACGGGAGCAAGCTGGTGGTGAGCCGCTGCTCCAGCTGACTCTTTTCCAGGCCGATGCTGGCCATGCGTTGCTCGTTTTGTTCCAGTTCACGTTTCAGGGGCCGTGTTTGTGCGGTCTGCTGTTGGCGCTTTTGGGCATCCAGCTTGCGCTGCTCGGCGTTGCTGAGCATGGGGTTATCGGCCAATACGGGTGCCGCTGGCGTGGCAACGGCCATGGCCACCGCTGGCACTGCGATCGCGCTGGCCAACTCGCGGGCTGAGTTCTTGGCCGCTTCGCGCAGTCGCTTGGATTCATCGAGCAAATAGCGCTGGTAATCATCGAGATCGCCGTCAAACGGATCCACTTTGCCACGCCCGACCATCCAGAATTCATCGCACACGGCACGCAACAAAGCGCGGTCGTGGCTGACCAGCATGACGGTGCCCTCAAACTCGTTGAGTGCCATCGACAAGGCTTCGCGTGTGGCCAGGTCCAAGTGGTTGGTGGGTTCGTCCAGCAGCAGCAGGTTGGGGCGCTGCCACACGATCATGGCCAGCACCAGGCGTGCTTTTTCGCCACCGCTCATGGTGCCCACGGTTTGCTTGACCATGTCGCCACTGAAGTTGAATGTGCCCAGGTAGTTGCGCAGGTCTTGCTCACGGCTGGGCTCGCCGCTGTTGGGACCGAGCTCTTTGGCCAGCCGGATCATGTGTTCCAGCGGGTTGTCTTGTGGGCGAAGCACGTCGAGTTCTTGCTGGGCAAAATAACCGATGTTCAGGCCTTTGCCCTCGGTGAGCGTGCCCGTCAAGAGCGGCATGGTGCGCGCAACGGTTTTCACCAGGGTCGATTTGCCTTGACCGTTGGCGCCCAAAATGCCGATGCGTTGCCCAGCCAATACCGACTTGCTGACGCCTTGCAAGATGGCTTTGGGTTCATCGTCCACGGTGTAGCCAAAACTGGCTTCGCTGATGGCCAACATGGGGTTGGGCAGGTTGTTGGGTTCCTTGAAACCGAAGGTGAACTCGGCATCGGCCAACAAGGGGGCCACTTTTTCCATGCGTTCCAGCGCCTTGACCCGGCTTTGTGCCTGCTTGGCTTTACTGGCTTGGGCCTTGAAGCGGTTGATGAACTTTTGCAGGTGGGCGATCTTGTCTTGCTGTTTGGAAAATGAAGCCTGTTGCAGCTCCATTTGTTGCGAGCGCAAGATCTCAAACGCACTGTAGTTACCGCCGTAACGCGTCAATTTGGCGTGGTCGATGTGCAGGGTGACGTCGGTCACGGCGTCCAAAAACTCACGGTCATGGCTGATCACGATCATGGTGCCTGCGTAGCGCTGCAGCCAGGCTTCCAGCCAAACCAGGGCGTCCAAGTCCAAGTGGTTGGTGGGCTCATCCAGCAGCAAGATATCTGAGGGGCACATCAAGGCGCGCGCCAGTTGCAAGCGCATTCGCCAGCCGCCCGAAAAACTGTTCACGGGGTTGTTCAGTTCGTCCACCCGAAACCCCAGTCCCAATATCAGGGCCTCGGCGCGTGGCAGGGCATCGTGGTCGCCTGCATCGGCAAGGTCGGTGTAGACGTGCGCCATTTCCATGCCGTCACCGCTGGCTTCCGCAGCCACCAGGCGTTGGCGAAGTTCTGCAAGGCGTGTGTCGCCTTCCAGAACAAATTCTGCTGCCGCCTGGTCGGTTTCGGGCATGTTTTGTGCCACTTGCCCCATCCTCCAGTGGCGGGGCATGTCAAAGTCGCCACCATCTTCGTTCAAGCTGCCGTTGAACAGGGCAAACAAGGTGGACTTGCCCGCACCGTTGCGCCCGACCAGCCCGACCTTTTCTCCGGGATTGAGGGTGACCGAGGCTTGGTCAAGCAGCACTTTGGCGCCGCGGCGAAGGGTGACGTTTTTCAGGTTGATCATGGGAAATGCGTTAGGGAGCGGTCTGTGACCGCGATGAAAATGCTGTTGAACTGTTTGTGGTCAGAGACCACTGCTACAGCGAAAAAAGTGCTTCGCGGGTGATCAGCAAAACCTGGTCATCGCCAGCGCTGGTTTCCAGCCAGACCACTTCCAAGTTGGGAAAGGCGGCTTCAAAGTGTTCGCATTCATGGCCGATTTCAAGGACCAGTACCGCATTTTCGCTCATGCGTGCAGGTGCATCGCGCAGCAATTGTCGGACAAAGTCCATGCCATCTGTGCCGCCAGCCAAAGCCAGTTCGGGCTCGGCGCGGTATTCGGCGGGCAAGACGTCCATGCTGGCCTGACAGACATAGGGCGGGTTGCACAGTATCAGATCAAACGGGCCGGGCAGACTGGCCAAGCCATCGCTGTGCACCAATTTCACACGATCTTGCACACCATGGCGTTCGTTGTTGATGGCGGCCACGGCCAGTGCATCGTCAGAAATATCGGCCCCGGTGACCCTCACCTCGGGCCAGGCCAGCGCCGCCAGCACGGCCAAGCTGCCATTGCCGGTGCAAAGATCCAGCACGTGTCGGGTGTGCTCGCTCAGCCAAGCGTCGATGGTGCCGTCGGCCAGTACCTCGGCAATCAGGCTGCGTGGCACGATGGCCCGCTCGTCGACGTAAAAAGACACGCCTTGCAACCAGGCTTCGCGCGTCAGGTAGGCGGCGGGTTTGCGGGTGGCAATGCGCTCTTCGATCAAGGCCTTGCAGGCTTCAAGCTGTTCGGGCGTGATGGGTGGGTGACTCAGGGTGTCGAGCTCGGTGTCGAGTGGCAGACCCAGCCGCCAGAGCACCAGCCAGGCGGCTTCGTCAAAGGCGTTGAGGGTGCCGTGACCAAAGGCCACGCCTGCATCTTGCAGGCGTTTGGCCAAGGGTTCGATCAATGCGGACAGGGTCATTGCGCTCATTCAGACAGCCCTGCGTTGAGCTTTTCCAAAGTGCGGCGGTAGATATTTTTCAGTGGCGCCATGTCGGCCAATGCCACATGCTCGTTGATCTTGTGAATGGTGGCGTTGGGCGGACCACACTCGACCACCTGGGGGCAAATCTGCGCGATGAAACGGCCGTCACTGGTGCCGCCAGTCGTTGAAAGTTCGGTGGTCAGGCCGGTTTCGTCATGGATGGCCAGCTGAACAGCGGCCACCAGGGTGCCCGGCGTGGTCAAAAACGGCAGGCCGCCGAGGGTCCAACTCAGCGCGTACTTCAGGCCGTGTTGGTCCAACACGGCGTGCAGGCGCTGCTGCAGGCTTTCGGGGGTCGACTCGGTGCAAAAGCGGAAATTGAAATCCACCACGCAGTCGCCGGGGATGACGTTGCTGGCGCCCGTGCCCGCATGGATGTTGCTCACCTGCCAGCTGGTGGGTTGAAAAAAGGCATTGCCCTCGTCCCAACGCGTCGACACCAGCTCGGCCAGCGCCGGGGCCAGGCGGTGGATCGGGTTGTCGGCCAGG
Source organism: Limnohabitans sp. (assembly GCF_044361985.1). Lineage (GTDB taxonomy): Bacteria > Pseudomonadota > Gammaproteobacteria > Burkholderiales > Burkholderiaceae_C > Limnohabitans_A. Next base: position 55,247 of record NZ_JBIKHV010000009.1, on the reverse strand, counting down.
TGCGGGTAGGCGATGTGGCCCTGCACGCCCTTGACGGTGAGCTTGCCGCTGAGTGTGCCGCGGCGTCCGTTTTTGATCATGTCACCGGTTTGCTGCACCGAGGTGGGCTCGCCCACAATGCAAAACTGTGGCGCTTCGCCTCGGCTGACCAGTTGTTTGCAGACCACCACCGTGCCATCCAGGGCAGGGCCTTCTTCATCGCTGGTCAGTAAAAAAGCGATGCCCAAGTCAGGGTCGGGTGTGGTGGCGAGAAATTCCTGTACGGCCACCAGCATGGCTGCCAGCGATGTTTTCATGTCGCTCGCGCCTCGCCCAAACAACTTGCCGTCTTTGTGGGTGGGGGTGAAGGGGTCGCTGTCCCATTGCGTGAGTGGACCGGTGGGCACCACATCGGTGTGTCCTGCAAAAGCCAGCGTTTGGCCGGACCGTCCCGCACGTTTGGCCCACAGGTTACGCACACGGAAGCTGTCGGGTCCGGAGTCCATGAATTCGCAAACAAAGCCCAGGGGCTTGAGTGCATCGACGATCAGGTCCATGCACCCCGAGTCATCGGGCGTGATGGATGGCTTGGCGATCAATTGTTCGGCCAGGCGCAGGGTGTTGTGACAAGTGCTCATGCTGGGACTTTGCTGGGGTGTGCACGCACAAAGCGAGCGATGCGGTGGGCGGCTTCCAGGCATTCGGAGGTGTCGGCCACCAGCGCCATGCGGATGCGTCCTTGTCCAGGATTTTTGCCATTGAATTCACGTGCCAGGTAGCTGCCGGGCAGCACCGTCACGCTTTCGGCCTGAAACAGGGCTTGGGCAAAAGCGGCGTCATCAGCTTGCCAAGCTTCAGGCACTCCCGCCCAAAGATAAAAGCTGGCATCCGGCAACTTCACATCCAGCACTTCGGCCAACACGGGCGTGACCTGGGCGAACTTGGTTCGGTACAAGTTGCGGTTGTCGACCACGTGGCCTTCGTCGCCCCAGGCGGCGATGCTGGCGGCCTGAACCACCGGGCTCATGGCGCTGCCGTGGTAGGTGCGGTAGAGCAAAAAGGCTTTGATGATGGCCGCATCGCCCGCCACAAATCCACTGCGCAGCCCGGGCACATTGCTGCGCTTGCTCAGGCTGGTGAAGGTGATCAGGCGTTTGAAGTCGGTCCGGCCCAGTTGCTGAGCCGCCTCCAGGCCGCCCAAGGGCGCTTCTTCGCGGAAATAAATTTCGCTGTAGCACTCGTCCGAGGCGATCACAAAACCGTACTGGTCTGACAGGGCAAATAGTCTTTGCCATTCAGGCAAGGGCATCACCGCGCCGGTGGGGTTGCCTGGGGAGCAGACAAACAGCAGTTGTGTGCGGGCCCAAACCTCGGCAGGCACGCTGTCCCAGTCGATGGCAAAGTTGCGCGCCGGGTCGCTGGGCACGTAATAAGGGGTGGCCCCAGAGAGCAAGGCAGCACCTTCGTAAATTTGATAGAAAGGATTGGGGCTGACCACGGTGGCGCCCACGCGGCTTGGGTCAATCACGGTTTGTGTCAGTGCAAACAAGGCTTCACGGGAGCCGTTGACCGGCAGGATCTGTGTGGCCGCATCCAGTGTGAGTTTGTAGCGGCTTTCAAGCCAAGCAGCACAGGCCTGGCGCAGGGCCGGTTCGCCCGCTGTGGCGGGGTAAGCCGACAGGCCGGTGGCGACAGACGCCTTGAGCGCTTCCTGAATGAACACTGGGGTGGCGTGTTTGGGCTCACCGATGCCCAGACTGATGGGCTTCAAGGCTGGGTTGGGTGTGACGGATGAAAACAGTTGTTTCAGCCGTTCAAAGGGATAGGGCTGAAGCTTGGCTAGAAGGGGATTCATCCCTCGATTATCCGGGATCATCCGGGCTGGCCTGCTGGGTTAATATTGAAGACTGTTGGATCAGCCTGCATTCGGGCTTTTTGCACTGGGTGGCGATGCGCAGGTGTCGTCATTTCGTATTCTTTTTTAGATTGTCCTGGCCGCCGTGCGTCTCAATTCCATCAAGCTTTCAGGCTTCAAATCGTTCGCCGAACCGACCAACTTCTTGCTGCCCGGGCAATTGGTGGGCGTGGTCGGTCCCAATGGTTGTGGCAAATCCAACATCATGGACGCGGTGCGTTGGGTGTTGGGCGAGTCCAAAGCCTCCGAGTTGCGTGGCGAATCCATGCAGGACGTCATCTTCAACGGCACCAACACCCGCAAGCCTGCCAGTCGGGCCAGTGTGGAGTTGGTGTTTGACAACGCCGATCACCGCGCCGGTGGGCAGTGGGGCCAGTTTGCCGAAATTGCGGTCAAGCGGGTGCTGACACGCGATGGCAACAGCAGTTACTACATCAACAACCAGCCTGTGCGTCGCCGTGACGTGCAGGATGTGTTTCTCGGTACGGGTCTGGGACCGCGCGCCTACGCCATCATCGGCCAGGGCACCATCAGCCGCATCATCGAGTCGCGCCCCGAAGAGCTGCGCCTGTTTCTCGAAGAAGCCGCGGGTGTCTCCAAATACAAAGAGCGCCGCCGTGAGACCGAAAACCGATTGTCCGACACGCGCGAGAACCTGACCCGGGTCGACGATATCCTGCGCGAGCTGAACGCCAACCTGGAAAAACTCGAAAAGCAGGCTGAGGTGGCTTTGCGCTACAACAACTTGCAAGCCGACAGCACGCTCAAGCAGCATCAGTTGTGGTTTTTAAAACGTCGCGATGCAGAGGCTGACCAGGGTCGGATGAAGTCCGATGTGGATAAAGCGGTGAACGACCTGGAGTCGCGCATGGCCGATCTGCGCCATGTCGAAGCAGACCTCGAGGCCATCCGTCAGGCGCATTACGCGGCGGGCGATCAGGTCAACCAGGCGCAGGGTGCTTTGTACGAAGTCAGTGCCGAATTGGGACGTCTTGAGGCCGAAATCCGCTTTGTGGTTGAAGGCCGCCAGCGTGCCGAACAGCGTTTGCAGCAGTTGGTGGTGCAAACGGCTGAATGGGGCACCCGCAGCCAGGGAGCACAAGCCGAGCTGGAAACCCTGTCTGAGCAAGCGGCATTGGCCGAAGACCAGAGCATGACGCTGGCCGCCCAGGTCGAAGACCAGGCCACGGTCTTGCCCGATCTGGAGGAAGCCCTGCGCAAGGCCCAAAACGATGCCAATGCCCAGCGTGCCAGTGTGGTCCAGGTGCAGCAGCAAATTGGTGTGCTGGCCGCAGACCAACGCAACATTGAAGAGCAATCACGCCAACTCGATCAGCGCCGCGAGCGCCTGCTGATCGATCGCAACGCACTGGCCGCGCCCGACGAAGCCCGCCTGCATTCCCTGCAAGAGCAATTGGCTGCGGCCGAAGCCCAGTCGGCCGAGTCCGAGGCCCGTTTGCACGATTTGCAAGAACAGGTGCCTGCTCTGGACGAAGACCGCCGCACGCGCCAAAAGGCCGTCAACGAAGAGTCTGCGCGTCTGGCTGATTTGAGCGCCCGCATCGAAGCACTCAGGGCCTTGCAAGAAAAAGTTCGCACAGACGGCAAGCTCAAACCCTGGCTGGTGAAACACGGCATGGATGGGCTGGAGGGCTTGTGGAGCCGCATTCACATCGAGTCGGGCTGGGAAAATGCCCTTGAGTCGGCCTTGCGCGAGCGTCTTTCAGCACTGGAGGTTTCGCGCCTGGACATGGTGCGTGCTTTTGCAAACGATGCACCACCCGCCAAACTGACATTTTTCAGCCCGCCCTTGAGGTCTTTGGCTGTCAGCGATCCAGCGCGAGGCTTGCCCGGCAGCTGCCGGCCTTTGGCCGATTACCTGCGCATTTCCGATGCCGGGTTGCTGGCATTGCTGACCGATTGGCTGCAGGGGTGCTTCACAGCTCCCAGCATGGAAGACGCGCTGACCTGGCGCAGCCAGCTCAAGCCTGGTGAAACGCTGTTGGTGCAAGCAGGCCATGCCGTGGAACTGAACAGCGTGGTTTTTTACGCCCAGGATTCGGAACAAGCGGGCTTGCTGGCACGCGCGCAGGACATTGAAAACCTCGACAAGCAGCAGCGCGCCCAAACCCTGATATCGGAAGAAAGCCGAAGCGCCTTGATTCGGGCCGAAGCGGCTTATGCCGACGCTTCGCAGCGCCTGATCAGCGTGCGACGCGAAGCCAGCGAAAGCCAGTCGCGTGCGCACGAGGTGCAAGTTGAAACCCTGCGTTTGTCACAGCTGGTCGCGCAAACCCGTGCCCGCAGCGAACAGATCAGCAACGATCTGGCCGAGCTTGAGGCTTTGCTGGACGAGTTGCAAGAACGCCGGGTCACCGCAGAAGCCCGCTTTGAAGAGTTGGACATGCAACTGGCCGACACCCAGGAGCGCCACGTACAACTGGATGAGCGCGTTATTCAGGCCGAGCGCAAGCTGGCTGAATGCCGGGAACAACAACGCAGCCTGGAGCGACGCGCTCAGGAAGCCCAGTTCTCGCAGCGCAGCCTGGATGCCCGACGTGCCGAGCTGAACCGGACCATCGAGACGGCACACCAGCAAGTCAGCAGCATTCATGCCGAGATGCAGCGTGCGCGCGATGAGCTGAGCCGCCTGACGGATGCCGCAGCCCAAGCCGGTTTGCAAAACGTGCTCGCAGCCAAGATGGAACGCGAACAAGCATTGGCTGCCCGTCGCAGTGCCTACGATGACCTGACCGCCAAACTGCGCGCCAACGATGAAAGACGCGTCGGCTTTGAACGCGAATTGGAACCCTTGCGTCAGCGCATCACCGATTTGCAACTCAAGGAGCAAGCCGCGCGCCTCGGCCTGGAGCAGTACGCACAACTATTGGCCGATGCCCAAGCTGACCTTGACGCGGTGGCCCTGTCGATCGAGGCGGGCCAGGTGCGCGTGACGGGCCTGCAAACTGAAATCGACCGCATTCACCGCGAGATCGCGGCCCTGGGCCCGGTCAATCTGGCTGCGCTGGAGGAGTTGACCACCTCTCGCGAGCGCAAGACCTTCCTGGATGCCCAGTGCGCTGACTTGACCGATGCCATGAACACGCTGGAAGACGCCATCAGGAAGATCGATGCCGAGACCCGCGAACTGTTGGGTGGCACCTTCAAGATCGTCAACGAGCACTTCAGCCGCATGTTCCCCGAGTTGTTTGGCGGCGGCAACGCCCGCTTGGTCATGACCGGGGACGAAATACTGGACGCGGGTGTCCAGGTGCTGGCGCAGCCGCCGGGCAAGAAGAACCAAACCATTCATCTGCTGTCTGGTGGTGAAAAAGCCCTGACTGCGATCGCGCTGGTGTTTGCGATTTTTCAGCTCAATCCCGCACCGTTTTGCTTGCTTGACGAAGTGGATGCGCCGCTGGACGATGCCAACACCGAGCGCTACGCCAAGTTGGTCAAGAGCATGGGCAAAGAGACCCAATTCCTGTTCATCAGCCACAACAAGATCGCCATGGAAATGGCCGAGCAGTTGATCGGCGTGACCATGCAGGAGCAGGGCGTGTCACGCATTGTGGCTGTGGACATGGAATCCGCAGTGTCTATGGCCGACGAGGCCTGAGGTTCCTTTATGTTTGATTCAATGAGTTCGTTGCAGCTGAGTTTGGCCGCAGTCGGGGCCCTCACGCTGGGTGTTGTGGTGCTCTACAACTATTGGACATCCCAAAAGAATGTGCCGCGACAGGCTGACCCCCAAATCGAGCCAGTCGGGGCCGCGTCCGATGTACAGGATCCGCAGGCTGTGGAGCCGACAGAGCCTGTTTTGACCGATGACTTCGCCAGCTTGCCGCAACCTGAACGCAAACCCCAGTTGGATGCCTTGATCGATGTCATTGCCACCATCGAGGTGGATCACCCTGTGTCCGGTGATGCGGCTTTGGCCGCTTTGCCTGTGACGCGTCGGGTGGGCACCAAGCCATTTCATGTCGAAGGGTGCAGCGATCTGACCGGGCAATGGGAGGCCTTGGTGGCGGGACGTCGTTACTCGGCTTTCCAGGCCGGCGTTCAGTTGGCCAACCGTGTGGGGGCCCTGAACAACATCGAATTTTCTGAGTTTGTGGTGAAAACCCAGGCATTTGCGGATGCCGTGGGTGGCACGCCCAACTTCAGCGACATGCTGGAAGAAGTAGCACGCGCACGTGAACTCGACCAGTTCGCCAGTGCCCACGATGCCCAACTGAGTTTTACCTTGTGCGCCAGAGCTTCAGCCTGGAGCCCTGGCTATATTCAACAGCATGCGGCGCGTTTGGGTTTTGTGGCGGGCGTGATCCCCGGCCGAATGGTCTTGCCCTCAGCCGTAGCGGGTTTGCCTCCCATTTTGTCCCTGACTTTTGACACCCAGGCGGCCATGGCTGAAGACCCGGCTTTGTCGGCGATCCGAGAGTTTTCGCTCAGTCTGGATGTGCCGCAAATTGACCGTGAAGACAAGCCTTTTGAGCGCTTGCGCGAGGCGGCCCGCCTGCTAGCAGAGCACATGGACGGTGTGGTGACCGATGGCAATGGGCAGATCTTGGGCGAACAGGTGTTGGACCAAATTGCCAACGATCTGCAACAACTTTACGACGCTCTGGCTGCGCGTGAATTGTCGGCAGGAACGCCACAAGCACGCCGCCTTTTCTCCTGATCCAGACGCAAATCACATGTCCCACCCGGACTTGTTTGGCGACCTGCCACCGGGCGATTCCGCCAAATACAGCGCAGCGAACCCGTCGGTGTCGCCTGCCCAGAGATCGGCCCAGTTGAGGGGTTTGCTGCACCAGCATGCGCACGCTTACTACACCCTCGACGCCCCTGAAATTCCGGATGCTGAATACGACCGACTGTTTCGTGAGTTGCAGGCGCTGGAATCGGCCCACCCCGAACTGCTGACGCCCGACTCGCCGACCCAGCGTGTGGGGGGCAAGGTGCTGGACGCCTTTGCGGCAGTGCGACACCGCGTGCCCATGCTCAGCATTCGCACCGAAACAGACACTGAAGCCAGCGGCGCCGAGGCCTTTGACGCCCGCATCCGCAAGGAACTCGGTTTGACCGAGGCGGACCCGCCGGTTCAGTATGTGGCCGAGCTGAAGTTTGATGGGCTGGCCATGAGCCTTCGCTATGAAAACGGGGTGTTGGTGCAGGCCGCTACCCGGGGCGATGGTGAAACCGGTGAGGAGGTCACCGCCAACATCCGCACCATTGGGCAGATTCCTTTGCGACTGCCACCACAAGCCCCTGCCGTGCTGGAGGTACGAGGAGAGGTGTACATGCGCCGTGATGATTTTGAGGCGCTGAACGAACGCCAGCGTCAGCGCATTGCAGCCGGCGTCAAAGGTGAAAAAACTTTTGTCAACCCGCGCAACGCCGCTGCTGGCGCTGTGCGCCAACTCGACTCGGGCATTGCCGCAGAGCGCCCTTTGAGTTTTTTTGCTTATGGCCTGGGCGACATCACTCCGGCTGAAGAAGCCGGCCCGCACTGGACCACACACTTTGACATGCTGCAGCAACTCAAAGTTTGGGGCTTTCCGGTGGCCGAGCAAACGGCCTGCGTGCAAGGTGCAGCAGGTCTGGTGGCGTTTCACCAACGCATGGCCACTGCGCGCGATGCACTGCCGTATGACATCGATGGCGTGGTTTACAAGGTCAATGACCTGGCCTTGCAAGCCCGCTTGGGTTTTGTGACCCGCGAGCCGCGCTGGGCTGTGGCCCACAAATACCCAGCGCAAGAAGAAATGACCACGGTGCTGGCCATCGACGTGCAGGTGGGCCGCACCGGCAAACTCACGCCCGTGGCCAAACTGGCCCCTGTTTTTGTGGGCGGCGTGACGGTCACCAACGCCACGCTGCACAACGAATTGGAAGCTCGCCGCAAGGATGTGCGGGTGGGCGACACGGTCATCGTGCGACGTGCTGGCGACGTGATTCCTGAAGTGGTGTCAGTGGTGTTGAATCAGCGCCCAGCCCATGCAGCCCAGTTCACCATGATGACCCATTGCCCGGTGTGCGGCAGCTTGGCCGAACGCGAAGAAGGCGAAGCCGACCACCGTTGTACGGGAGGCTTGTTTTGCAGCGCGCAACGCAAGCAAGCGATCTGGCATTTTGCACACCGGCGTGCCATGGACATCGAAGGCCTGGGTGACAAACTGGTGGACCAATTGGTTGATTCGGAGCAGGTCAAAACGCTGGCAGACCTGTACCACCTGAAGCTGGGTAATTTGGCCAACATGGACCGCATGGCTGAAAAATCAGCGGTCAACCTGCTCGACGCGCTGGAAAGATCAAAGCAAACCACACTGGGCCGCTTTTTGTTCAGTCTGGGCATACGCCATGTGGGCGAGGCCACGGCCAAGGAACTGGCCCGCCATTTTGGCCAACTCGATGCCATCATGGTGGCCAGCGAAGAAGCCCTGCTGCAAGTGCCCGATGTCGGGCCTGTGGTGGCGCACAGCATCCGCACCTTTTTTGACCAGCAGCACCACCGCGAAGTGGTGCAAGCCCTGCGTGAATCTGGAATTACATGGCCCGAAGGTGAGGCATTGGCTCCGACTGAAATGCCGCTTTCGGGCATCACCGTGGTGCTGACGGGCACGCTGCAAAGCATGGGCCGTGATGAAGCCAAAGAAAAACTCGAAGCCCTAGGGGCCAAAGTGGCTGGCTCGGTCAGCAAGAAGACCCACTATGTGGTCGCCGGTGCCGAGGCGGGCAGCAAGCTCGACAAGGCCAATGAGTTGGGAGTGCCGGTGTTGGACGATGCAGGACTGGCCAAACTTTTGATGGGAGAAAAACCTTGACCATTCGTGACATCCTCAAAATGGGCGATGCCCGCCTGTTGCTTGTGGCCAAGCCTGTGCAAGCCTTCGACACACCCGTGCTGCACGCCCTGATTGCCGATCTGCGCGAGACCATGGCGGCCGTCAATGGTGCTGGCTTGGCTGCGCCGCAAATTGGTGTCGATTTGCAGGTGGTCATTTTTGGCAGTGCAGCGGTGAATCCGCGCTATCCCGATCGGCCGCTGGTGCCTCGAACCGTGCTCATCAACCCTGTGATCACGCCTTTGGGCGTCAACGAAGAGGAGGACTGGGAAGGCTGTCTGTCGGTACCCGGTTTGCGTGGTGTCGTACCACGCTGGTCGCACATTCGTTACACCGGCGTTGACGAGTGGGGCCACGCCATCGATCGCACGGTCGAAGGTTTTCATGCCCGTGTGGTGCAACACGAATGTGACCACCTGATCGGCAAACTCTACCCGATGCGTGTGCGTGATTTCACACGCTTTGGTTTCACCGACGTGTTGTTTCCTGAGATCAGTGCGGCCGAAGACGACTGACCAAGCTGAGCCATCGCCAAAGCATTCAAGCGGGGAGCGGGCATTGCGTTGTAAAAGTCAACGCGGCCCTTGTCCTTAAAGCCCCTTCAACTTCTCCAGCGCGGCCTGCAGCGTTTCATCTTTTTTGGCAAAGCAAAAACGGATGACCTTTTGGTCAAAGCCGTTGCCGTAAAAGGCCGACAGTGGGATGGCGGCTACGCCAATGTCGGTGGTGAGCCATTTGCAGAAGTCGGCATCGCTCAGGTTTTTCTCCGGCACTTTCAGACCTGAAATGTCCACGCACTGAAAGTAAGTGCCCTCGCCGGGCAGCAATTTGAATTGGGTTTGTGCCAGACCATTTCGGAACAAATCACGCTTGCGTTGGTAAAAAGCAGGCAGTTCCAAGTAATGCGCAGGCTCTGCCATGTAGCGGGCCAGGGCATGTTGCATGGGGGTATTCACGGTGAATACATTGAACTGGTGCACTTTGCGGAACTCGGCTGTGTACGCGGCTGGGGCGGCGACGGTGCCGACTTTCCAGCCCGTCACGTGGTAAGTCTTGCCAAAGCTGGACACGATGAAGGCGCGGGCGGCCAGGCCGTCAAAGTGTGCCGCGCTCCAATGCTGGTTGGGTGCATAGACCATGTGCTCGTAGACTTCGTCGCTGATGAGCACGATGTCGGTCGGGGCCAAAATGTCCTGCAAAGTCAGCATGTCTTGCTTGGACCAAATCATGCCGCTTGGGTTGTGGGGTGAGTTGATCAGGATGGCCCGTGTTTTGGGCGAAATAGCAGAACGGATTTTGTCAAAGTCAGGCCGAAAAGTGCCCGGTGTCAGGGGTACGCGCACCAAGACACCACCCGCCAGTTCAATGTTGGGGACATAGCTGTCATAGCAGGGCTCAAGCACGATCACTTCGTCACCCGGGTGAACAATCGCCAGCACGATGGTGAGAATGGCCTGGGTGGCACCGGCGGTCACAGTGATTTCGCTGGCCGGATCGTAGCGGCGGCCATAGAGCGCTTCGATTTTGCGCGACACGGCTTCGCGCAAAGGGGCCACGCCGGTCATGGGCGGGTATTGGTTCAGGCCTTCTCGCATGGCGTCGTTCACCAGGTCCAATAGCTTGGGATCGCACGGAAAATCAGGGAAGCCCTGGCCGAGGTTGACCGCATTCTTTTCAGTGGCCAGGGCCGACATGACCGTGAAAATGGTGGTGCCCATGTGGGGCGCTTTGGAAACGAGGGTGGGGCTGCGAGCGTTCATGGTGAGATAGGGGAAGTTGAAACAGCAAAAAACGTGGGGCACTCAAAGTTCGTAATCGTTCACGTGCCCGTTCATGGCTTTGGTGATCAGCGGCGCGGTCAGGCGGTCGCTGAGCAATTCGGCAAAGTGGTAAACAAACTGGCGCAAATAAGCACCACGTTTGAACGCGACACGCGCGACGTTCATGCCCAGCAGGGCACCCAGGGGTCGGACCGCCAAGTCTTTCACCGGATCGTCTTTGACCGCCATTTCGGCCACGATACCAATGCCCAGACCCAGGCGGACATAAGTTTTGATCACGTCTGAATCGATGGCTTCCAAGGCGACCCGGGGGTGCAGCTTTTTGGCTGCAAACGCCTGGTCTATGCGGCCACGCCCTGTAAAGGACGGGTGGTAGGTGATGATGGGCTCTCTGGCAATGTCTTCCAGCGACAGATGGTCTTGGCGGGTCAAAGGGTGGTCAAGCGGCAAGACCAGCACATGTTGCCACTCGTAGCACGGCAGGGTTACCAATTCCTCGTAAGCTGAGAGTGACTCGGTGGCGATACCGATTTCGGCCGTGTCGTCCAGCAGCATTTTGGCCACTTGGTCTGGCGCACCTTGGTGCAGGCTGATGTTGACCTTGGGGTATTTTTCGCGCAGCTTGGCCACTGGAATGGGCAACACATAGCGCGCCTGGGTGTGGGTGGTGGCGATCGACAAGGTGCCGTTGTCTTGTGCGCTGTATTGGTCGCCAATTTTGCGCAGGTTGCTGACTTCACGCAGGATGATCTCAATGCTTTGCAGCACATGCTGGCCAGGTTCGGTGATGCGTTTCAGCCGTTTGCCGTGGCGAGCAAAGATTTCAATACCCAATTCTTCCTCCAGCTCAATGATGGCTTTGGACACGCCGGGCTGAGAGGTGTGCAAGGCCTTGGCTGTTTCAGTCAGATTCAGGTTTCGGCGTGCCGCCTCTTGGGCAAAGCGAAATTGGTGCAAGTTCATACATTTAATGGCATATCGATGGCCATCATTATGCTTTAACTGTCTATGAGGCGGATGGCAGATCGGCGGCGATTTCTGCCATGAGTTGAATCATGGCCGGGTGTTCGCCAATAGCGGGCAGCAACTCAAACTGGACTTGAGGGTAGGCCGCCATCAAATCGGTGACCAACTGCGGCAAGTCTTCACGGGCATGTCTGCCAACCCCGAGAAACATGGGCACGATCCGCACATGTGTTTTTCCTTGCTTCATCAAGTTTTCTACTGTCGAGGAAAGGTCTGGGGTGGTCAGTTCCAAAAAGGCACATTGCACCGCCATGCCAGGCCATCTTTGGGTCATTTGCTGGGCCACAGCGTCAATCGGCAGCCGCCAAAGCGGGTCGCGAGAGCCGTGGGCGAACAAGATCACACCTGTTTGAGCGGAAAAGTTTGTCTTCATTGTCGTAACACCATCCACCAAAAACCCAGCAGGGAAATTGCGCTGTAAATCAGTGCCGGTGCCGCAGCGGTCAGCCAGGGCTGCCAGTTTTGCAAAATGCCTGCAAAGCTGAAGACGTTGTTCAGCAGTGAAAAGCTGATGCCCGCCAAAACACCGGCAAAGACATGCCCGGCAATCTGGCCTGAGCGAAAGTGCAAGTAGGCGAACGGCAAGGCCATGACCAGCATCACCAGGCAACTCAAAGGGTAGAAAACCTTGCGCCAGAACTCAATTTCGTAACGCTGGGCATTTTGGTTGTTGCTGGACAAATGGCGTACGTACTTGAAAAGTTCCCAGGTTCGCATGTGGTCCGGACTGAGCACAGCGGCAGCCACCATGTCGCCACTGATCTCGGTGGGCCAAACCAAAGTGGCAAGCGTGACGGAGCGGTATTGGAGGGTTTTTTGACCGTCTATCGGAAGGATCGACTTTTGCTCAGCCTGCTGCAGTCGCCACGCATTCGGCTCGATTTGTGCCTTTGGCGCCGTGGTAATGGCCAGCAACTGTCCGTCCTCGTTGAATTCGTGAATCCTGACGTTTTGCATCTGGCTGATACCGTCAAAGCTGCGGACGTTCACAGCAAAGTGGCGGCTTTCCTGGCGTTCTTTGAGCCAGGCGCCCGTCTGTCCCACGGTCAGGTTGCCTTGAAACTGGGCTTTGATCAGGACGCCCTGTCGATCGGCCCAAGGCGCTGCGTAATCACCCATCAAAAAAGTCACGAGAACAAAAAAGACGCCCAGTTGAAGCAAGGTGCCCAAGGCTTTGAGCGGCTCCAGCCCACCAGTGCGCAAGATGGTGAATTCTGAGCTTTGCGCCAGCCGGGCCATGACAAAAATACAGCCAATCAGCACCGAGATGGGCAGCAACTCATACAGGTGAGTCGGTGTTTTGAGCGCCACAAACAACAAGGCGTGCTGAAGTTTGTAACCCTGGCTGGCCAGGCGAGCCAGGTTTTGCAGTTCATCAACGAGGTCAAAAAAGAGGAACAAGGCTAAAAAGCCAAAGGCCACAAAGGCCACGGCCCGGATGATTTCGCCATGCAATAAGCTGCGAACGGTTTTCATGCTGCGCCCTTGTTGGGTGCTGCTCTGGTGGGCATTAAAAAGCGCCAGGACGCGTTGAAATGCCTCGCTGCAATCCAGAGTACGGCCAGCACGAATACGCCACCATGCAAAGTGAGCATGAATGACGCAACGCTCCAGCGTCCCGTGCTGATCCAGCTTTGGCCCACGTTGACCATGTTGTAGTAAGCGATAAAAATAAACAAGGCCAGGCCCAGGTGGTAGCTTCGTCCGACCCGGGGGTTGACTGTCGAAACGGCCAATGCAATCAGCAACAAATTGATGCCCGCCAGACCCAGGCCCAAACGCCAAGAGAGCTCGGCCAGGTTTTCGCGGTTGGGGGTTTTGATCAGGTCCCAGGTGGGGGTGTGGCGGCTGGTGAATGCCAAGTCAGGCAGATTCACTTTGTCATCAATCAGCAGTTCGTAGTGTTCAAACTGGGTCAGGCGGGTTTCACCCGTTTCTCGGTTCGTCAGCCACTGCTGTCCTTTTTCGAGGATCAGGAATCGATCATTGCCAATGAGCTCGATGCGGCCTTGTTGCGCCGTGGTCACGCTTTCCATGTTGCCGTCCAGACTGGAGATGAAAACATGGCGGCCAAAACGGTTGTTCGGGGTGTCCTTGTCGATGAAAAACACACGTTGACCCCCGGAAGACTCCTGAAATTGACCGGGTGCAACCCGTTCAATGTCGTTGCGTTTTTCAAACCGGTGTTTGAGGTCCTGAATTTGCTGATTGCTCCAGGGCCATGCAAACAAGGCCAGCAAGGTCACAATCAACAACAGGGGCCAAGCAAAGCGGAAAAGGGGTTGGACAAAATGCCCTAAACCTTGTCCACTGGAAAACCAGATCACCATTTCGCTGTCGCTGTACATGCGGGAAAGTGTGGCCACCACCGTGATGAACAGACTCAAGGTCATGATGGTGGTGAGCTGGCTGAGCACACTGAAGCCCATGACCAGCAAAACCTCGGACGGGTTGACAGTGCCTCGGCTGGCCTGCCCCAAGGTCCGGATCAAAATAATGGTGATCACGATGGTGACCAGCACCACCAGCGTGGCCCCGAAATTCCGGGCAAGGTCTTTGCGTAAAGAAGAATGGAATAACATCGGCGGGAAGGAAAAACTGAATTATGAACTTCGAAATCCAAAAGCGCGTCTTGTCCAGTGTGATTCGTGACGATCTGGACGCCCTGATTGTGCTGTGGCCCTCAAAAGACGAGGCGTTGGTCTCTGGGCAAAACCCGATTGCCGCTTTGGTGCAGGCAGCTTTGCGGCACGGAGATTTTGAGCACCAAGCGGGTTCAGTTTTGTCTTTGTATGCCCATCCGGGTGTCAAGGCCCGACACCTGGTGATCGCTTGCGTGGGGGACGGCACGACGGCCCATGTGCGCAGTGCTGTGAACGCTGCCTGGGCTGTCCTCAAGTCTTCCAAAATCAAACGCATCGGGCTGCACGCGGCGGCCGATCTGTCCCCTCAGGGGTTACAGACAGTGGTGACGTCTCTGGCCGATGCCAGTTACAGCTACACCAGCACCTTGAGCAAGCCCAAACCCAGAACACTCAAGCAAGTCGTTGTCAGTGCCCATACGGTCACCGCGGGGCTTCGCGCGGCTTTGTCACATGCGCAGGCCTTGGTGGCTGGCGTGGAAGTAGCCAAAGAGTGGGCCAACCGGCCTGCCAACCATTCCACCCCCACCATGCTGGCCGATGCAGCGAAGTCGATCGCCAAAGCGGGCCCATTCAAATGCGAGGTGCTGGGCCCTAAAGAAGTGACCAAGTTGGGCATGGGGGCCTTTTTGGCTGTGGCTAAAGGCGCGGCAGAGCCTTTGCGATTCATCGTGTTGCGCTACAACGGCGCCGCAGCAGGCCAGGCACCCGTGGTGCTTGTGGGCAAAGGCATCACCTTTGACACGGGGGGTATTTCCATCAAGCCAGCGGCCGAAATGGACGAGATGAAATACGACATGTGCGGTGCAGCCAGTGTCCTGGGGGTTTTCAAGGCGCTGGGTGAACTCAAGCCCGCCATCAACGTGGTCGGGCTGATTCCCGCAACAGAGAACATGCCCGATGGCCTGGCCGTTAAGCCTGGAGATGTGGTGACCAGCATGAGCGGTCAGACCATCGAGATTTTGAACACCGATGCCGAAGGCCGCTTGGTGCTTTGCGATGCCTTGACTTACGCCGAGCGGTTCAAGCCACAAGCCGTGATCGACATTGCAACCTTGACAGGTGCCTGTGTGATTGCCCTGGGGGCGGTGCGCTCAGGCCTTTTCTCAAGTGATGATGCCTTGGCGCAAGCCCTGCAGTCAGCGGGTGATGCGTCTGGGGATGCCTGTTGGCGCATGCCCCTGGACGATGACTACGCCGAAGGCCTCAAGTCACGTTACGCCGATGTGGCCAATGTGGCGGGGCGCCAGGCGGGATCGGTCACGGCAGCAAAGTTTCTGCAGCGTTTTGCATCGCGCTTTTCTTGGGCGCATCTGGACATCGCTGGCACTGCCTGGAAAAGCGGCGCGGCCAAGGGGGCAACGGGCCGGCCTGTCGGGTTGTTGCTGCATTACTTGTTGGCTCAGGCCGGCGAGAAACCCATCAAGACAACTTCACCCCGTTCCACATCAGCTCGCCGCCCTTGACGGAGTGAAGATGACCCGGATTGAATTCCATTTCAATACCGTCGATCGCCTGCAATACACCTGCCGGCTGTTAAGGAAAGCCCACAGCCAGTCTTTGCGTTTGGGTGTGGTCGGCTCCGAGGCGACCTTGCGTCAACTGGATGCCATGCTTTGGACTTTCTCGGAAATTGACTTTTTAGCGCACAGCCATGCGGACGATGTTCAAAGTATTCAAGCCGCTTCGCCCATTCGGCTTCATGTCGACCCGCTGCAGTTGACCGGGTTGGACGTGCTGGTGAATTTGGGGGACGAGGTGCCGCAAGGTTTTGAGAAATTTGAGCGGCTGATTGAAATGGTAGCCACCGACGACCATGGGCGCATGACGGCTCGTGAGCGCTGGCGACATTACACAAAGCAGGGCTACGATTTGGCGCAACACGATTTGTCAAAGGGTCATTTGCCATGACATCCCCATCATCCGGGTTATTTCCAGAACAAATGCCTTTGAATGCGCCTGTTCTGAGTGCGGTGATTGCCGATTCGGACATCCCCCCAGTGGTGCAGGCTGCTTTGGAAGCCCGGGCGCATGAAAAGGCTGCTTTTCTGGCCTTGGCAGACGAGCTGATGCTCGAGCTGCGCCCTGAGATGGCACGTTTGGCCACTGAGTTGGTGCGCAACAGCATTCACCAAGTCTGGCTCAAACGGTCCCGGCTCGATCGGGAATCTCCCTGATCCCATATCACCAGAATATTTGCGAGGGTTTTGGTTTTCCCTAAGCCCAAAATGCTTGTTTTTGAAGTATCTTTGCCCCTTGCTTAATTGAAGCAAATTAATTTTCGGAGATTCCATGAAATTTTCTGGTGTTCGTTCATTGACCGTGGTTGCTGTGGCCGTTGCCGCAGTTGTTTTGGCAGCGTGTGGCAAAAAAGAGGCCGCATCTGATGTTCAAGTGATCAAAATTGGTCACGTTGGCCCAGTCAGTGGCGCCATTGCCCACTTGGGTAAAGACAACGAGAACGGTGGCCGCATGGCCATTGAAGAGCTCAATGCTGCGGGCCTGAAAATCGGCGACAAGGCGGTCAAGTTTGAGTTGTTGACCGAAGACGACGCAGCGGATCCCAAGCAAGGCACTGCAGCTGCCCAAAAGCTGGTGGACGCCAAAGTCAATGGCGTGATCGGTCACCTGAACTCCGGCACCACCATTCCTGCTTCACAAATTTACAACACCGCTGGCATTCCCCAGATTTCTCCTTCGGCCACCAACCCCAAGTACACCCGCCAGGGTTACGCCGGCGCGTTCCGGGTGGTGGCTGACGATGTCCATTTGGGTGGCACCCTCGGCAAATACGCCGTGGAAACCCTCAAAGGTAAAAACATCGCTGTGATCGACGACCGCACGGCCTATGGCCAAGGCGTTGCCGAAGAGTTCAAGAAGGCCGCTACGGCCTCTGGCGGCACCATCGTCGGTCATGAGTTCACCACCGACAAAGCCTCTGACTTCAACGCCATCCTGACCACACTCAAGGCCAAAAAGCCTGACGTCGTTTTCTTCGGTGGCATGGACGCGGTGGCTGGCCCGATGTTGCGTCAGATGAAATCCTTGGGCATCAATGCCAAGTTCATGGGCGGCGATGGCATTTGCACTTCTGAGTTGGCCAAGCTGGCTGGTGACGCCATGAAAGACGACACCGTTTTCTGCGCTGAAGCCGGCGGTGTCGAGGGCGAGCAAAAGGCCGGCATGGACAAGTTCCGCGCTGACTTCAAGGCCAAATACAACGCCGATGTGCAGGTGTATGCCCCTTACGTTTATGACGCTGTCAAAGTGATGGCCACCGCTATGGTGACCGCAGGTTCGGCTGACCCAGCCAAGTACCTGCCTGCCTTGAAGGCCATCAACTACAAGGGCGTGACCGGCAACATTGCTTTCGACGAAAAAGGCGACATCAAGAATGGCGCTTTGACCTTGTACACCTACAAAGGTGGCGAGCGTTCACAGTTGGCTGTGGTCCGCTGATTTTTAGCCCCCGGCTTCGGGGGCTTGTTCAACAAGGCATTCAATGCCTTGTTGAATGTACCGACGAAAAAAAGCCTGCACAAAATATGTGCAGGCTTTTTTGTTTTGGCGGAGCAGGCGGGATTCGAACCCGCGGTGGGCTATTAACCCACACACGCTTTCCAGGCGTGCGACTTAAACCACTCATCCACCGCTCCTAAGCCAGCTATTGTAGCAGTGGAAAATGGCAGGCCGAGGCCATGGCGTGCAATTCCTGAGAGGGTTTATTGCCGGATTTGGCGGAATGATTTTTGCTGAATTCGGATCTGTACCGTTGAATCAGGTCTTTTTATCCTTAAACTTCGCCTCTGCTTGGATTCCTTTGTCCCTTTAACGCGCACAGCCCCAAAAGCCCATGAAATTTCGCTTCCCCATCGTCATCATTGACGAAGACTACCGTTCCGAAAACACATCGGGCTTGGGTATCCGTGCTTTGGCTGATGCCATCGTCGCTGAGGGCTTTGAGGTTTTGGGGGTCACAAGTTACGGCGATTTGTCGCAATTTGCCCAGCAACAAAGCCGAGCCAGCGCCTTTATTCTGTCGATTGACGATGAAGAGTTCTCGCCAGGCCCGGATCTAGATCCCGCCGTCATCAATTTGCGCGCGTTTATTGACGAGGTGCGCCGCAAAAATGCCGATGTGCCCATCTATATTTACGGTGAAACCAAAACTTCACGCCATTTGCCCAACGACATCCTGCGCGAGTTGCATGGTTTTATCCACATGTTCGAGGACACGCCAGAGTTCGTGGCGCGGCACATCATCCGCGAGGCCAAAAGCTATCTGGAAGGCGTGCAGCCACCTTTCTTCAAGGCCTTGCTCGATTACGCAGAAGACGGTTCTTACTCCTGGCACTGCCCGGGGCACTCAGGCGGCGTGGCTTTCCTGAAAAGTCCCGTGGGTCAGATGTACCACCAGTTTTATGGCGAGAACATGCTGCGCGCCGATGTGTGCAACGCGGTGGAAGAGTTGGGGCAGTTGTTGGATCACAACGGGGCCATTGGCGCAAGCGAGCGCAATGCCGCCCGCATTTTCAATGCCGACCATTGCTTTTTTGTGACCAATGGCACCAGCACTTCCAACAAGATCGTCTGGCACCACACTGTGGCGCCCGGGGACGTGGTGGTGGTGGACCGCAACTGCCACAAGTCCATCCTGCACGCCATCATCATGACCGGCGCGATTCCCGTTTTCATGAAGCCCACTCGGAATCATTTCGGCATCATTGGCCCGATCCCCAAAAGTGAGTTCGAGCCTGCGGCCATCATGGCCAAGATCAAGGCCAACCCCTTGCTCAAGGGCGTAGATCCGAAAAAGGTCAAGCCCCGCGTGATGACCCTCACGCAGTCAACCTACGATGGCGTTCTGTACAACACCGAAACCATCAAGAGCATGCTGGATGGCTATGTAGAGAACCTTCACTTTGACGAGGCCTGGTTGCCGCACGCGGCTTTTCACCCGTTTTATGGCCCTTACCATTCAATGGGTAAAAAACGCGCCCGTCCCAAAGAGTCGATGGTGTACGCCACACAGTCGATCCACAAGTTGCTCGCCGGGATCAGCCAGGCCAGTCATGTGCTGGTGCAAGACGCTCAAAACACCAAGCTCGACAGGCCGCTGTTCAACGAGGCCTATCTGATGCACACCTCGACATCACCCCAGTACAGCATCATTGCCAGCTGCGATGTGGCCGCCGCCATGATGGAGCCACCTGGCGGCACAGCGCTGGTGGAAGAAAGCATTGCCGAAGCGCTGGATTTTCGCCGCGCCATGCGCAAGATAGACGCCGAGTACGGCAAAGACTGGTGGTTCAAGGTCTGGGGCCCGGAAAAATTTGCCGAAGAAGGCATAGGCCGCGCTGATGACTGGATATTGCGCAACGATCCCCGCAAGAAGACCAGCAAGTGGCACGGCTTTGGCAACCAACTGGCCGACGGCTTCAACATGTTGGACCCGATCAAGTCGACCATCGTGACACCGGGTTTGGATTTGGACGGCAAGTTTGACAAGACCGGCATTCCAGCCTCGATCGTCAGCAAGTTCCTGACCGAGCATGGCGTGGTGGTGGAGAAGACGGGCCTGTACAGCTTCTTCATCATGTTCACCATCGGCATCACCAAGGGCCGCTGGAATTCTCTGCTCACGGCTTTGCAACAGTTCAAGGACGAGTACGCGAAGAACCAACCGATGTGGAAAATCATGCCGGAATTCTGCCAAAAGCACCCGCGCTATGAGCGCATGGGCTTGCGCGATTTGTGCCAGCATGTGCACGAGATGTACGCCAAATACGACATCGCCATTTTGACGACCGACATGTATTTGTCGGACCTGGCCCCGGCCATGCGCCCTTCAGATGCCTATGCCCACATTGCCCAGCGCAAGACAGAACGGGTGGAAATCGACCACCTGGAAGGCCGCATCACGGTGGGTCTGGTCACGCCTTATCCGCCCGGTATTCCATTGCTGATCCCTGGCGAAGTCTTCAACAAGAAGATCGTCGATTACCTCAAGTTCGCACGCGAGTTCAACGAGAAGTGCCCAGGTTTTGAAACCGACATCCATGGCCTGGTCGAGGTCAAGGACGAAGAGGGCAAGACGCGCTATTTTGCGGATTGCGTGAAGGCTTAAGACTTGTGCGTTGAATGTGTGCCTCTTGGGTCTTGAGGTCCTGGGGTGGGCAGGTGAGTTTTGGCCCTGTTCGGGGGCTCAGAGGCGCTTCACTTTGCCATATCGCACCCACACACGGCCCCAACTCACCTGCGGGGGAGAATTGAAAAAAGCGGCCTTGGCCGCTTTTTAATTCTGGAGGATGCGTCGGTTGAATGCCGATCTTGGCCGCCAACAGGCCGCCGCTAGTGGTTGATCAACCCGCAGTCGCTGGCTCGGCAATGCCGCCGACCACTTGGCTGAAGCCGCCGTCCACGTAGGTGATCTCGGCGCTCACGCCTGCCGCCAGATCGCTCAACAAGAATGCCGCCACGTTGCCGACGTCCTCAATGGTCACGTTGCGCCGGATGGGTGAGGCCTCGGCCACCACCGACAAAATTTTGCCAAAGCCCTTGATGCCACTGGCCGCCAGGGTTTTGATGGGGCCCGCTGAAATGCCGTTGGCTCGCAGGCCCCGGTTCTGGCTGCCCAGCGACTCGGCCAAGTAACGCACGGACGCTTCGAGGCTGGCTTTGGCCAGTCCCATGGTGTTGTAGTTGGGCACTGTGCGAAGAGCGCCCAGATAGGTCAGCGTCAGCAGGGCTGATTTGTCGTTCAGGTAGGGCAGAGCCGCTTTTGCCATGGCTGGAAAGCTGTAGGCGCTGATGTCATGGGCGATCTTGAAGCCTTCACGCGACAGGCCTTCCAGGAAATCACCTGCAATGGCCTCGCGTGGGGCATAGCCGATGGCATGGACAAAACCGTCCAACTTGGGCCAGGTGGCTGAAAGGTCGGTGAACAGCTTGTCAATCTGCTCGTCGCTGCCCACATCGCAATCAAAAATCAGTTGGGAATCAAAGTCGGCCGCAAATTCGGTGATGCGATCCTTGAAGCGCTCACCCACATAGCTGAAAGCCAGCTCGGCGCCTTGGGCATGGCAGGCTTTGGCGATGCCGTAAGCGATCGAGCGGCTGGACAGCACGCCGGTGATCAAGAGCTTTTTGCCCGAAAGAAATCCTGTTTTTGTGGTCATGTCATCAACTTCTGAAAAATGTGTGCAGAATTGTCGCATGCGTAGACCCATGGCTCGATTTTGGACAAAGTGTTGGCTGGCCCTCGGGCTCTGGATGACAGGCAACGCTTGGGCCGTCCATGCCTATGCCCAGTTTGGAGACATTCGCTACCCTGCCGGTTTTACCCATTTCTCGTATGTCAATCCTGCGGCGCCTAAAGGTGGCGAGATCGTTTTGGTGCCGCCCACACGGCAGTCCAATTTCGACAAATACAACCCCTTCACCCTCAAGGGCAGTGCGCCACCGTCCATGCTGGGCATGATGTTCGACACCTTGCTGGTGGGCAACATGGAAGAGCCCACCACCGCTTATGGCTTGTTGGCTTCGGACATCCAGGTCGCACCCGACCGCATGTCTGTCACTTTTCAGATTCACCCGCAGGCGCGCTTTCACAACGGTGACCCGGTACTCGCCTCTGACGTCCGACATTCCTTTGAGCGACTGACCAGCAAGCATGCTGCACCCCAGTACCGCACTTATTTTGGAGAAGTGAAAACGGCCACAGTCTTGGGCGAGCGCAGCATCCGCTTTGATTTTGTGCGTCCCAACAGCGAACTGCCCTTGATCGTGGGCGGCTTGCCCGTTTTTAGCCAAAAATGGGGTTTGCAAGGTGACACACTCAAACCACTGGATCAAATGGTCATGGACGTGCCCATCTCATCAGGACCTTACCGCATTGGACCTGTGCAGTTTGGCAAGGACATCACTTACGTGCGAGACCCGGCCTATTGGGGCAAAGACCTGAATGTGCGTAAAGGACTTTTCAATTTTGACCGGATCACTTACAAAATTTACAAAGACAGCACGGCGCAGCTGGAAGCCTTCAAGGCGGGCGAGTTCGATTACATGCAGTCTTTTGTGGCGCGTGAATGGGCGCGGGCCTACACGGGTCGGGCATTTGAGCGTGGCGAACTGGTCAAGGCCGAGCTGCCCCATGGCAATGCGGGGGATTTTCAGGGCTTTTTATTCAATTTGCGCCGTGACAAGTTCAAGGACGTCAGAGTTCGCCAAGCCATCGCACTGGCCATGGATTTTGAATGGTTGAACCGGCAGTTGTTCTACAACGCGTACAGCCGGGTGCGCGGCAACTTTGTGGCCAGTGACTTCGAAGCCAAGGGTCGCCCTGGCCCCGAAGAGTTGGTTTTACTGGCCCCTTTGAGGGGTAAGTTGTCTTCCGCCGTGTTTGAGCAAGAGGTGCCGCAGCCGCCCAAAACCGAGCTTGCTAGCGACTCGGGCCACACCTTGCGCGACCACCTGCGCCAAGCCCGAGACTTGCTCAAAGACGCTGGCTGGACTTACCGCGAGGGCGCTTTGCGCAATGCCCAAGGCCTGCCCTTGACCCTGGAGTTTCTGGACAGCTCGGGCTCGATGGGGCGGGTGGTCACACCTTTTGCCAAGAACCTCGAAAAGCTGGGTATTCAGGTGCAATACAAAGTGATCGACTTTGCGTTGCTGCAAAAGCGCATGGATGTGTTTGACTTCGACATCATCAGCAACCGCACCGTGGGCAGCGAAGCCCCTGGCACCGAATTGCTGGAGAGGTTTGGCTCCAAGTCGGCCGATGTGGAAGGCTCGGGCAATGTGCTGGGCCTGAAAGACCCGGTGGTGGATGCCTTGCTGGACAAAGCGGTGAGCGCCAGCACCCGGCCTGAACTGGTGGCCAGCTTGCGGGCACTGGACCGGGTGTTGCGACATGGTCATTACGTGGTGCCACATTGGTATGGCGCGGTTCACCGGGTTTCGTGGCGGGCTGCCGCCTTTGATCGTCCCGCGAGCTTGCCGCGCTATTACCAGCCCGAGGCTTTGGTGACCACGGTCTGGTGGTCCAGATCGGCCAACGCCAAGCCCCTCCAATCGGGCAGTGCAACGACCAGCAACGCTGTCGTCAAGAAAGGCCCTTGAACGATGTTGTCCTATATTTTCAAGCGTTTGATGCTGATGATCCCGACCTTGTTCGGGGTCTTGTTGATGACCTTTGTGGTGATTCAGTTTGTGCCTGGGGGGCCCGTCGAGCAAATGGTGGCGCAGTTGCAAGGGCGTGATACAGGGGGTGAGGGGGCTGCTGCTGCGGGCAGTGGATACCGGGGGCGTCAGGGCGTGGATGCGGCGCGCATTGCCGAGATCAGAACCCTTTACGGGTTTGACAAGCCCCCCGCTGAGCGTTTCTGGATGATGCTCAAACAGTTTGTTCAATTCGACTTGGGTAAAAGTTTCTTCTACCCTAAAGACGTCTGGAGTCTCATCCAGGAAAAACTGCCTGTCTCGATCAGTCTTGGACTGTGGACATTTTTTCTCAGCTATCTGGTGTCGGTGCCCTTGGGAATTGCCAAGGCCGTGCGAGCAGGCAGCCGCTTTGACACGCTGACCAGTCTGATGGTGTTGCTGGGTTATGCGATTCCGGGCTTCGTGTTGGGCGTGGCATTGCTGGTGATTTTTGGCGGGCAATTGCAGTGGTTTCCCCTGCGCGGACTGACCTCGTCCAACTGGGATCAGTTGAGCTGGGGCGCCAAAGTGGTCGATTATCTGTGGCACATCGCTTTGCCGGTCACGGCCAGCGTGCTGGGCTCTTTTGCAGTCATCACCATGCTGACCAAGAACGCGTTTTTGGAAGAAATCCGCAAACAATACGTCTTGACGGCTCGCGCCAAAGGACTGAGTGAAAACCGGGTGCTGTACCGACATGTCATGCGCAATGCGCTGATTCCGCTGGTGACCGGATTTCCTGCGGCATTCATCGGGGCTTTTTTCACAGGTTCATTGCTGATAGAAACCCTGTTCTCGCTCGACGGGCTGGGTTTGCTCAGTTACGAGTCGGTGATTCGGCGCGATTACCCCGTAGTCCTGGGCACCTTGTATTTGTTCACTCTGATGGGCCTGTTCACCAAACTTGTCAGTGATCTTTGTTATGTGTGGGTCGACCCCCGTGTGAAGTTCGACAAATGACACCCTTGCCCTCTGCTGTTTTGCTGCCTCAGGTCTCGCCATCGACCCGAGCCTGGCTTCGTTTTAAGCGCAACCGACTCGGTTTTATAAGCCTCGTTGTTTTTGTTATCTTGTTCGTGCTGAGCCTGGGCGCTGAGTTTTTGTCCAACGACAAACCCCTGATCGTGCGCTTTCAGGGCCAATGGTATGCCCCGGTGGTGCAGACGCTGCCAGAAAAAGTGTTTGGTGGTGATTTTGAAACCCCTGCCGACTACCTCGACCCCTTCATTCAGCAGCAATTGAGCATGGACGGCAACTGGACATTGCAAGCCCCGAACCCTTACCACCACAGCACGCTTGATTACTTTGCCCCCTTGCCCAACCCGGCGCCGCCCACCGCGCGCAATTTGCTGGGGACCGATGACCGGGGCCGTGATGTGCTGGCCCGATTGATTTACGGCTTCAGGGTGTCGGTGTTGTTTGCGTTGGCCTTGACGCTTTTTGGCGTGCTTTTAGGCGTCTTGACTGGCGCGGTGCAGGGGTTTTTTGCAGGCAAAATTGATTTGGTTTTCCAGCGTTTTATTGAAATCTGGGCTGCCATGCCCGAGTTGTATCTGCTGATCATCTTCTCTGCGGTGTTTGAGCCCAGTGTGGGTTTGTTGCTGGTGCTGCTGAGTCTGTTTGGTTGGATGGGTTTGTCCGACTATGTGCGGGCAGAGTTCTTGCGCAACCGCCAACTCGATTACGTCAAGTCAGCGCGTGCCTTGGGTTTGGGTCATTGGCAAATTATGTGGCGCCATGTTCTCCCCAACAGCATGACACCGGTGGTGACTTTCTTACCATTTCGCATGAGTGGCGCCATTCTCGCGTTGACCTCGCTTGATTTTTTGGGTCTGGGCGTACCGCCTGGCACGCCTTCTTTGGGTGAATTACTGGCCCAGGGCAAAAACAACATCGACGCCTGGTGGATTTCGATCTCCACCTTTGGCGTGTTGGTGCTGACCCTGTTGCTGCTGACTTTCATGGGCGATGCGCTGCGCGATGCGCTGGACCCCAGGAAGGTGGACGTATGAACAAGGTCGCGGTTTCGTCCCCCTTGTTGGAATTGAAAGACCTGCGCGTTGCTTTTGCCGGACAACCGGTGGTGCATGGCGTCAACCTGTGCATTCAGGCGGGTGAGCGTGTGGCCCTGGTTGGCGAGTCGGGATCGGGCAAGTCGGTCACAGCCCTGTCGGTCTTGCGCTTGCTGGAGTCAGCCCAGCTCAGTGGCCAGGTGCTTTGGCAAGGGCAGAACCTGCTGCAACAGCCCTTGGTCGAGATGCAGCGCATTCGTGGTGACGAGATCGCCATGATTTTTCAGGAGCCGATGACCGCGTTGAACCCATTGATGACGGTAGGCCAGCAAATATCGGAAGTACTTCAGCTCAAAAAAGGCCAGCCTAGGCGCGATGCCGATGCGCGTGCGGTGCATTTGCTGTCCGAAACCGGCATCGACGACCCCCAGCGCAGGTTTGGGGCTTACCCCCATCAACTGTCGGGGGGGCAACGCCAGCGCGCCATGATGGCCATGGCCCTGGCCTCAGAGCCCAAACTGTTGCTGGCCGACGAGCCCACCACGGCGCTGGATGCCACGTTGCGGCTGCAAATGCTGAGCTTGTTGTCAGAGTTGCAGCGGAAAACAGGCATGGCGGTGCTGTTGATCACCCACGACCTGGCCTTGGTTCGTCACTTTGCTGACCGGGTGGCGGTCATGGAAAAAGGACACCTTGTGGAGCAGGGCACTTTGAATGCGGTGTTCAAGCAGCCTCAGCATGCCTACACCCGAAACTTGCTGGACAGTCGACCCCGCCGGGACGGGCTGGTGCCAGTCGATGCCACTTCAAAAGCACCCCCCTTGCTGGAAGCCAAAAGCCTGCAGGTGCGTTACCCTATTGCCGTCGCTGGCGTTCGGGGTTGGTTTCAAAAACACCATTTCACGGCGCTGCACCCTGCCGATTTCAGCATCGCGCCGGGAACCACCCTGGGGATCATGGGCGAGTCGGGTTCGGGCAAGTCCAGTCTGGCGCAGGCGGTTTTGGGTCTGATCCCCTTTGAAGGGGCGTTGTCTTTCGAGGGTCAAACCTGGCAAAACTCACCGGCCAAAGACAAAGCCCTTCGGCAACGTGTTCAGGTGGTTTTTCAGGACCCTTATGGCAGCCTTTCGCCACGCATGACTGTGGGCGAAATCGTGTCGGAGGGGCTTCGCTTGCACCAGCCAGAGGCGACCGAGCCAGAAATCGAGGCCCGCATTCTGGATACGTTGGCCGAAGTGGGCCTAAAGAGCGCCGATTTCCCGGATTTGCTCAACCGATACCCCCATGCTTTTTCGGGTGGACAAAGGCAGCGCATCGCTTTGGCGCGCGCGCTGGTGGTTAACCCTGATTTGCTGGTTTTGGACGAGCCCACCAGCGCATTGGATGTGACCGTACAAAAACAAATTTTGAAATTACTGCAGGATTTGCAAACCAAGCACGGCATGGCCTATTTGGTGATCACTCATGACATCGACGTTTTGCGGGCTATGGCCCACCGGGTGATGGTGCTGCAGGCGGGGCAGGTCGTTGAGGCAGGATCCGCCGATCAGGTGCTTTACCAACCCGACCACGCCTACACCCGCAGTTTGCTTGCGGCCTTCCCGGATGAGTGAGCAGATTCACAGGAAACCGGGCTCGTTTTTCCTTAGAAATCACGCACTTAGCACGTTTTTCGGCTAGAATATTCGCTTCACGACCAAACGGGCGGGTTTTCACCGCCCGTTTTTTTTGGGTCTTTCTTTTTTAACGTTGATATTTCGAAGCTCTGTGGCATTGCAGCAAATTGTTCAAGAAACCGTGACTGGACTGGGTTATGACCTGGTCGAGATTGACCGCACAGCGGGCGGTTTGTTGCGCATCACCATTGACTGGCCCTGGCAGCCGGGCTCCGAGCTATTTGTCAATGTGGAAGACTGCGAAAAAGTCAACCGGCAGTTGCAGTTTGCCCTGGAAGTCGATGGGATTGAATACAACCGACTCGAAGTTTCATCCCCAGGCATTGACCGCCCGTTGCGTCATGAAAAAGATTTTGAACGTTTTGTGGGTGAACTGATTGACATCACCCTCAAGGCGCCGATGGGTGAAAGTGCCGGCGGTTTGGTGAGTGCCAGCCGTAAGAAATTTCGCGGCACCCTGGAGAAAACTGACCATCAAGAAAGCTGGCAAATCGTCTGGAGCGATGCGCCCGCTGTCAAGCCAGGCCAAAGGATCAGTAAAAAAAGAGTCCCAGCGCCCTTGCATGCGCTGGGTTTCACATTAGATGAGTTGCGCGAGGCCCGTTTGGCGCCCGTGGTGGATTTCAAAGGGCGTAAGCCAAAGGTCGAAGCCTGACCTGGGTGTCAGGTTTTGAGCATTTTTATCTGGTCTGAACCGCAGATCCAGTGATATAGGAGAGTCAAGTCATGAATCGCGAAATGTTGATGTTGGTCGAAGCCATCTCACGTGAAAAGAACGTTGAGCGCGACGTGGTGTTTGGTGCCGTTGAGGCCGCTTTGGCCCAGGCCACCAAAAAGCTGTATTCCGGCGAAGTGGACATCCGTGTGGCGGTCGACCGTGACAACGGCAATTACGAAACTTTCCGCCGCTGGCATGTGGTTCCCGATGAAGCTGGCCTTCAGTTGCCGGAGCAGGAAATTTTGCTGTTTGAAGCCAAAGAGCAAATCCCCGACGTCGAAGTCGATGAATACATCGAAGAGCCGATCGAGTCCTTGCCGATCGGCCGCATTGGTGCCATGGCCGCCAAGCAGGTCATTCTTCAAAAAATTCGCGATGCAGAACGCGAAATGTTGCTCAATGACTTCATGTCGCGCGGCGAAAAGATTTTTGTCGGTACCGTCAAACGCATGGACAAGGGCGACATCATTTGCGAAGCTGGCCGCATCGAAGGCCGTCTGCGTCGCAGCGAGATGATTCCGAAGGAAAACTTGCGCAGTGGCGACCGTGTGCGCGCCATGATCATGGAAGTTGATCTGACCTTGCGCGGTGCCCCCATCCTGTTGTCTCGCTCGGCACCCGAGTTCATGATCGAGCTCTTCCGCCAGGAAGTGCCCGAGATCGAACAGGGTCTGCTCGAGATCAAAACCTGCGCACGTGACCCTGGTTCGCGCGCCAAAATCGCTGTTTTGTCGCATGACAAGCGCGTCGATCCGATCGGCACCTGTGTGGGTGTGCGCGGTACCCGCGTTAATGCCGTGACGAATGAGTTGGCCGGTGAGCGCGTCGACATCGTTTTGTGGAGCGAAGATCCAGCCCAGTTCGTGATCGGTGCGCTGGCCCCGGCCAATGTCCAATCCATCGTGGTGGACGAAGAAAAGCACGCCATGGACGTGGTGGTTGACGAAGAGAACTTGGCGATTGCGATTGGCCGTGGCGGTCAAAATGTGCGCCTGGCGTCTGACCTGACCGGTTGGAAGATCAACATCATGGATGCCGCCGAGTCTGCCCAGAAGCAAGCCGAAGAAACAACGGGGACACGCCAGTTGTTCATGGAAAAACTGGACGTTGACCAGGAAATTGCCGATATTCTGATCGGTGAAGGCTTCACCAGTCTGGAAGAAGTGGCTTACGTGCCGATCCAGGAAATGCTGGAGATTGAAAGCTTCGATGAAGACACCGTCAACGAATTGCGCACGCGCGCCAAAGACGCGTTGTTGACCCTTGAAATTGCACGCGAAGAGAGCGTTGAAGACGTTTCTCAAGACCTGCGTGACCTGCCAGGCTTGACGCCTGAGCTTATTTCGAAGCTGGTCGAAGCGGGTATTCAAACCCGTGACGATTTGGCTGACTTGGCCACCGATGAACTGACTGACATCACTGCTCAATCAGCCGAAGAGGCGACCGTCTTGATCATGAAAGCCCGTGAACATTGGTTCGCTGGCCAGGCCTGAAGTCTGATGGAGACTTGAACAAAATTATGTCCAGTACCACTGTTGCAGAGTTCGCTAATGAACTCAAAAAATCTGCCGATATCTTGCTCGATCAATTGCGATCGGCGGGCGTTGCCAAAACCTCGGACAGCGACACGCTGAACGATGCTGACAAGCAAAAATTGCTCAGCTATCTGCAAGCCAGCCATGGCACTGTCACAGCAGACCGCAAAAAAATAACCCTGGTGAAAAAGTCCACCAGTGAGATCAAGCAAGCTGACGCGTCTGGCAAAGCCCGCACGATTCAGGTTGAGGTGCGTAAAAAGCGCACGCTGATCAAGCGCGACGATGAGCCTGCGAGCTCGGTCGAAGAGCCCGCGATCGATCACGCCGATCTTGCGCGACGCGAAGAAGAAGCCCGTCGTCAAGCCGAGTTGATCAGTCGCCAGGAAGAGGAGTTGGCCGAAAAACGCCGCTTGCGCGAAGCTCAAGAAGCTCAGGAGCGCTCAGAGTTGGCGGCCCAAGAGGCCAAGGCCCGCGCTGAAGTCCAGGCACTGGCCGAGGCAGCCGCTTTGGCTGCCGGACAGGCGGCGCCTGCCAAGCCCCAGTTGAGTCGCGAAGACCGTGAGCAACTTGGCCGAGCTGAGGCCGCCAGCATCAATGCAGCATCGCAGACCAAAACGGCTGCAGTGGTACCCGCTGAGAACCTTGTTGCCAACAAGATTGCACAGGCAGCAGAAGCTGCTGCGGCCAAAGCCAAAGACGATCAAGCTGTCCGTGAGGCTGCTGCACAAAAAGCGGCAGCCGATTCGAAGGCCAAAGCCGACGAAGAAACTGCCCGCGCCCTGGATCTGGATTCGCGCCGTCGCAAGGCCTTGGCCGAGGCCGAAGCCATCCGCACCATGATGAACGCACCCAAAAAGGTGTTGGTGGCCAAGAAGGAAGAGCCGAAGGTGGAGCCCAAAGCTGCCGTCAAGGGCACTTTGCACAAGCCAGCAGGAACTCCTGCGCCCGGTGCTCGTGCTGCTGCGCAAGCAGCTGCGCCCGCTGCGCCAGGTGGTAACAAGGAAGTTAAATCTGCCAAGCTGTCTTCCAGCTGGGCGGGAGACCCGGCCAAAAAGAAAGCCATTCCTACCCGAGGAGACTCCAGTGGTGGCGTCGGGCGCAACAATTGGCGCACCGGACCGCGTGGTCGACGTGGCAATGAACGCGACCGCGATGACTCGCATGCTCAGCAAGCGCCAGCCGAAGTGCGCGTGCTTGAGGTGCATGTCCCTGAAACCATCACGGTCGCTGAATTGGCGCACAAGATGGCGATCAAGGCTTCCGAGGTCATCAAGCACTTGATGAAAATCGGCTTGATGGCCACCATGAACCAACCCTTGGACCAGGACACCGCCATGATCGTGGTGGAGGAAATGGGCCACAAGGCGGTGATTGCAGCGCTGGATGATCCTGAAGCTTTCACCGACGACGAAGTGTCGGACCAACAGGCTGAATCGCTTCCGCGTGCGCCCGTGGTCACCGTCATGGGCCACGTTGACCATGGCAAGACATCCTTGCTCGACTACATCCGACGCGCCAAAGTCGCCTCGGGTGAAGCAGGTGGCATCACGCAGCACATTGGTGCTTACCACGTCGAAACACCTCGCGGCATGATTTCTTTCTTGGACACCCCCGGACACGAGGCCTTCACGGCCATGCGTGCCCGTGGCGCACAAGCCACCGACATCGTCATCCTCGTGGTGGCGGGTGACGACGGCGTGATGCCTCAGACCAAAGAAGCCATCAAACATGCCAAAGCAGCGGGCGTGCCCATCGTGGTCGCCATCAACAAGATGGACAAGCCCGATGCCAACATTGAACGCGTGCGCAGCGAACTGATCGCTGAAGAAGTCGTGCCAGAAGAATTTGGTGGTGAAGCACCCTTCGTTTCCGTCTCGGCCAAAACCGGCATGGGCATCGACACTTTGTTAGAGCAAGTGCTCTTGCAAGCTGAAGTGCTGGAACTTAAAGCGCCGGTAAAAGCCGCCGCCAAGGGCTTGGTCATCGAAGCACGTCTGGACAAGGGCCGTGGACCCGTTGCCACCATCCTCGTGCAGTCGGGCACTTTGAACACCGGCGATGTGGTGCTGGCTGGCCAGACTTTTGGCCGGGTGCGGGCCATGTTGGACGAAAACGGACAAGCGATCAAATCGGCTGGGCCATCGATACCGGTCGAGATCCAGGGTTTGACCGAGGTGCCGCAAGCTGGTGACGCGTTCATGGTCATGAACGATGAGCGTCGTGCCCGTGAAATCGCCACTTACCGTGCAGGAAAGTTCCGTAACACCAAGCTGGCCAAGCAACAAGCTGCCAAGCTCGAAAACATGTTCACCGACTTGTCGGCGGGCGAGATCAAGATGTTGCCGATCATTGTCAAGGCCGATGTGCAGGGCTCGCAAGAAGCGCTGGGTGCTTCCTTGCTCAAGCTGTCAACCGAAGAAGTCAAAGTTCAACTGGTTTATTCCGGTGTCGGTGGCATCAGCGAGTCGGACATCAACCTGGCGATCGCCTCCAAAGCCATCGTGATCGGATTCAACGTGCGTGCCGATGCCGGTGCGCGCAAATTGGCCGAAGGCAACGGGGTTGACATTCATTACTACAACATCATTTACGACGCTGTGGATGAACTCAAGGCCGCGATGTCGGGTATGTTGGCACCTGAGCAACGTGAAGAAATCATGGGCATGGCTGAAATCCGTACCGTGTTCGTGGCGTCGAAAATCGGCACTGTGGCGGGTTGTATGGTCACTTCGGGTCAAGTCACTCGAAGCGCCAAATTCCGCCTGCTGCGCGACAACGTGGTCATTTACACGGGTGAACTCGATTCGCTCAAGCGCGCTAAGGATGATGTGCGCGAAGTCAAGGAAGGCTTCGAGTGCGGTATCAAGCTCAAGAACTACAACGACATCAAAGAAGGCGATCAACTCGAATTCTTCGACGTCAAGGAAATCGCGAGAACACTGTAAATGGCGCGCAAGAAGCCATCGTCCGTTCCCAATCGCGGGTTTCGCGTGGCCGACCAGATCCAGCGTGATCTGGCCGAGTTGATTGCACGCGAGTTGAAAGACCCGCGCGTAGGCATGGTCACGATCAATGCGATTGAGGTCACGCCCGATTACGCCCATGCCAAGGTCTATTTCAGTGTCTTGACGGGCAATCCCGAAGAGGCCACTGAGGGTTTGAATGCGGCTGCAGGCTTTTTGCGCAATGGTTTGTTCAAGCGTTTGCATATTCATACCGTGCCGACCTTGCATTTTTTGTTCGACCGCACCACTGAGCGTGCCTCTGACATGAATGCATTGATCGCCAAGGCCGTGTCTTCGCGCGCCCAGGAGGACTGAGCATGAACGCGCCACGCACAAGGGTGCAGCGGCACCCTGTGCACGGGGTGCTTCTGCTTGACAAACCGCTGGGTCTTTCCAGCAATCAGGCTTTGCAAAAAGCCAAGTGGTTGTTGCGAGCCGAGAAAGCTGGGCACACGGGCACATTGGATCCGTTGGCCACGGGTGTGTTGCCTTTGTGTTTTGGTGCGGCCACCAAGTTCAGTCAACAGCATCTGGATGCCGACAAAACTTATGAGACCACGGTTCGTTTGGGATTGAAAACGAGTACCGCGGATGCTGAAGGTGATGTTATTTCTGTACGTGAAGTGTCATTTACGCCGGGTAGGGTGGTGGAAGTGCTGGACCAGTTCATGGGACCGATCAGCCAAGTGCCACCGATGTACAGCGCTTTGAAAAAAGATGGCAAGCCCTTGTACGAATATGCCCGAGAGGGTGAAACAGTGGAGCGCGAAGCGCGCAATCTGGTGATCTATGACCTGGAGTTGCTGGAGATGCAGCTGCAAGGTGATACGCCTTTCTTGCGTCTGCGTGTGCGATGCAGCAAAGGCACTTACATCCGCACACTGGGCGAAGACATCGCCGAGGCCCTGGGATGTGGGGGTCACTTGAGCGCTTTGCGCCGTGTGGTGACCGGTCCTTTTGATGCTTCACAGTGCGTCTCGTTGGAGCAACTGGAAGCCATGCATGAAGACCAGCGTCTTGACGCTTTGCTGCCAGTGGATGTGTTGCTGTACGGCTGTACAGAGGTAAGCCTGAACAGCGACAGCGCTGGCC
The DNA here is from genome assembly GCF_044361985.1 of Limnohabitans sp. GTDB lineage: Bacteria > Pseudomonadota > Gammaproteobacteria > Burkholderiales > Burkholderiaceae_C > Limnohabitans_A. The sequence goes on along the minus strand of NZ_JBIKHV010000009.1, from coordinate 21,814 downwards.
GTTTTTTGAGTGGGGTGCGCAGACCTGGCCCCTGGGTTGATTGTGATCAAGTCGTGGTGTATGGAGAACATCCTCGTGCCTTGCTGGGAACAGCACATGTGCATGGCGGCGAATTGATTCCGGGTCGATTGTTGAGCCCGATTGAAATTCAACAGATTTTGAAAAAATCACCTGCACCCGAGCCATTACTGGCCGAGCAGGTTTAAAGGAAGAGAAAGCATGAGCAAGCAAATTCGAAACATCGCCATCATCGCCCACGTTGACCACGGCAAAACCACCATGGTGGACCAACTGTTGCGTCAATCCGGAACCTTTGCCGACCATGAAAAAATCGTCGACACCGTCATGGACAACAACGCCATCGAACGCGAGCGTGGTATCACCATTTTGGCCAAGAACTGTGCCGTGAGTTGGGAAGGTACACACATCAACATCGTGGACACCCCTGGCCACGCTGACTTCGGTGGAGAAGTCGAGCGCGCCCTGTCCATGGTGGACGGCGTGGTCTTGCTGATCGATGCCCAGGAAGGCCCCATGCCGCAGACCCGCTTTGTGACCAAGAAGGCCTTGGCCTTGGGTCTCAAGCCCATCGTCGTTGTGAACAAGGTGGACAAGCCTGGAGCAAATCCCGACAAAGTGGTCAATGCAGCGTTTGACCTGTTTGACAAACTCGGCGCGAACGACGAGCAATTGGACTTTCCTGTCGTCTACGCTTCTGGCATCAACGGCTGGACCTCACTGGAAGAGGGCGCACCTGGTGAACAGTGGGGCCCAGACATGTCAGCCCTGTTCAACACCGTGCTCAAGCACGTGCCACCACAAAAGGGTGACCCGGCAGCGCCTTTGCAGTTGCAAATTTCCGCCCTAGATTTTTCGACTTTCGTCGGCCGTATTGGTGTTGGTCGCATCAGCCAAGGCACAGTGAAGCCCCAAATGGACGTGGTGGTCATGGAAGGCCCAGATGGCAAAGCCATCAAAGGCCGCATCAACCAAGTGCTCAAGTTTCAAGGGCTGGACCGTGTACAGGTGACCGAAGCCGGTCCTGGCGACATCGTTTTGATCAACGGCGTTGATGAGGTGAATATTGGCGTGACCGTCACCGATCCTGCCAACCCAGCGCCACTGCCTATGTTGAAGGTGGACGAGCCCACTTTGACCATGAACTTTTGCGTGAACACCTCGCCTCTGGCCGGTCGTGAAGGCAAGTTCGTCACCAGTCGCCAAATTTGGGACCGTCTGCAAAAAGAATTGCAGCACAACGTGGCTTTGCGCGTTAAGGAAACCGACGAAGAGGGCATCTTTGAAGTCATGGGCCGTGGTGAATTGCACCTGACCATCTTGCTGGAAAACATGCGCCGCGAAGGCTTTGAAATGGCTGTGTCCAAGCCACGCGTGGTTTTCCGTGATGTGAACGGTGAGCGCCATGAACCTATTGAGCTGGTCACCGCTGACATCGAAGAAACGCACCAAGGCGGCGTGATGCAGGCTTTGGGTGAGCGCAAAGGCGAACTGGTCAATATGGACCCTGATGGCCGTGGTCGCGTCCGACTTGAATATCGTATTCCTGCACGTGGCCTGATCGGTTTCACCAACGAGTTTCTGAACCTGACCCGTGGTTCCGGCTTGATCTCCAACATCTTTGATGGGTACGAGCCGCACAAGGGTGACATCGGTGGCCGTAAAAACGGCGTGTTGATTTCTATGGACGATGGTGAAATCTTCACCTATGCCTTGGGCAAACTGGACGACCGTGGTCGCATGTTCGTCAAGGCAAATGATCCGGTGTACGAAGGCATGATTGTGGGCATCCACAGCCGAGACAACGATCTGGTGGTGAATGCCACGCGGACCAAGCAGCTGACCAACTTCCGTGTCTCCGGCAAGGAAGATGCCATCAAGATCACGCCACCCATTGACCTGACCCTTGAATACGGTGTCGAGTTCATTGAGGACGACGAGCTGGTTGAAATCACGCCAAAAAGCGTTCGTCTGCGCAAGCGCTTCCTGAAGGAAAGCGACCGCAAGCGCAACAAGTGATCGGCTGAAAATCATGCGTTTGACCCACGGCATGGCCGTTTGGACCATGCTGGGTGTCACGGCACTCTGGTCCATGGCCGGTGTCGTGACAAGGCATTTGGAGCAAGCTCGCAGCTTCGAAGTCACTTTCTGGCGCAGTTTTTTCACCGTGCTGTCTTTGCTGGTCATCCTGCCTTTATGGCAGGGCCGTGGGGTTTGGTCGCGCCTGCCCTGGCGCAGCCCCTACTTTTGGTTTTCTGGGGTGTGCTGGAGCGTCATGTTCACGGCGTTCATGGTGGCGCTCACCCTGACGGCAGTGGCCAACGTGCTGATCACCATGGCCATAGGGCCATTGCTCACCGCCTTGATCACCCGGGTGTTTTTAGGCCACCAATTGCCTGCACGAACCTGGCTGGCGATTGTCCTGGCTGGCGTTGGCATCGGCTGGATGTATGGCTCCCAACTCAGTTTGGGTGACCCAAATTTCATCATCGGCTCCTTGGTGGCCGTGTGTGTACCCATCGCGGGTGCTGTGCAATGGACACTGACTCAAAAAAGCCAAAGTGAAGGCTTGAGCCTTGACTTGGTTCCCTCGGTCATGCTCGGCGCCATCATGTCTTCGCTTTTCACACTGCCACTGGCCATGCCCTTCCAAGCCTCAGCGCATGATGTTGGCTTGCTGGCTGTGCTGGGTCTTTTTCAGCTGGCCATTCCCTGTGCTTTGTCGGTGGTGTGCGCTCGCGTGCTCAAAGCGCCCGAAGTCGCCTTGCTCGCCTTGTTGGAAATCGTTTTCGGCATTGCCCTGGCTTGGTGGGGTGCGAACGAGGCGCCCCAATTGAGCGTCATCTTGGGCGGTGCCCTGGTTTTGGGCGCCTTGCTGGTCAACGAATGTTTAGGCTGGAGACAAAACAATGTCTGATGTCATCGCGCAAATCGAAGGTCGAATCGGCTGTATCACCCTGAATCGGCCCAAGGCGCTGAACGCTTTGTCGCTGGACATGGTTCGCAGTATCACCACAGCTTTGCTGGCTTGGCAAAGCGACCCTCAGGTGTTGGCCGTGGCGGTTCGCGGTAGCAACAAAGAAGGCCCTTTTGGGGCTTTTTGCGTAGGTGGTGATATTCGGTTTTTTCACCAGGCTGCCACGGTTGGAGATCCTCGGTTGGAAGATTTTTTCACCGAAGAATACCGTTTGAACCACCTGATTCACACCTATCCCAAGCCTTACGTGGCCTTGATGGATGGCATTGTCATGGGTGGTGGGATGGGCATCAGCCAGGGCGCGAGCGTGCGCGTGGTCACAGAGCGCAGCAAGATGGCCATGCCGGAAACCAACATCGGACTGTTCCCCGATGTGGGGGGTGGTTATTTTTTGAGCCGTTGTCCTGGTCATTTGGGCGAGTACCTCGGTTTGACAGGTCATATGCTGCATGGCGAGGAGGCGGTTCACGCAGGCCTGGCCGATGGGTACATGACATCCGGCAAATTGGCCCACCTTTGGCAAACCCTGATTGAAACCCCTTTTGAAAACGGTGAAGCGGTTGAGCGTTGGGTCACCACGCAATTTGACCGTCTGCAAAAAACGGGCCTCTCGCACCGTGCCGAAATGGATGCCGTATTTGCCCAAGGCAGTGTGGTGGAGATACTTCACAAATTAGAGTCATCTTCGGACGATTGGTCAAAACTGACCGCCCAAACAGTGCGTACCCGTTCTCCTTTGATGCTGCATGTGGTGTTGGAGCAGATTCGCCGTGCGCGCAAGCTGAGCTTGGCCGCTGACTTGCGCATGGAACGCGATTTGGTTCGCCATTGTTTTGCGCTTCGCCCTGTGGCTCAAAGCGAAACGGTGGAGGGCATTCGCGCCCTGGCCATCGACAAAGACCACAGCCCGAACTGGCAACCGGCGCGTGCGGAGGATGTCAACGCGCAAGAGGTGGCCGCCTTTTTTGTCAGCCCGTGGCCTGCACATGCGCATCCGCTGCGAGAGTTGAGCTGATCGTTGGGTGGACCCGCTGTTGTCGGTGTGAAAACAGCTGACCTCTCTGGCCGGATCAACGGTCGCGGTGTCGACTTTTCATGGCGCGCTCAACCTCGCGCTTGCCTTCGCGGTCCTTGATGGTGTCGCGCTTGTCGTGCTCGGCCTTGCCCTTTGCCAGCGCAATGTCGCATTTCACTTTGCCTGATTTCCAATGCAGGTTGATGGGCACCAGGGTGTAGCCCTTTTGCTCAATCTTGCCGATCAGGCGCTTGATCTCTTCCTTGTTCAGCAAGAGTTTGCGCGTGCGGGCGGCTTCAGGGCTGATGTGGGTTGAGGCGGTTTTGAGGGGGTTGATCAGGCAGCCGATGATGAAAAGTTCACCATTTCGGATCACCACATAGCCGTCTGTCAGTTGCACTTTGCCTTCGCGGATGGCCTTGACTTCCCAGCCTTCCAGCACCATGCCCGCCTCGTAGCGCTCTTCAATAAAATAGTCGAAGGCGGCCTTTTTGTTCTCGGCAATTTTGGCAAAAACAGGTGCAGCAGGAGACTTTTTGGTGGTGGCCATGGTGAGCAGATAAGGACGGCACGGCCGTTAGCAAGAGACTGAAGCCCGACGCAGCGCTAAGTGCCAAGTCAAAAAACTACAATCGGTGCATTGTATGAAGAATATCCACAAGTCCGTCCTGATCTGGTATGCCCCAGAGGAAATGTTTCGCCTCGTGACCGACGTGGCCCGTTACCCTGAATTTTTGCCTTGGTGTGACCATGCCAGCGTGTTGGAAACCGATGCCCAAGGCATGGTGGCCGAAGTGGGCATCAAACTCGGGGGCATCCAGCAAACGTTCACTACCCGCAATGAGCATGAAGAAGGCCGCTCCGTTGGCATGAGCTTGATCAAAGGGCCATTTTCAAACTTGAGCGGTGTTTGGCGCTTTATCCCCGTGGGCGATGGCACCCAGCGGGCCTGCAAGGTCGAGTTGGATTTGCAGTATGGTTTTTCCAGCAAAACCTTGGCCGCGTTGGTGGGGCCAGTTTTTGACAAGATCGCCGCCAGCCTGGTCGATGCGTTTGTCAAGCGTGCTGAAGCAGTGTATGGCTGAGTCCACCCTTCAAATCTCCATTTGCTGGAGCCTGGCACCCAGGCATGTGCAGGAGTTGAGTCTGCGGGTGCCACAGGGCAGCACGGTGGATGCCGTGTTGGCTTTGGCCATGCTGCATGTGTCGCCAGACGGCGCGCAAGTCGATGCTTCAGTCGCAGCCAAGCTTAAATTACAGCAACCCGGCATATGGGGGCGCAAAGTGCCCTGGACACAGGCTGTGCAGGCGGGCGACCGAATTGAGCTGTATCGCCCCCTGGAGGTCGACCCTAAAGTGGCGCGCCGCCAACGCTTCAAGCGCCAGGGCAAAGGCCGTGCGGGTCTGTTTGCCAATCGAAAGAGCGGCTCCGCAGCAGGCTACTGAGTCGAGGCAGGTCTTGCCCCAAGCCGGCCAGTGCGCCGCCCCAAAATCATTTTTGACCCCTGTGACCATGCAAGCCCTTTTGAATGCCATCGACCAGATGCACAACACCGCCGATGCGCACCGAGTGTTCCACGGCAGAGGTGGCATGTACCCCGGTGAAGAACATTGGACGCTGGACTGGTTTGCGCCTGTTTGGGTCTTGACCAGCTTCAAGCCCTTGAACGAGGATGAGTTGGCCCAGTGCCAAAACGCACTGCAAGCACGCTGGCAAACATTGGCGCCTGGCCAGCCGTTGAACTGGGTTTTCCAATGCCGCAGCGCGGGTCAAACCGAAACTCGCCTCATGTCGGGCAGCGTGCCCGAGCCGCACGTGGTGAATGAGCAGGGCGCCCGCTACCTGGTGCATGTGATGCGCGGGCAGAACCACGGCCTGTTTCTGGACATGGCCAACGGCCGCGAGTGGCTCAAACGTCATGCCCTGCACGAAAACGTGTTGAACCTGTTTGCCTACACCTGTGCTTTTTCGGTGGTGGCCTTGCAAGGCGGTGCGGCCCAGGTGGTCAACCTCGACATGAGCCAGGCCGCACTCGCGGTGGGGCAGCAGAACCACCGCTTGAACGAGTTGCCGCTCAAAGCGCGATTTTTGGGTCATGACATCTTCAAAACCTGGGGCAAGATCAACAAGATGGGACCTTATGGTGTTGTCGTGATCGATCCACCCAGCTATCAAAAAGGCAGCTTCATTGCGACCAAGGACTACGTCAAGTTGATCCGGCGCCTGCCTGACCTGCTGGAGCCGCAGGGCCATGTGTTGTTGTGCCTGAATGCACCGGAACTGGACACGGCGTTTTTGCACGCGCAGGTAGCCGAGGCTGCACCTGGCCTGCGCTTTGTCGAACGCCTGGCCAACCCGGCGGCTTTTGCCGACACAGACCCTGAAAAGTCCCTCAAAGTGCTGCATTTTCAGTCGGCGTGATGGCGTGTTTGACGTTCATCTGATTTGCCTCCACATTTCATGTTGTGAATGCGTTGCCATTGCTGATTTTTGATTGCCACTTTTATAAATTGCAAGACCATGAAAAACTTTCCTCGAATTGACTGGACGCTGATTCTTGCCCTTTTGTTGTGCTTCAGTTCACCGGTTTTTAGTCAAAATTCAGTTCCCAAAGATCCTGAAATCCTGAGGCTTGCAGAGCTTGAGAAAGCATCGGTTCTGGAAACTTTGAAGCAATTGACCAGTTATGACACGGGGACAGGTCAAGCCGAAGGGATGCTCAAGCTGGTGGAGTGGATCGAACAATTTGGAAAGCAACTGGGCGCCACCACTGAACGAATGACGCCGAACGCAAACGTCGTGGGCCCAAACTTGGCTTTGGTTTTCAAGGGGCAAGGCCAACGAAACATCTTGTTGATCGCGCATATGGACACCGTTTACCCTCCTGGTTCAGCCTCGGCAAAAGGTTTCAGGATTGTTGATCAGCGTGCTTTTGCGCCAGGTATTGCGGACGACAAAGGCGGTATTGCCGTTTTTTTGCACGTCATGAAGTTACTTAAGTTGCGTGAATTCAAGGACTTTGGACAAATCACGCTGCTGTTGACCAGTGATGAGGAGCGAGGCTCTTTGGGTTCTAGAGATTTAATTCGCAAAAGCGCCGAGCAACATGATGTCGTGCTCAGTGGCGAGCCGACAGGCATCGAGGAAGCCATTGTTTTGGGGACATCAGGGGTTGCAGGAATATCAGCACGTATTTCATCTGCAGGAATTTCGGATGGGCAAGATTCAAGGCCTATCGAGGAACTCGCCGATATGGTGCTTCGAACCCGCGATGTCACGAGCAGTGTTGCTGAGACACGATTGAACTGGACGATTGCAAAAGCACAAGATAACCGACGTCTGAACCGCATGCCATCGCCATCTATGACGGCAACTTTTCAGATTCAAGGAAGAGCTTCGCATGCTGGTGTCAATCCCCATTTGGGTGTGAATGCATTGACTGAATCTGCTGATTTGATTCGTCGTGTCGGTAATGCTGTTCATGCTGTACCTGGAGTTGTGACCCATTGGCGGTATTTGCAAGCAGGAATTGTCACCAACATTATTCCAAATGAAGCCACTGTGGTGATGGAACTGTCCAAGGACGGACAAGTTGACTTGAATAACGTCAAAAAATTACTTGAAACGGCAGCGCAAAAAAGCCTGCTATCCGGCTCGAAAGTTCAGACGGAATTCAAGGATGGACCGTTTCAAAGTTCCAATGAAGCATCAGGCGTATTTGCCTCAGCCGATATGCGTGTACCCGATGCCAAAGCATATGAGGTCTTGTCGCAACGCGCCAAAGGCTTATTGATGGCAAAGAAATTTTCGACATCAACGATCAGCATTCAGTCGGGACTCGGATTTCCAGCCTACAACGCCACGCCTGAAGGTCGGAAACTGGCCGAACTGGCAAAAAATATTTACGCCGATTTGGGCGGGCGGTTGATTTTGCACCCACGAACCTACGGTGGCACTGATGCCGCTTGGGCATCCCAGTCAGGAAGGCCTGTCGTTGAAAGTCTGGGCTTGCCAGGTGGAAACTACCACTCATCCGACGACGAGTTCATCTTGATTGACCGAATCGCCAAACGTTTGACCCTGGTTGCAGAGTTGATACGCGCCATTTCCCTGCGCTGATCCTCGCACAATGTTGCCAAGCCCTCGTTATACCTAAGTCCCCCGGGTAAAATGCTTCTTTTGGAGCCTTCGCTTATGCGCCTTATTGGTAAAGCCCTTACCTTTGACGATGTTCTGCTCGTCCCTGCTTACTCCCAAGTCCTGCCCAAGGATGCGTCACTTGTCACGCAATTCACCCGCAATATTCGCTTGAACCTGCCGCTGGTGTCTGCTGCCATGGACACAGTCACCGAATCGCGCCTGGCCATTGCCATTGCGCAAGAAGGCGGCATTGGCATCGTGCACAAAAACCTCACAGCGCAAGAGCAGGCGGCTCAAGTGGCCAAGGTCAAACGCTATGAATCCGGCGTTTTGCGCGATCCGGTCGTCATCACCCCTGACACCACCGTGCGCCAGGTCATGGCTTTGTCTGAAGAATTGGGTGTGTCCGGTTTTCCAGTGTGTGACGGACGCAAAGTGGTCGGTATTGTGACGGGCCGAGACTTGCGTTTCGAAACCCGCTACGACCAAAAGGTCAGCGAAATCATGACGCCACGTGAACGGCTGATCACCGTGCCGGAAGGCACCACCCCTGAGCAAGCCAAGCACCTGCTCAACAAACACAAACTCGAACGCCTGCTGGTGGTCAATGAAGCCTTTGAACTCAAGGGGCTGATCACGGTCAAGGACATCACCAAACAGCTCAACTTTCCCAACGCCGCACGCGACGCTGCGGGCAAACTGCGCGTGGGCGCCGCCGTGGGTGTGGGTGAGGGCACGGAAGAGCGTGTCGAGGCGCTGTCCCGCGCAGGTGTGGACGCCATTGTGGTGGACACAGCGCATGGCCACAGCAAAGGCGTGCTCGACCGCGTGCGCTGGGTCAAGCAGAACTATCCCCACATCGAAGTCATTGGCGGCAACATCGCCACCGGCGCAGCTGCTTTGGCCTTGGTGGAGGCGGGTGCCGATGGTGTCAAGGTGGGCATTGGCCCCGGCTCGATCTGTACCACCCGCATCGTGGCGGGCGTGGGCGTGCCGCAAATCATGGCCATCGACAGCGTGGCCACAGCACTCAAAGGAACAGGCGTTCCCTTGATCGCTGATGGCGGCATCCGTTACAGCGGTGACATCGCCAAGGCGATTGCTGCAGGCGCAGGTACAGTCATGATGGGCGGCATGTTCGCTGGGACCGAAGAAGCTCCGGGCGAAATTGTGTTGTTTCAAGGCCGTAGTTACAAGAGTTACCGAGGCATGGGCTCGATTGGTGCCATGCAACAAGGCAGCGCTGACCGCTACTTTCAGGAATCGAGTACCGGCAACCCCAACGCCGACAAGCTCGTGCCCGAAGGCATCGAAGGCCGTGTGCCCTACAAGGGCTCGGTGGTTGCCATCATTTACCAGATGGCTGGCGGCTTGCGCGCCAGCATGGGTTACTGCGGCTGTGCCACCATCGAAGCCATGCACAACGAATCCCAGTTCGTCGAGATCACTACGGCCGGCATTCGCGAGAGCCATGTTCACGATGTGCAGATCACCAAAGAAGCGCCGAATTACCGCGCCGATTAAAATTTAACCAATTTCCACAAGGCGTCTGCACCCCAGACGCCTTTTCATTTCTTAAAGAACGATGCCTGTCATGCAGCACTCCAAAATCTTGATCCTTGATTTCGGCTCGCAAGTCACCCAGCTGATCGCCCGTCGAGTGCGTGAAGCGCATGTGTTTTGCGAAGTGCATCCTTGTGATGTGACCAGTGATTGGGTGCGTGACTATGCCAAGGACGGCAACCTCAAGGGGGTCATCCTGTCGGGTTCGCACGCCAGTGTTTACGAAGTAGATGACCGTGCACCGGATGCTGTGTTTGAGTTGGGCATCCCGGTTTTGGGCATTTGCTACGGCATGCAGACCATGGCCGAGCAGTTGGGTGGCAAGGTCGAAGCGGGCCACACGCGCGAGTTTGGCTATGCCGAAGTTCGCGCTCACGGGCACACTGAGCTGCTCAAGGGCATTGAAGACTTTGCCACGCCCGAAGGACACGGCATGCTCAAGGTCTGGATGAGCCACGGTGACAAGGTCACGGCCATGCCCCCCGGCTTCAAGGTCATGGCATCGACCCCGGCTTGCCCGATTGCTGGTATGGCCGATGAATCCCGTCACTTTTATGCGGTGCAGTTCCACCCCGAAGTCACGCATACCGTGCAGGGCCAGGCGCTGCTTAACCGATTCGTGCTCGATATTTGCAAAGCCCGCCAAGACTGGATCATGGGCGATTACATCGAAGAAGCGGTGGCCAAAATTCGCGAACAAGTCGGTGACGAAGAGGTCATCCTGGGCCTGTCGGGCGGCGTTGATTCGTCGGTGGCGGCGGCCCTGATTCACCGGGCCATTGGCGACAAGCTCACTTGCGTTTTTGTCGATCATGGGTTGCTGCGTTTGAACGAGGGCGACATGGTCATGGACATGTTTGTCGGCAAATTGCATGCACACGTCATTCGAGTGGATGCCAGTGATTTGTTCCTGGGTAAATTGGCTGGAGTGAGTGAGCCCGAAGCCAAACGCAAGATCATTGGTGGTTTGTTTGTCGACGTGTTCAAAGAACAAGCCGCGAAACTCAAAGCTGGAAATGGCGGGCACAAGGGCGCGACCTTCCTGGCCCAAGGTACGATTTACCCCGACGTGATCGAGTCCGGTGGCGCCAAGAGCAAAAAGGCCGTCACCATCAAGAGCCACCACAACGTGGGCGGCTTGCCCGAGCAACTGGGCTTGAAACTGCTGGAACCGTTGCGAGAACTGTTCAAAGACGAAGTGCGCGAACTCGGTGTGGCCCTTGGCTTGCCGCGCGAGATGGTCTACCGTCACCCGTTCCCTGGTCCTGGGCTGGGCGTGCGGATTTTGGGCGAAGTCAAAAAGGAATACGCCGACTTGCTGCGCCGAGCCGATGCGATCTTCATTGAAGAGCTGCGCAACTTCACCGACGACACCGGCAAGAGTTGGTACGACCTGACCAGCCAGGCCTTCGCCGTGTTCCTGCCGGTGAAAAGCGTGGGGGTGATGGGCGATGGCCGCACCTACGACTTTGTGGTGGCTTTGCGCGCGGTGCAAACCAGCGACTTCATGACCGCCGACTGGGCCGAACTGCCTTATGCACTGCTCAAGAAAGTGTCGGGCCGCATCATCAACGAGGTGCGCGGCATCAACCGGGTCACCTACGACGTGAGCTCAAAACCACCAGCGACGATCGAGTGGGAATGACCAGCCAGGCACCTTCGGGTGCCTTTTTTTTGTTACATTCAACTCGATATGTACCTGCCTAAACAGATCCTCAACACCGACCTAGCCAATGGTCAGGCACTGACCCGCTGGATGGAAGACCTCGGACTGGTGCCATGAGCCAGAAGGAGCTTTTGACTGACGAGCAAGGCATGCGCCTGGCGCTCGCACAAGCCCGAGCGGCGGCCGAAGCAGGCGAGGTGCCAGTGGGCGCGGTGGTGGTGAAAGAAGGTCGGGTCATCGCCACTGGCCGCAATGCCCCGATCGCCAGCCATGACCCCACGGCCCACGCCGAGGTGGTGGCGCTGCGCGAAGCGGCTCGGCTGACGGGCAATTACCGGCTCGACGGTTGCACGCTGTATGTCACGCTGGAGCCTTGTGCCATGTGCAGCGGTGCTATGTTGCACGCCCGGCTTGACCGCGTGGTCTATGCTGCAACCGACCCGCGCACGGGCGCCGCTGGCTCGGTGCTCAACCTGTTTGCTCATGCCCAGTTGAATCACCAAACGCAGGTCACAGCAGGTGTGCTGGCCGAAGAATCCGCCCAATTGCTGAAAGACTTTTTCAAGCCCCGGCGGCTGAACTCTGAGCCTTTGCGTGAGGACGCTTTGCGTACACCCGATGCAGCGTTTGAAGATTTGCCAGGTTACCCCTGGCCACCGCGTTACCTGACCGATCTGCCCAGCATCACCGGGCTGCGCATGCATTGTCTGGATGAGGGGCCATCGGATGCGCCGCTGACCTGGTTGTGCCTGCACGGCAATCCGGCCTGGAGTTACCTGTACCGCAAGATGATCCCGGTCTGGCTGGCAGCGGGGCACCGTGTGGTGGCGCCAGACCTGATCGGATTTGGCAAGAGTGACAAGCCCAAAAAAGACGGTTTTCACAACTTTGAAACCCACCGTCAGTCATTGCTGGACTTGGTGGAGCGGCTGGATTTGCAGCGTGTCGTTTTGGTGGTGCAAGACTGGGGCGGCATTTTGGGTCTGACTTTGCCGATGAAGGCTCCCCAGCGCTACAAGGGACTTCTGGTGATGAACACCACCCTGGCCACGGGCGATGTGCCTCTGAGTGCAGGTTTTTTGGCCTGGCGTGATTGGTGCAAGAGCCAGCCGCAATTTGATGTGGGCAAATTGTTCAAGCGCGGCAACCGCGATTTAAGCGAAGCCGAGGTCGCCGCTTACAACGCACCTTTTCCAGATAAAGGCTTTCGCGCTGCATTGCGGGCCTTTCCACCCATGGTGCCGGAGTTCGCTGATTCGCCAGGCGCCGCGATCTCACAGCAAGCTGAATCTTTTTGGCGAAACGACTGGCATGGCCAAAGCCTCATGGCCATTGGCGTGCAAGACCCGGTGTTGGGCGAGCCGGTAATGCGCCGTTTGCAAACTCAGATTCGAGCTTGTCCAGAACCGATGCGGCTGCCGCATGCCGGGCATTTTGTGCAAGAGCAGGGTGAGGAGATTGCGCAGGCGGCTGTGCGACACTTTGTGCCCTGAAACAGAACACCCGCCATGGCCCACATTTACATTTTTTCTCCCTCCAGTGCGGTGCGCGACAAGCAGGCTTTTCGCTGTGGCCTCAAACGATTGAGGTCACAAGGTCATGAAGTCGAAGTGGACGAGGCCGCATTGACCAGTCACATGCGTTTTGCGGGCGATGACGCCGTGCGCATTGCCGCCATTGGCCGTGCGGCTGCCAGTGGCGCCGATGTGGCGCTGATCTCTCGCGGTGGCTATGGGCTCACCCGCATCCTGCCGGCCTTGCCCTACAAAGCCATTGGCAAAGCCATTGATGGCGGCTTGCAGTTTGTCGGCCTGAGTGATTTCACAGCGTTCAATCAGGCGGTGTTCAGCAAGACGGGCCGCATCACTTGGCAAGGCCCGGCTTTGGGCGAGGATTTTGGTTCTGTGTCAGAACCCGACGACATCATGCAGGCCTGTTTTGACGATCTCTTGCTCGAGCAAGGGGAGGGCACGGGTTGGCAGTTGCCCAAGGCTGAAGCCGAGCGCCGCGTGCTGGTCAAAGATGCCCCGCTTTGGGGGGGCAACCTGTCGGTGCTGGTCTCCTTGCTGGGTACGCCTTATTTTCCTCAGATCAAGGGGGGGGTGCTGTTCCTTGAAGACGTGGGCGAGCACCCCTACCGCGTGGAACGCATGCTGACGCAACTCGTGCATGCAGGCGTACTGGCCCAGCAAAAAGCGGTCCTCATGGGGCAATTCACCAACTACAAACAGGTGCCTGCGCACGACAAGGGCTTCAAGCTGGCCACGGTGGTGGATTGGCTGCGCAGCCAGATCAAGGCGCCGGTCTTGACGGGTCTGCCTTTTGGCCATGTCGAGACCAAGGTGCTGCTGCCTGTCGGCGCCAAGGTGGATCTTGTCACCGAGGGGCGTGACGCCTTGATGGTTTGGGGCCATATTTAAAAACTGAGACGTGCCGTGGGGTGGGGGTTACGTGAGGTCTGATGTCAGCGCTTGCTGCCGACACAAGTACAAATGATGGAGACAAGCATGAAGTGGATCGCACGATTGTTGCTGGCAGGCATGGCTGTTTTATTGCTTGCAGGCGGTGTGGTCAGTGTGCACCTGTTGCGTGGCATGCCCAAGCTGGATGGCGAGGTGCAGCTCAAGGGCTTGTCAGGGCCAGTGCAGATCACCCGTGATGCGTCTGATGTGACCCACATCAACGCCAGCACCGCCCTGGATGCCTGGCGAGCCGTGGGCTTCGTGCATGCCCAGGAACGGGGCTGGCAGATGGAATTCAACCGGCGGGTGATGCGCGGCGAGCTGTCCGAGATTCTGGGCGTCGCCACGCTGGACACGGACAAGCTGATGCGCACCTTGGGCATCATTGGCATGGCCCAGCAGCAGCTCAAAGGCTTGTCACCGGCCGCCCAAGCGGCCTTGCAGGCCTACAGTGAGGGCATTCAGGCCGCCTGGCAAAGCGGTGTGGTGCGCCCATCGCCAGAGTTCAAGTTGCTCTCAACCCAAGCCGGTGGCGTGATCGGTCAAGCCTGGACACCGGAAGACAGCGTGGGCTGGGCTTTGATGATGGCTTTGGACTTGGGGGGGAACTGGGGTCAAGAATTTGCCCGTTTGTCAGCGTCGCAGGTGCTCAGCAACGAACAACTGTGGCAACTGCTGCCGGCTTACCCGGGCGAGAAACCCGCCACCTCGGTTGATTTGCCCGCACTGTACGCCGGCCTGGGCGTCTATGTAAGCGCCGCTGCAAAGGCTGCGGCGGTGTCCACAAGCGCCTCGCCTTTGGCGCAATGGTCGGCAGATACGGTGCGCGACATGGGCGTTCTGGATGGCAAGGGCAGCAACAACTGGGTGGTGCCCGGCAGCCAAACCGTGTCGGGCAAGCCCTTGTTGGCCAATGACCCCCATTTGGCGCTGAGCTCCCCTGCGATTTGGTACTTTGCCCACCTGAAAGCCCCGGCAGGTGAGTTGCCGGGGGGGCAAAAGCACCCGGCACTGGACGTGATCGGGGCCACCTTGCCCGGCTTGCCTTTTGTGGTGTTGGGGCGCACATCGGGCGTGGCCTGGGGTTTCACCAACACCGGCCCCGATGTGCAGGATTTGTACCTGGAACAACTCGATACTGCCCAGCCCGGTCAATACCGCACGCCCGATGGCTGGCGTCCTTTGACAGAACGCAGCGAAACGATTCGCGTGAAGGGGCAAGCGGATGTCACCCTCAAGGTGCGCAGCACCCGCCACGGGCCGGTCATCAGTGACGTGCAGCCGCAGTACAAGGGGCTGATGGACAGCAGCCGTTACGCGGTCAGCCTGCGCTGGTCGGCGCTCACGCCGGACAACAAAACCATTGAGGCGGGCATGCAAGCTAACTGGGCCCAAACTGTGCCGCAATTACAGCAGGCCTTTGCCGACCACCATGCACCCATGCAAAGCGTGGTGATGGCCGACACCTTGGGCGAAGTGGCTTATCGCGCGGTGGGCAAGGTGCCCACGCGCGCGCCACAAAACGACATTCGCGGTGTGGCTCCGTCACCGGGCTGGTTGGCCCAATACGACTGGACCGGCTGGTTGCCCTATGCGCAAAACCCCGCAGTCGATGCGGCCCAGATCGAAAAAAAGGGCTGGCATGCGACCGCCAACCAGAACATTTTGCCGCCAGGCTATCCCCATTTTGTGGGGGGTGACTGGACCACGCCCGAGCGTTTTCAGCGCATTGAGCAGTTGCTGGCGGCCTCGCCCAAGCACAGCCTTGAAAGCATGCAGGCCATCCAAAACGATGTGATGTCTTTGGGCGCCAAAGCCTTGCAGTCTAGGCTGGGCAAAGTGCAGTCACTGCACCCCTTGGCCCCGGTCGCATTGAAGTTGGTGGCCGAATTTGACGGCCAGATGCGAACCGACAGCGCGGCGGCATTGGTGATGAATGTCTGGGCCGATGAGCTGACGCGGGGCTTGTTGCTGCCACATCTGGGCGCTGAGCGCTTTCAGGGGCTGTATGGCAAGCGCCATTTCAGGGCTGCCGTGGAGGGCATTCTCGAACGGTCCGATGCATTTTGGTGTGGCCCGGGCGGCTGCCCTGCGCAGGTCTCAGCGGCGCTTGACCGGGCGCTTGATCGCATCTCGGCCAGTCTGGGCAGGGATGTACAAAAGTGGCGTTGGGGCGCCTGGCATCCGGCCATCAGCAGCCACAAGCCCTTTGGCAAAGTGCCTTACCTGAATGCGCTGTTCGATGTCCGCGTTGAAAGTGCCGGTGATTTGTTCACCGTCAACGTGGGCCAGTACTGGGCCAACGAAAAAAAGGCACCTTTTGCCAATCGCCATGCGGCTTCGATGCGCGCTGTCTACGACTTGGGGCAACCGGATCAGTCGGTGTTCATTTACCAGACAGGCCAGTCGGGCCATGTGTTGGATCCACGAAGCCGCAACATGGCCAACCGCTGGGCTGAAGGCGGCTATCTGGACTTGCAACAAGCACCCAAAACAGTGCTGCACCGCATGAGTCTGCTGCCTTGAGCCTTGTGTCCGTTGCTTTAAAGCCCTGGCAAGTGATTGTGGGGGGCATCTGCGGTCTGGTGCTGACCATCGGCTTGGCGCGTTTCGCCTTCACGCCCTTGTTGCCCCAGCTGCAGTTGCAAACCGGCCTGACCGATGCCGCCGCCGGTGGCTTGGCCGCCATCAATTACGCGGGTTACATCTCTGGCGCTCTGGCCGCAGCCTGGATTGACGATGTGAGATGGCGACACCGGCTTTACAGCATGGGCCTGTGGTTGTCGCTTTTGTCTGTGGCCGGCATGGCCCTGTCGACCTGGATGCCCAACTGGGCGCTGTGGCGTTTTTTGGGCGGTTTGTGCGGAGCCACCGGCATGCTGCTTGGGGCGGGACTCGTGTTGGGCTGGCTCATGCGGCAAGGTCGAAGGCCCGAGCTGGGCGTGCATTTCATCGGCCTGGGCTTGGGCATTGTGGTGTCTGCCCTCGGCGCCTGGGGGGTGTCGCAGCTGTGGACGTTGTGGTCATCACAGTGGTTGGCCATGGCCACCATGGGGCTGCTGTTTTTCATACCGGCATGGTTTTGGCGGCCTCCGGTGCCGCCCGCGCCACCCGCTGCTTTGACGCAGGACGCGCACAAAGTGTCTCGGCGCTGGATGCTGACCATGGCGGGCAGCTACTTTGCTGCAGGCTGGGGCTTTGTGATCAGTGCCACCTTCACCGTGGCCATTGTCGAGCGCGAACCGGCTTTGGCGGGGCAGGGCGCACTGGCCTGGGCCCTGGTCGGTTTGGCGGCCATGCCTGCCGTGTTTTTGTGGGACAAGCTAGCCCGGCGATTGGGTGACACGCGGGCTTTGCTGCTGGCCTTTGGCTTGCAAACGGTGTCAGTGATCTTGCCCGCTTTGTCCGGTTCTTTGGCCGCTGCAATGGTCGGGGCCCTCGGCTACGGCGCCACCTTCATCGGCATTGTGAGCTTGACCCTGGCCTTGGTGGGTCGAAGGGCGCCGCACAACCCGGGCAAGGCCATGGCCCGCCTGACTTTGAGTTATGGCGCAGCGCAGGTCATCGCCCCCGTGGTCGCGGGGGCCATGGCACAGGCCACTGGCACTTTCAAGGGGGCGCTTTGGCTGACGGCCGTTGTCATGTTGCTGGGCATGGCTTTGCTGGCCACTTTGCCGGACGAGACCAAGCCGGCCTAACCGGTGCCCTTGGCCCCTGGGGTTGGCGGCATGCTTTGGCCGCAAAATAGCCCCTCATTACAAACGCCTTGAAAGGCGTCAGGGGGAACATGAACACAACAACCGACCCACAGCCGGATCGCCATCAGCGCGACTTTGCCGCGCAGCACATGCACACCGTGCTGGCGCGCCTGGCGGGGCCAGATGCCGAGCCAAGGCCAGACCAACTGGACGCCGTGCATGCCGTGTTGCAGCCGGCTTCTCGCGTGCTGGTGGTGCAGGCCACGGGCTGGGGCAAATCGGCGGTGTATTGGGCCGCCACCCACGCGATGCGCAGTGCCGGTGCTGGCCCCACGCTGGTGGTGTCACCGCTGCTGGCGCTGATGCGTGATCAGGTGGCGGCAGCCGAGCGTGCTGGGTTGAAGGCGGCCACGGTCAATTCGACCAACATCGACGATTGGGACGACGTGTTCCAAGGGCTGGACGATGACGCCGTGGATGTGCTGCTGGTCTCGCCCGAGCGGCTGGGCAATCCGCGTTTTGCGGCACGGTTGAGTCAATTGCTGGCTCGTGTGGGCCTGATCGTGATCGATGAGGCCCATTGCATCAGCGATTGGGGTTTTGATTTTCGTCCCGACTACCAGCGGCTGGCGCGGGCCCTGCTGTCCACACCCTCAGCCAGTGTGCTGGCCACAACGGCGACTGCCAACGAGCGGGTGACGCATGACATCGGCCAGCAGTTGGGCGCAGGCACGGTCACGTTTCGTGGCACGCTTGCACGCACCTCGCTCACCTTGTCGGTGGTGCCGGGTTTGTCACCGCTTGCGCGTTATGCCTGGATGGCGGATGCGCTGGCGCAGTTGCCGGGTTCGGGCATTGTGTATGTGCTGACTGTGGCCGAGGCCGATCGCCTGACAGCCTTTTTGCGCAGTTGTGGCCATGCAGTCGATGCCTACACCGGGCAGATCGACGCCGCTACGCGGCTGCAAGTGGAAGACCGTTTGCGCCACAACCAGGTCAAGGCCGTGGTGGCCACTTCGGCACTGGGCATGGGCTATGACAAACCTGATCTGGGTTTTTGTGTGCATGTGGGATCGCCCTCCACCCCGGTGGCCTATTACCAGCAAGTGGGCCGGGCAGGGCGCGCTGTGGCCCATGCCGAGGGCGTTTTGCTGCCATCGGACGCCGACGAGCGCATATGGGATTACTTTGCAACGGCTTCCATTCCAGACCCGCAAACGGCCGACAAGGTGCTGGCCTGTCTGGCCGGAGCAGGGCGGGGGCTGCTGGAGATCGAAGCGCAAACCGGTGTGCGCCGAGGCCGGCTGGAGGCCTTGCTGAAGATCTTGGCAGTGGAGGGCGTGGTCGTCAAAGACGGCTCGGCTTGGAAGGCCACTGGCCAGACTTATGTGCACGACACCGCCAAATGGGCGGCTTTGGCCCGGGTGCGTCAACAAGAGGCGAACATCATGCGCCAGTACGCCAACGGCCAGGGTTGCTTGATGGCGTATTTGCAAACCGCGCTGGACGACCCGTCGCCCATGCCATGCGGACGCTGCTCGGTTTGCACCGGGCATCTGCCTTATCCGGGGCGCATGCCATCGCAAGACAAAATGATTGCCGCCCGCGACTTTTTGCGCGGTATGGATGTGCCCATCGAGCCCCGAAAACGCTGGCCTGCCGGCGTCAGCCGCAAGGGCAATATTCAGGGCTTTGAGGCCGGGCGCGCCGTGGCCTTTGCCGATGACCCGGCCTGGGTGAACGAGTTGCAGGCTCTGCGCTTGTCCGAAGCGTTGCTGGCGGGCGCCCTGGCGACTTTGGGGCGATGGGCCAAGGTATGGGGCCGTCGCCCGGTTTGTGTGGTCCCCTTGCCCGCTCCCCACATGTCTGCAAACCAGCAACTGGCCTCGTACATCTGCCAAAAAGGTCGCTTGCCGCTGCTCGACGTGTTGAGCTGGACAGGGCCTGCTGCGCCCGATGACGCGGCATCGACCCCTGTGGTGGCGCATCTGGAATCGGCCATTCGGTGGGTGCCCGGCGCCTCGCTGCCGGACGGGCCGGTATTGCTGGTGGCCACCGAAGTCAGAACCCGCTGGGCAGCCACCATGGCGGCGGCGCTTCTGCGCGAAAATGGGGCCAGCCAAGTGCTGTTGCTGGCCTTGCATTTGCAACCCTGATCATATTTTTTATTCATTCGTGCAAACCATTTGCACGCAGCTTGCCCATGACCGACGACACACAAGACACACCCCTGATTCAAGAGCCCCGCCTGTGGCAAGGCGACGATTGGACCGCCAAGGTCATCAAAAATGACGACGACGATGGCTGGGCTGTGGCGATGTTCAAGGAGGGTGAAACCGAGGCGGCATTGATTGGCCCGTGGACCATGGGGCGCGACAAAAAGAACCCCAAACCGCTCGATGGCAACGCGTTCATCACCTTGGTGAAAACCGCCAGTGAGTTTGTGCGCCGCCATGAACAGCAACTGCACGCTTCGCTGCACCAGTCGGTGATCGTCAATGGCCTGACTGGCCGCATCACGGTGCTTTTGGACATCGTCCCCGACGATGACAACCCTTTTGCGGTGCTGACCGCGCAAGATGAGGGCGGTGACACCCTGGCCGAAGTCAAGCTTGAGGCGGGCTTCAAGCTCAACCGCCAGACGGCCCAAGCCTGGGTGGATGCCGGCTTTGCCAAACCTGGCAGTGGACGGCGCTGAACCTTTTCGGTTCAGGCTACAAAGGGCCTGACTGAATCAAACGGCCAGGCTTTGCAACTGAACCAGGCCCTTGGGGGTTTGCAGCGTGGCCACCAGGTTCGCCGGGCCTGTGTCGATGCGGATGCCGTCCAGGCCGATGGATTCATAAGCGGCTTGGAGTTTGTCACTGCTCGGGTGGCTGACGGCCAAGCTTTGCAGCGTCACGCCAGAGCGCGGCAAACTGTTGCGCGGGTGCAGGCGCAAAGGGTCTGTGGCATCGGGCTTGCCCCATTGGATCAGGGTGGGCAGGGTGCCATCGAACAGGCGTGCACCGTCTTCGCGCACCGTGATTTGCCAGTTGAGTGTGCCCTTGCCGGACTTGCGGCTGGCGTGCACCACCTGGCCTCGTTCTATGCCCTGGGTGCGCAAAACATGCCGGGCCGCCTTCACATCGTCCGTACTGGCCACAAAGTGAATCAAGCGTGGGCTTTGCGCCACGGCTTTTTGCAAGCTCACATCGTCCATGTCAAACCAACGCGGTACTTGCGAACGTTTTGGGATCACCGCTGCGGGGTTGATGGCGATGATTTCAAAATAAGCCATCGGGAATTTGGGGGAAGCGATTTTGAACAGCCGGTTGTGCGTTCCGTATTTTTCATGTTCGCCGCCAGGGGCTGGCGTGATGCCCAAGGTTTCTTCGCACCACTGCACACCTGCTTCGAGCGATGCGGCCATCACCACGAGGTGATCAATTTGAGTTTTCATGTTCTTTGGAGTTGGGTTTTGTTCAAGCATAACGGATGGCCATCAAGACAAACGTGTGGTCTTGTTTGTGTGCTGGCAAGCTGGACAGCGCTGTGAGCGCTCCTGCGACAATGGCGGTCATTACAAATGGAACGCTTATGTTGATCGATGCAGATGAAAGCCAACTGGTGTTGGTGGATTTCCAGGCCCGCTTGAAACCCGTGATGCTGGACGCCGATGCCGTTTGGGCCAATGCGGCCAGACTGGCCACCTTGGCACAGGCGCTGAATGTGCCGACCTGGGGCACCGAGCAAAACCCTTCTCGCCTGGGTGAGATGCCCCCCGAAATCCGCAGCCATTGCCGCCAGGTGCTGGCCAAGATGCAGTTCAGCGCGGTGGAAGAGGGTTTGGGTGAATGGTTGCAGCCAGAGCCTGAACAAGCGCCACGCGGTAATGCCCGCAGCTTGCCGCGCCATCTGCAAAAGCCGCAGCCGGGTGCCCAAGAGCGCAAGACCATCGTGTTGGCGGGTTGTGAGGCCCACATTTGCCTGATGCAAACGGCACTTGATTTGCTCGAAGACGAGTTCGAGGTGTGGGTCGTGACCGATGCCTGCAGCTCACGCACCGAGCGCAACCGCGATGCCGCGTATGACCGTTTGGCCGGCGCAGGGGCCGAGCTGGTGACGGCTGAAATGGTGGCTTTTGAGTGGATCCGCAGCGCCGAGCACCCCGCCTTCAAATTGTTGCAAAGCCTTTTCAAATGATGGTTCAAGCGAAGTGTCTGTTTCCATTTCTGGAAACTGTCCTTTGCGCGACAAAGTCAGCTTGTAGCAAGTCATTTGCCCATAATTAT
>NZ_JBIKHV010000132.1:0-4925 GCF_044361985.1 Limnohabitans sp. | reverse complement strand
GCCATTGAGCAAACTTTGGGCCACGGCCATCTGCTCCATGAGGGCGGCACGGTATTGCGGCGCCTCTTCGTCGGTGAGCAGCACCATGACCTGGCGAGCGCCATAAGCCACGGCCGACAACCAGAGCTCCAGGCCGACGCTGGCCGTGTGCCACAAGGCCACGGGCATCACACGGGCGGGCACGCCCTGCATGACTTTGAGCTGCGCGCCCCGGCCCAATTCGTCGATCAGGGCCTGCCCTTTGTCCTGGCTGTGCAGCAGCAGCGCGGCGTCGCGCCCACCTGCCGCTTGGTAGGCTGTCAGCAGGCTGCGGATTTTGGCGCCCTGCTCGGCCGGGCGCGGGTAGGCATAGGTCAAAGCACCGGTCGGGCAAACCGTGGTGCAAGCCCCGCAGCCCACGCACAGGTTGGGGTTGACCACAATTTGCTGGCGGCTTTTTTCAGAGCTGATGGCTTGGGCCGAACAAATCTCTACGCAAGCGTTGCAACCCACCTGCTCGTTGCGGCTGTGGGCACACAGTTTTTGCTTGTACGCAAAGAAACGGGGCTTTTCAAACTCCCCGACCAGCTCACGGACCTTGAGCAAGGTTTGCAGGTCTTGCCCATCCCAGCGGAAATAACCTTGGGGCAAGGCGTGCGAGCCGAAAGTGGGGAAAGCTTTGTCGCCGCGCAGATCCAGCACCACATCGAAGCGCTCGGTCTGCGGGCGGGCAGCGCGGCTGAAGTCGATGGCACCAGCGGCTTCGCAGACCTTGACGCAATCACGGTGCGAGGTGCAGCGCGACATATCCACCTGGTAATCGAGGCCAATGGCCTGTTCGGGGCAAGCCGCGACGCAGGCATTGCAGCGGGTACACAAGTCCAGGTCAATCGGATTGCTGGCGTCCCACGACACATCAAACGCCCCGAGCCAACCTTTCAGGCTTTGCAAGCGCCCTGCCAGCACTGGAAAGCGCCGCTCCTGGCTGCCTCCGGCGTTACCCGGACCTTCTGACCAAATGGTGACCTGCATCGCATCGGATAAAAAACTGGCGGCGCGTTCGGCAGCATCGAGCGCGCCCATGACCAAAACTCGGCCCGAACTTTTGTAGGTCACGGTGGGCACAGGCTCGGGCTCGGGCAAACGGGCTGCCGCCAGCAAGGCGGCCATTTTGGGCGTGGCGTGTTCGGCCTCGCGGCCCCAACCGCCAGTTTCGCGAATGTTGACGAAGCGGATTGGCGAGATGGCCCCCTCGGTCTGCTCGGCCAGCTCTGAGAACAGGCGCTTTTCTTGGGTACAAGCCACCACCAAGGTCTCGCCGGTTTTCACGGCTTTTTGAAAGTTTCCGGCTTCCCGGCGGCACAGGCTGGTGTGCAGCGTTAAGTCTTCACCCAGTGCTTTGCCCAGAGCCTGGACCTGCAGGGGCATGGTTTGGTTGCAATTGCAAATCAGAGTGGTCATGTTCAGTCGGTACGGTTGCCTGGGGTGGCGGTGTGGCCTGCAGTGCAGATGGGGTCTGTGATTGCGGCGACTGTGCCACAACTGGCGAGCCTTCTGTCGCATCGGGACTTTGATCAGGGTTTTCCTGTGTGTCGACCCCAGAGGTCTGAAGTGGGCTGTTTGGGGGGTTTTTCGGGAACAGATTCAAGAACTCTGCTCCGACCATTTTCTCGAGCATGCCTGCCGGCAGGGGGTCTGGCGTGTTGTAGTCGCCAATGTAAATATCCAGACCATCCATCACATTGAAGTGGGGATCGGTGAACAGTTTTTTCATGGCGGCGTTGCGCACCTCGCCGGGTACGCCATCGCGCATGTAGGTCTGAAAATCCGAGCTTGGAGTCAGGCTCTGCACATCCTCCAGGGTGGGCAAGGGGGGCTGCTGTTGGCCATCGGCAGGTGGTGTGCTTGGAGCCGCATCGGACTTGCGCAAGGCCGTTGGCGACTGCTGGGCAGCAGCCAGCGTTGAAGGATTGGCCCCAGCTTGGACTCCGGGTGCCAGGGGCTTAGCTGGTTCGGGTTGCGGCGCCTCGCCTGTCTCAAGACCTTGTTTGCGGCGCGACCAGCGGCTGAAAAAAGCGTCGCTCATGGCCCGGGCCTTGCGCCCTTGCGTTTGCTGTCGGTGCTGACCGAGACCGGTTGGCCAAAACGATCGGTCAGGCGCTGGAAGCTTTGTGGACGCTGGCGTTTTTTCTCTTCAGGCACAAAGTGCTGCGCTGCAAAAGATTGCATCCAGGCGACCACTTCAGCAGGGGCAGGAACGGTTTCGACGGTTTCTTGCGCATCAAGCCATCGACCTGCATCGTGGTAGCTCAGGCTTACCGCTTGCGGAACGGCCATGGGCTCACCCCCATCTTGGGTGTCGATGAGCCGCCACATCACGAAGTAGCAGGGCGTGGGCGAGGTGGCGTTGAGCCAATAGCCTTCGGCATCGTCGCTGAAAAGTGTCACCCCCCAAGCCGGGTACAACCAAAGTGACTCGCTCTCCGTCTGACGCAAGTTGCGCGCAGCAGTGCCAAAACCAGTCTCATGGGGCACCACATCGGCCAGCACCCAGCGCCAGGCTTGCCAGCGCGACATGGGCCCTTGCACGGCCTCTCGGCGCATCAGGACAGCCACATCGATTTGTGGACGTGAAGACATGGACAGCAAACTCCTGGAGAAATGAAAAGGCAAGATGCCAGCACGTCCTCATGTCACGGCAGGCGTATGAAGAATAGCGTACCTGGCCCAAGCCTTCTTGAAAAGGTGCCAAGTTGTCCGGCACGTGCGGCCCCTTCATGCCAGGCCCGAAGTGGCCCGTTCCCGGATTTCACGTTATCGGGAAGCCACTGGATAGCCCCTTGAACAAGGCGTCAAACAGTCAACGGCTCAAGCAAAGCGGCCTCGACCCGGACTGCACAGAACTTGAATTCAGGGATCTTGCCAAACGGGTCAAGCGCGGCGTTGGTCAACTCGTTCGCCGCCGCCTCCACATAAGCAAAGGGCATGAACACAGTGCCCACGGGCGTGCCTTCGTCCTGGCGCAGCGACAGCTCCAGCGCACCGCGACGCGAGGACAGACGGATGCGTTGCCCGGGCTGCAGGTTCAAACGCGCCATGTCCGCAGCGCACATCGACGCCGTGGCCGCAGGTTCCAGCGCATCGAGCACGCTGGCGCGGCGTGTCATGCTGCCGGTGTGCCAGTGCTCCAGTTGGCGCCCGGTGATGAGTACCATGGGGTACTCGGCATCGGGTTGCTCATTGGCCGCAATCAGGCCCACAGGCACCAGCCAGACGCGGCCATCTTTGGTGGGAAAGTGGTCATGGAACACGATGGCTTGGCCGGGGTCGTCGGCACTGACACAAGGGTAGGTGACCGAGCCTGCGTTCAGGCGCCCCCAGTCGATGCCGCCAATGGCCGGGGCCATGGCCTGGCGCATTTCTTCGTACACGGCGGCCACACCTTCGTGCGCCCCCGCATACGCCCAGTTCAGACCCATGCGCTGTGCGATCTGCTGGATGATCCACAAATCGGGTTTGGCATCGCCCGGCGGCAGCAAAGCCTGGCGCCCCATCTGCACCGTGCGGTCGGTGTTGCTGACGGTTCCGGTTTTTTCGGGCCAGGCACCGGCGGGCAGCACCACATCGGCCAGCCAGGCTGTTTCGGTCAAAAAGATGTCTTGCACCACCAAGTGCGCCAAGCTGGCCAGCGCATGGCGGGCGTGGTTCAGATCGGGGTCGCTCATGGCCGGGTTCTCCCCCATGATGTACATCCCGCGCACCTTGTGCGGGTCACTGTCAGGTGCCAGCGCCTTGTGCATGATTTCGACCACGGTGTAGCCGGGCTGGTCGTCGAGTTTCGTCTCCCAAAATTTCTCGAACCAGTCGTGTGCGGTCTTGTCACTCACCCGCTGGTAGTTGGGGTACATCATCGGGATCAGGCCTGCGTCGCTTGCGCCTTGCACATTGTTTTGGCCTCGCAAGGGGTGCAGGCCAGTGCCGGGGCGGCCGATCTGGCCGGCGATGCTGGCCAGCGCGATCAGACAGCGCACATTGTCAGTGCCGTGCACGTGCTGGCTGATGCCCATGCCCCACAAGATCATGGCGGCCTTGGCCTTGGCATAGGCCCGTGCCACTTCGCGGATGGTCTCGGCGGGGATGCCGCAAACAGCGCTCATGGCTTCCGGCGTGTAATCGCGCACATGGGCCTTGAGTTCAGCCACGTTGTCGGCACGTTCGCGCAAGAACTGTTCGTCGCACAAGTTTTCTTCCACGATGACGTTCAACATCGCGTTGAGCAGGGCCACATCGGTGTCGGCCTTGAAGGGCAGTGTGCGCCAGGCATGGCGACTGAGGTCTGTGATGCGCGGATCGGCCAGCACGATGCGGGTGCCGCGTTGGGCTGCGTTCTTCATCCAGGTGGCGGCGACCGGGTGATTGGACGTGGGGTTGGAGCCAATGACAAGGATGAGGTCCGAGTGCTCGACATCGCGCACCGGGTTGCTGACTGCACCCGAGCCGACGCCTTCCAGCAAAGCCGCCACGCTCGATGCATGGCAAAGGCGGGTGCAGTGGTCCACGTTGTTGCTGCCAAAGCCGGTTCGCACCAGTTTCTGGAAAAGATAAGCCTCTTCGTTGCTGCCCTTGGCCGAGCCAAAACCGGCGAGCGACTTGGGCCCGTGTTGTTCACGCAGCGCATTCAGTGGTTGGGTTGCCAACGCCAGGGCTTCATCCCAAGTGGCTTCTCGGAACACCTCACGCCATTCGGTGTGGCCCTCCAGCAGGCTCAGGTCTTTGGCAACGCCCGCCTTGCGGATGAGCGGTTTTGTGATGCGGTCGGGGCTGTGGATGTAGTCCATGCCGAATCGGCCCTTGACGCACAAACGCCCTTCATTGGCCGGGCCTTCCCGGCCTTTGACGCTGATGATTTTTTCATCCTTGACCTGGTACGTGACTAGGCAGCCCAC
>NZ_JBIKHV010000131.1:0-4940 GCF_044361985.1 Limnohabitans sp. | reverse complement strand
CCCCAAGCTGCTCCACCGCTTCTACCATGTGCCTGCCAGCAACACGGCGGTGGGGCATGTCATTCTTGAGAACAACTGAGTCCCGGTTTGGTTATTAATGAGTTCGTTTATTCTTGTTATATATCATAAAAGTCATAATTTTCGAGAGTAATTCCTCGTCTAAATGACAAAAAACAAGGTGAGTAAGTTCCCATGAACAACACAAAAAACTACCAAAACCTGCAAGCTAACATCGCAGATTTACTGCGCCAAGCCCGAACAGTTGCGGTGCGAAGTGTCAATGCGGTGATGACAGCGAGTTATTGGGAGGTGGGGCGGCGCATTGTTGAAGCCGAGCAAAAGGGCAAGCGCCGGGCGGCTTATGGTGAACAACTAATCCAACAACTGGCAGTGGATTTGACGGTGGAGTTTGGGCGGGGGTTTGGTGCGCGCAACTTAGCGCAGATGCGGGCTTTTCACATGGGATGGTCGTACGAGAAGATTTTGCAGACAGTGTCTGCAAAATCTGGAATCGATGAAATTTCTGCGATTCGCGCCCCCATCCGTGAAACACCGTCTGGCCCATTCATCCTGAAAGACCTTGCACACGCCTTTCCCCTGCCATGGTCGGCTTATGTGTGCCTCTTGTCGGTCGACGGGGAAGAGTCCCGTCAGTTCTACGAACACGAAGCCCTGCGTGGCGGCTGGAGCGTACGGCAACTCAAGCGTCAAATTGATAGCCAGTTTTTTGAGCGCAGCCTGCTTTCCAAAGATAAAAAGGCCATGCTCAGCAAAGGCGCTCAGCCCAAGCCTGAAGACATGATGGGACTAGACACCATCATCAAGGATCCGTATGTGTTGGAGTTTCTTGATCTCAAAGACGAGTACAGCGAAAGCGATCTTGAAGAAGCGCTGATCCATAGGTTGGAAGATTTCCTGCTTGAATTGGGCGACGACTTTGCCTTCGTGGGTCGCCAAAAACGCTTACGCCTCGATGATGAGTGGTTCCGCGTTGACTTGGTCTTTTACCATCGGGCTCTGCAATGCCTGGTGCTGATCGACCTCAAACTCGGAAAATTCAGCCACGCCGATGCTGGGCAAATGCACATGTACCTGAACTACGCTAAAGCCCATTGGATGCGTGAAGGAGAGAACCCGCCCGTGGGCATCATCTTGTGCAGTCAAAAGGGCGCAGCCCAAGCGCACTATGCGTTGGAAGGCTTGCCCAACAAAGTGCTTGCTGCGAGGTACCAAACCCTGTTGCCCAGTGCTGAGCAAATAACCAATGAACTTCGCAGGGCAAGCGCTCAACTGACGCAGAGGGGGAGGGCATGAGAAATCACCCCGACTTCGAAACACTGCCGCTTGAAATCAACGGCACCCCCGTACGCGAAACCATCCGTGAGATTTTTCGCAATCCGGCCAACGGCACGCCAGACACCATCCGCAAGGCGGGGTTTTGGGCACTGGCTTTGAAGAGCAATGCGCTGGGTGAGAACCGTGATTTGGCCCTGCGCAACATCTTCAAACTCAAATAGTTTTCACAGAAAGGCAATACCCATGAGCAAAACCATCAAAGTCGCCCTGGCTGGCGCCGGTGCCTTCGGCATCAAGCACCTGGACGGCATCCGAAACATCGACGGCGTCGAGGTCGTGTCGCTGATCAGCCGTGACATCGAAAAAACCAAAGAAGTCGCTGCCAAATACGGCATTGCACATGCCACCACCGACCTGAACGAATCACTGGCTTTGAAAGAGGTGGCTGCGGTGATTTTGTGCACCCCCACGCAAATGCACGCCAGCCAGACCCTGGCTTGCCTGAAAGCCGGCAAACATGTGCAGGTGGAGATTCCGCTGTGTGATGTCTACCAAGACGGCCAGGAAGTCTTGCGCGTGCAACAACAAACCGGCTTGGTGGCCATGGTGGGGCACACCCGCCGCTTTAACCCCAGCCACCAGTGGGTGCACAACAAGGTCCAGGCCGGGGATCTCAACATTCAGCAAATGGATGTGCAGACCTATTTCTTTCGGCGCACCAACATGAACGCGCTGGGCCAGGCCCGCAGCTGGACCGACCATCTGCTGTGGCACCACGCTGCCCACACGGTGGACCTGTTCGCCTACCAGTGCGGCAGCCCCATCGTGAAGGCCAATGCCATCCAGGGCCCGATTCACCCTGCGTTGGGCATCGCCATGGACATGAGCATCCAGCTCAAGGCCGCCAATGGTGCACTCTGCACACTCAGCCTGAGCTTCAACAACGATGGGCCGCTGGGCACTTACTTTCGCTACATCGGCGACACCGGCACCTACCTGGCGCGTTACGACGATCTCTTCACGGGCAAGGAAGAAAAAATCGATGTGTCCCAAGTGGCCGTGTCCATGAACGGCATCGAGTTGCAAGATCGCGAATTTTTCTCGGCGATCCAGCAAGGCCGCGAGCCAAACTCGAGCATCGCGCAAGTGCTGCCTTGCTACCAGGTCCTGCACGATCTGGAACAACAACTGATGGGCTGACCGATGACATTCACAGCGCAAGCTGAACGCAACAGCTTGCGTGTGATGGGCTTGGCGGGCTTTGCCAGCATGGCCTCGATGCGCCTGTGCGACCCGATGCTGGTGGTGCTGGGGCAAGAGTTCCAGGTCACCACGGGTGATGCATCGCGTGTGGTCTCTGTGTTTGCCGTGTGCTATGGGGTGTTGCAATTGTTTTACGGGCCGCTGGGAGACCGTTTCGGTAAATTGCGTGTGATCTCGTTGGCGGTGCTGGCCTGCGCGGTGTTCAGTGCCATCACCAGCATGGCGTCAGACCTTTCGCTGTTGGTGGTCATGCGCGGCTTCATGGGCGCTGCGGCTGCAGGCATCATCCCGCTGTCCATGGCCTGGATTGGTGATCAGGTGGCCTACGACCGCCGCCAGGAAACCCTGGCCAGGTTCATGGGCTACACCGTCAGCGGCATGATGGCCGGCTTGTGGTTCGGGGGCTTTGCGGCCGAGCATCTGGGCTGGCGCAGTGCTTTTGCCATGTTGTCTGCGGTGTTTTCAGTTGCCGCCTTCATGCTGTGGCGCAAGTTTCGCAACGCACCTGCGCAAGCATCTGCCGTCGGCGGCACCAGTTTCAAGGCGTACTTTGCCAACACCTTCCAGATCCTTCGCATGAAGCGTGTGCGTCAGGTCCTGGCAGTGACGTCCATCGAGGGGGCCTTGGTTTTTGGCGCCATGGCCTTCATCCCCACCCATTTGCACGAGCAATACGACATGAGCCTGGTCTTTGCCGGCTCGGTGATGATGCTTTACGGCGTGGGGGGCTTGGTCTACAGCCAGCTGGCACGGCGTTGGATGGGTTGGCTGGGCGGCGAGCGCGGCCTGGTCAGAACTGGCACCGCCTGCATCGCGCTGGGCATGCTCACGGTGGCTTGGGCCAACCAGCCGGTGCTGGGCATGCTGGGCTGCTTCGTCACGGGCTTTGGCTTTTACATGTTGCACAACACATTGCAGGTCCAGGCGACACAAATGGCCCCCGCCTCTCGCGGTACGGCGGTGACCTTGTTCGCCTGCCTGCTGTTTTTTGGCCAGTCGACCGGCGTGCTGCTGGTAGCCCAGAGCGTGGACCGTGGCTGGTTGCCCTACGCCTTGATGCTGGCGGCGTTGGGCGTGGCGGTTTTGGGGGGCGTCATTTACCGCCTGGTGGGGCGACACTGACTTTTTGAAGGGCGCCCGATGGGGGTGACGGCTTGGCAGGCCCATTGCTCAGGTGCCGGGGACGATAAGATCACGTCATTGTTTTTAGAAAAAACTTCTTCATGACCGACCGTTACGCCGTCATCGGCAACCCCATCGCGCAAAGCAAGTCACCGCAGATCCACAGCGCTTTTGCCAAGGTCACCGGGCAGGACATCGACTACACCAAACTGCTGGCGCCCCTGGGCGGTTTTGCCGCAGCGGTGGATGCGTTTCGTGCAGCGGGTGGTCGAGGCATGAACGTGACCGCGCCCTTCAAGCTCGATGCCTTTGCCTACGCCACCGATCTGGCACCCAGCGCGCAGATGGCAGGGGCTGTCAACGCCCTGAAGTTTGAGGGCGACAAGGTCCATGCGGAGAACTTTGACGGCGTGGGCCTGGTGCGCGATCTGGTGCACAACCTGGGCTGTCCGATCAAGGGAAGACGTGTCTTGATTCTGGGCGCGGGCGGTGCGACCCGTGGCGCGTTGCTGCCCCTGTTGGCCGAGCAGCCTGCCGAGCTGGTGATCGTCAACCGGACGGTGTCCAAGGCGCAAGCATTGGCCGCGCTAGCCCAGCAACACCAAAGTGGCAAGGTGCCTGTGCATGCGGCCGCTTACGCCGATGTGGTGGGGGTTTTTGACGTGGTGCTGAACGCCAGTTCGTCCAGCCTGACTGCCGAGCTGCCACCTTTGCCGCCCAGTGTTTTTTCACCCGACTGTCTGGCCTATGACCTGACCTACGGCAAGGGCCTCACGCCCTTCCTGAAACTGGCGCAACAAGCTGGCGTCACGCGCCTGGCCGATGGCGTGGGCATGCTGGCCGAGCAGGCCGCTGAGGCATTTGCCTGGTGGCGTGGCGTGCGTCCGGACACGGCCGGGGTGATCCAACAACTCACCGTGCCTCTGGTCTGATTTTTTGTAACACCATGCCTGTCTGCACCCCACGCAGGGTGTAGCCCTTCAGGCTGTTGGGTGTAGACACTTATGTCGTTGGGTGTATTCCATCAGGTTATGAAAAACAGACCCATGGGTACATGCGCTTGTGCATGAAATGCCAGAGGATGAACTTGGGCCACAGCCTGAATTCACTCCATCAATTTCATGAGGATCAGTATGCGCGCAAACCATCCATCCCGGCTTGTCAGAATTTTGTCTTGGACAGGAATGGGGCTTGTGGCCTCAGGCCTGCTGGCTTGCGGCGGCAGCGGTGGCGGTACAGCATCCACCGGCACACTCCGG
>NZ_JBIKHV010000130.1:0-4976 GCF_044361985.1 Limnohabitans sp. | reverse complement strand
CCAATAAAGCCCATGTTGCTTGCTGTCGTCATTGCCAAGAGTCTGATTGAACTCTCTCTCATGTTCATCGTTGGGCGTTTCTTGCTGGGATTGTTGGCCGGCGCCAACCGTGACCACAATGTGTTTTGGCAACTGTTGGATGTGGCCTCCAAGCCTGCACTTTGGCTGACACGCAAAATCAGTCCCAAACTGATCCTGGACCAGCACATCCCTTTGGCCACCAGCAGTTGGCTTTTGATCGCTTGGGTCTTGGTGGTGCAATTAAAAATAGACATTTGCCTAGAGTTGGGAGTTGCATCATGTCAGT
This sequence comes from Limnohabitans sp., assembly GCF_044361985.1. Taxonomy (GTDB): domain Bacteria; phylum Pseudomonadota; class Gammaproteobacteria; order Burkholderiales; family Burkholderiaceae_C; genus Limnohabitans_A. The sequence continues at coordinate 4,669 of NZ_JBIKHV010000130.1, read as the reverse complement.
GAAAAGCCATCTCTCTCCCGCAAGCGCGAACACCTCAAGTCGCAGCAGGTGTTTTTGGTTACGTCTTCAAGCCAAGGCCCTTTTGGTATTGGGATTGCGCAGCAAAGCCCACGTTTTGTTTCAAGACATCCTCGAGATCCATCCAGACGATGTTTTGGCACTCAACAGCCTGGGTTTCGAGGCGTTGAACGATCGCCGCTTGATTCAGTCTTTAGGATTTTTTGAACGCGCTCTGGTGCAAACCCCGGCCAATGCCAATGCCCACTTCAACGTGGGCTTTGTTTGCGAAGAACTGGGGCGCAGCCAAGACGCGGAAATCGCCTTCAGAGCGGCCGTTGCAATCGACGAAAAAATGGACCGGGCTTGGTATGGCCTGGGTTTGGCACTGGTGCGTCAGCAACGCTTTGCCGAGTCCTTGGTGGCTTTCGAGCGCAACACCCAGTTGCAATCGATGAGTCCCTACGCTTGGTACCAAATGGCTCGGGTCCACATGGAAATGCAGGAACCCGAAAAAGCCCTGCAAGTCATGCGCCATTTAAAGAGTTTCGAGCCCAAGGTGGCCGCGCAACTCGAAAGAGAAACAGGTTTGAAATTGGACAGCTCGGTTTGAGATTCAAGCCCCAAAAGCCTTGGCTTTGAATGAAAGTTTGACAGTCGGTAGTTTGGTTTTTCAACAATAAGGAGACGATGATGCAGCTCACTGCAAGGCACCAGGAATACTGGGGCAAAAACTTAAGGATCACGGGGCTCTTGCTGGCCTTGTGGTTCTTTGTCACGTTCGTACTTTTGTACTTTTCGCGTGATTTGACGTTCAGCTTTTTTGGCTGGCCATTCTCGTTTTGGGTCGCTGCCCAGGGCGCATTGATCGTCTATTGCCTGATCATTTGGTACTACGCACGCTATATGAACAAGCTTGACAAGGAATATGGCGTTTCTGAAGGAGATGAATCATGAGCGTTTTCGGTGGGGAAGGCCAAACCCAAGGCCAGTTTCAGAAGTCTCTGAACAAAGTTTTCTTGTTCTACGGCGGTGGCTTTGCAGCCTTCGTCATCGTGCTCGCTGTTCTTGAGCAGATGGGCATGCCCAAAGAGTACATCGGCTATGCCTTCTTGGCGGCCACCGTGCTCTTGTACGGCGGTATTGGTGTGATGAGTCGCACCAACGACGCGGCCGAATACTATGTGGCCGGTCGCCGTGTGCCCGCCATCTACAACGGCATGGCTACAGGCTCCGACTGGATGTCGGCGGCTTCGTTCATCGGCATGGCCGGTACGCTTTACCTGACAGGTTACGGCGGTTTGGCCTTCATTCTGGGCTGGACCGGCGGTTACTGTTTGGTGGCTTTGTTCTTGGCCCCTTACTTGCGTAAGTTTGGCCAGTTCACCATTCCCGACTTTTTGGGCGCACGCTACGGCGGCAACATGCCTCGCCTGATTGGCGTGTTTGCGGCCATCTTGGTGTCCTTCGTTTACGTGGTGGCGCAGATCTTCGGCGTGGGCTTGATCACAGCCCGCCTGACGGGCCTGTCCTTCGACGTGGGTGTGTATGTCGGCTTGGCTGGCATTTTGGTCTGCTCGTTCTTGGGCGGTATGCGCGCAGTGACATGGACTCAGGTGGCACAATATTTGATCTTGATCGTCGCCTACATGATCCCGGTGGTTTGGTTGTCGGTGAAACACACCAGCAACCCCGTGCCTCAGATATCTTATGGCTATCTGCTTCAAAAAGTCACGGCCAAAGAAGAGCAATTGCTGAAAGACCCCAAAGAACTCGAAGTTCGCGGTATCTTCAAAGCACGCTCTGACGCAGCCGTTGAAAAGCTGAAAGATGTGCCAGCAGCCATGGCCGCTGACAAAGAAGCAGCCACCAAAAAGCTGGAAGAGCTGAAGGCCGCCAACGCGCCGGCTGCTGACATCAAGGCCGCTGAAGCTGCTGTGGCCGCTTTGCCCAAAGACGAAGCGGCTGCCAAAGCGGCTTACACCGCTGCGCGCACGACCAACGCTGCCCGTGCAGCGCCCCCCCTGCGCCATGCTGAGCCTTTCCCAGGCAAAGACGACGCGGCTCGAGATGTTTCTCGCAAAAACTTCTTGGCCTTGGTGTTCTGTTTGATGATTGGTACGGCTGCGCTGCCACACATCCTGATGCGCTTCTACACCGTGCCCTCGGTGCGTGCAGCGCGTGAGTCGGTGGCTTGGTCGCTGTTCTTCATCTCTTTGTTGTACTTCACCGCGCCTGCTTTGGCAGTGCTGGTCAAGTTTGACATCTACACGCTCTTGGTCGGCACGCCCATGGACCAATTGCCGGGATGGATTGCACGCTGGAACGTGGTCGACCCCACGCTGATGGCGGTGGCTGACATCAACAAAGATGGCATCTTGCAACTGGCAGAGATCCGCTTGGGCGGTGACATCGTGGTGTTGGCCACTCCTGAAATCGGCGGCTTGCCGTTCGTGATTTCTGGTTTGGTGGCAGCGGGTGGTTTGGCTGCGGCTTTGTCCACGGCCGATGGCTTGTTGCTGACCATTGCCAACGCCTTGTCGCACGACGTTTACTACAAAGTGATTGACCCGAACGCCTCGGCCAACCGTCGCGTGACGATCTCCAAAGTCCTTTTGGTGTTCGTGGCCTTGGCTGCGGCTTATGTCGCATCCCTGCGCATGGCGGACATTTTGTTCTTGGTGTCTGCGGCCTTCTCGTTTGCTGCGGCAGCCTTCTTCCCGGCGTTGACCCTTGGCATCTTCTGGAAGCGTGCCAACAAGTGGGGCGCGTCGCTGGGCATGGTGGCTGGTTTGGGCATCTCGTTCTACTACATGCTCAAAACACATCCCTGGATGTACGGCTTGTTCCATGAAGGATCGCTCACGCCTGAAATCCTGAAGGCCAACACCTGGTGGGACATTGCCCCGATCTCGGCGGGCATCTTTGGTGTGCCACTGGGCTTCGCGGTGATCATCATTGTTTCGCTGCTGACCAAGGCACCCGACAAAGAAGTTCAGGACTTGGTGGAGAACGTCCGCTTCCCAAGCTTTGACGGTTCGACCTCACAAGGTAGTGCTGCTCATTAAAAGGTCCAGATTGGCAAGGCCTGTCTTGCCAAGCTGACCCCTTCCAAAAAACCCGGTCGCTTCACGCGATCGGGTTTTTTCTTTTTCTCGGTGGGCTTTTTTCATGGGCTCAAGGGAAAACACCCAGATCTTGTGGACCTGTTTTGTCTCTATGCTGGGTGATGACCAAAACAACACACTCGCTCGCCCTGAACAAACGCAAATGGCGATTGACATGGCTGTTGCTGCTGCTGTGGGCCTTGACAAGTTTTGGACCCGCATTTTTTGCGCGCAGTCTTTCGTTTGAGGTGTGGGGATGGCCCTTTCATTTCTGGATGGCCGCGCAAGGCTCATTCCTGATCTTTCTAGCGATGGTGGTGCTGTTCGCCTGGCTGATGAACCGCTGGGAAAAAGAATTGCATGACCAGGGCGATGACATGCCGTCCTCGTCAAAGTGATTTTTTTAACGCCAACTGCAACTTTTAAATAACACCGCCTCAGAGCTTGCGCTGAATGCCCACGGGCAGCTGCGCCACGCTGGTCCAGTCGGTCGACTGGAACCAGGGGTCACCCTGCAAATACGCCCGCAGCATGGGCAAAGCATCACTGCCCCAGAACACCTGTCCGTTCACCACAAAACTGGGCACGCCAAACAAGTTCAGTGCCAAGGCTTCATCGGTGTTGTTCTTCAAGAGCTTCTTGACTTCGTCGCTGCCGACATCCGCCCTCGGTGCCAGATCGGCGCTCAAGGTGGCCAGGCGTTCTGCGTCGGCCGCCTCCAAACCGCTGCACCAGACATGCCGAAAAATCTTTTCGCACACAAACCGGTTGGGCTCGCCTGCCGCATCGCAAGCCGTGGCCAGGCGCAACAAGCCCAACGAATTGAACGGGTGGCTGGCGGGCAGCTGTAACGGGGTGCCCTGAACACGTGCCTGCCATTGCACTTGGCGGTAGGCCCAGTCGCGCTTGGCGGGAATCTCTGCCGGACCCAACTGCCCATGGTGTTTGAGCATGGCGCCCAACACCACCGGCTTGTGCACCACGCGGTAACTGATGCCCTGCAAGCTTTGAGGCAAGGCGTCGAATGCCAGCCAGGCGTAGGGCGAAATAAAGTCCAGGTAGAAGTGGATGGTTTTCATGGGGCTCTGGGCCGTGGGCCAAAAGTGGGGGGACTCAGCGGTCAGTCGCCTGGCGCTTCAATAAGCGCTCAGGAATCTGCGACCACACCAAGCGTTTTTCCTCGTCGCTGGCGCGGCTCCAGCCGCCGATTTCGGGCAGCGTGCGCAAGCAACCGTCACACCAGCCCGCACCGGGGTGCATCAGGCACAGCGAGACACAAGGCGATGGCACTGAATTGGGCGTCGGCGGCTCCGGCTGGGCCAGCACCTGGGCAGCACGCTCAGCCAGTTTTTTCCAGTAGTGCTCGCTCATGCAGCCACCTCTGAGGTAGCCTGAACCACATCCACCACCGGTGCACCGGTCAGGTTCTTCAGGTCCTCCGGTTGCAACTGAAAAACGCCATGCGGGTGACCTGCCGCGGCCCAGACCACTGCAAAGCGCCACAGGTCCTGGTCGAGCAAGGTGACAGGCGGGTTGAGGTGCGCCACCGGGGAAACACCGCCAAT
>NZ_JBIKHV010000059.1:0-16175 GCF_044361985.1 Limnohabitans sp. | reverse complement strand
CGGCTGGCAGACCCATTTGACGGTGGGCAGGGTTTGACCATCGAGCACCAAGGTTTCGGGCGAGCCCAGGGTCAGCAGCCAGGGCAAGGCGTCCCGGGTGGTGGCGGTCTGAACTTGCAAACGCGTGCCCGGCTGAAAGCGTTGGGGGCCACCCGCCATCGCGGCAGCCAGTTGCACATAAAGACTGATCTGGTCTTGTGCGCCCGGTTCGAGCGCTGCGACGGGCGCGTTGGTGCTGAAGACTACCCGGTTCTGTGTACGGTCAAAGTGGGCTGCACGCTCGTTGCGCCAACTGTCTGAAAAGCGCGTGGGGGCCAGGCCTTCGCTGGTGATGTTCCCCTGACTGCGCCAATGGCGTGAGCCCACTAAAAAAGCCCTGACCGACAGACTCAGCGCATAAGCGGCCTCGTTGTGTTGCCACCTCAGCTCGCCATTGGCGTGGTAGTTGATCCCTTTTTCTTGGCCCGTTAAACGGTAGCTCAGCAAGACCGGCGGCGGCAAGGCCCCCACTGGAATGGGCGGCAGTGAGGCGTTGGCCGCAGTGGGTGGTGTGGGTGCGGCGCTGCTGGCCGCATCGGACACAGCGGCCGGTGCAGCGGGCGTTGCCTCTGTTGACTCAGCTGTCGGCTCAACGGCTGGCGAAGATGCTGGCTCAGCTGCTGGTGGGGGATTGGTGATTGCCGCTTGCGCCAGGCTTTGCTCTGGAACCGATACCGTTTCTTCGGCAGGGGGCTGTTCGGGTGGCACCACCCGTTCTTGGGCTTGGCCTGAGACGGCGGGGGCTGGATCGGCTGCTGGCTTGGCTTTGGCCACGGTCGCCACGCGCGTGCGGGGCGCGGCGGGTGCAACTTTTGTGACCAGGGCGGATTGATCGGGCGAAGGGGGTATCCAGCGGGTTTGCAGGGGGGCTACGCGGATGGCCTCGGCCGTTTGAAGCCGCCAGTCCATGGCGCCTGTTAGGCTCAAGAGCAATGCCAGGTGAAGGGCCAGCACCAAGGCCGCCAGCCAACCCAGGGTGCGGCGCGAAGGGCGTTGCGCCCCATTCGGTGCGGCCGCGGTGATGGGGGGTGAGCGCACCACGGGCATCACCCTTCAGCAGGCACGCCAGCCCAGATCGGCTGAAAGTTGCTGGGCAAATTGACGCAGGTGTTGAGCGATCGGCCCGTCCCAGGCGGTGTCCAGCGTGGCCGATGAACCCAGCGACACCACGCCCAGTGCCAAATGCCCATCTGCGTCAAACACGGGGGCGCAAAACCCTGAAATGCCGGGCAACAAGACATTCACCACGCGGCCCAAGCCTTGTTGGCGCGTTTCTTTCACCATGGCCTGCACTTGGGCGTGGGTGCTGGGCAAGTCGCTGCGTCCCAGTTTGCGGGCCACAGCCAACTCTTGCTCGATCATGGGGCCTGTTTTGTCGGCCGCACTGCCGTGGCTGTTGAACGCGGCAAAGCAGCGACCCGTGGCCGACGACAGCAGCGGCATCACATCCCCCAGCCGCAAACTGACCGGCATGGCCAGCGGTGTTTCTTGCCAATGCACGAGGGTCGGCCCCCGATTGCCCCAGACGGCCAAGGCCATGGTGTGGCCGGTGACCTCGATCAGGCCAGGCAAACGCTCGCGGGCCATTTTGACGGCATCGAGGCGAGACAAGGTGGCCAGGCCCAGGCGCAAAGTGGCGGGGCCCAGTTCGTATCGGGTGCTGGTGCTGTCTTGGACCACCAGGCCCAGGCGCTGGAAGCTGACCAGATAGCGGTGAGCTTTGGCGGCACTCATGTGGGCCGCGGCCGCCAGGTCGCGCAGCATCAAGGGGCCTGGTGCCTGCGCCAGCACGTCCAGCAGGGCAAAACCGACCTCAACCGATTGAATGCCTGCACGTTCCTTGTCGCTGTGCTGTGAAAGGGAGTCTGTGCTGTCTGTGTCCATATCGCCTAGAATATTGTTTCGTTTAGTTAAACGAGTTTAACAATGCGTAACTTATCGCTGCTTCACACTGTAGTGCATGGCGACCAGAACGGACACACTCAAGATGAAATTGGCGACCTACAAAGACGGCTCACGCGACGGACAACTCGTGGTGGTTTCGCGCGACCTGAGCACCGCTCATTATGCGACCGGCATTGCCAGCAAACTGCAACAGGTGCTGGACGACTGGAACTTTCTAGCCCCCCAGTTGGAGGACCTGTACACGACGCTGAACCAGGGCAAGTCACGCCATGCTTTTCCGTTTGACCCCGCGCAATGCATGGCCCCGCTGCCGCGCGCTTACCAGTGGGCAGACGGCTCAGCCTACCTCAACCATGTGGAGTTGGTCCGTGCGGCGCGTCACTCGGAAGTGCCCAGCAGTTTTTACACCGACCCCCTGATGTACCAAGGCGGCAGTGATGACTTCATCGGGCCTTGCGACCCGGTGGTGTGCGCCAGCGAAGCCTTTGGCATCGACTTTGAAGCTGAAATTGCCGTCATCACCGGCGATTTGCCCATGCAGACCAGCGCCGACGAGGCCATTGAGGGTGTGCGCCTGGTCATGCTGGCCAACGACGTGAGCCTGCGCAACCTGATTCCGAACGAGCTGGCCAAAGGCTTTGGCTTCTTGCAGAGCAAGCCTGCCACCGCCTTCAGCCCCGTGGCCGTGACGCCCGATGAATTGGGTGAAGCCTGGCAGGGCGGCCGCTTGCACCTGACGCTAGAGTCCACCTGGAACGGTCGCAAGGTCGGCATGTGCGAGGCGGGCCCCGAGATGACTTTTCACTTCGGCCAGCTGATCGCCCATATCTGCAAAACCCGCAACGTGCGTGCTGGCACCATCGTGGGCAGCGGCACGGTGAGCAACAAGAGCGTGGACGTCAATGGCCAACCCGAATGGCCCAAGGGCTACAGCTGCATCGCTGAAAAACGCGCCATCGAAACCATCCTGGACGGCCAGCCCAGCACCGAGTTCATGAAGTTCGGCGACACCATCCGCATCGAGATGAAGGGCCAAAACGGCGAGAGTTTGTTCGGGGCGATCGAGCAGGAAGTGGTGCCGCTGGCACATTGAGCCAAGGGTTCTAAACCTGATTGAAGGGGTGCTTGTAAGCGGCACTCACCCCAGTTTCTTGATCAACAACGCATTCACCTGCCCCGGATTGGCCTTGCCCTTGCTGGCCTTCATGATCGGGCCGACCAGGCCGTTCAGGGCTTTGCTGTTGCCGGCCTTGAACTCTTCCACGTTCTTGGGGTTGGCGGCCAGTACCTCGTCGATGATCTTTTCCAGCTCGCCGGTGTCGTTCATCTGCTTGAGGCCTTTGGCTTCGATGACGGCATCGACATCGCCACCCTCGGCCCACAGTGCATCAAACACTTGACGCGCCGCGTTGTTGCTGATGGTGTTGTCGCTGATGCGGCCGATCAGAGCGGCCAATTGGGCTGCGTTGACTGGGGCTTGTTCGATGGCCATCTCAGTGGTGTTCAGGCGCCGTGAGACCTCACCCATGATCCAGTTGCTGGCCAGCTTGGGCTGGCCGCAGGCTTTGGCGGTGGCTTCAAAGTAGGCGGCAACCGCCTTGCTTTGGGTCAGCTGCGTGGCGTCGTATTCGGGCAAGGCGTAGTCGCGTACAAAGCGCTCGGCCATCACGCGGGGCAGCTCGGCCATTTCACTGCGCACGCGCGCCACCCAGTCTCGGCCAATCACCAGCGGCGGCAGGTCCGGGTCGGGGAAGTAGCGGTAGTCGGCGGCGTCTTCTTTGGTGCGCATCGCGCGGGTCTCACCCGTGTCGGGGTCAAACAGCACCGTGGCTTGCTGGATGGCGTGGCCGTCTTCGATTTGCTCGATCTGCCAACGCACTTCGTAGTCGATGGCCTGCTGCATGAACTTGAAGCTGTTCAGGTTCTTGATTTCGCGCCGCGTGCCCAGCTCGGCACCAGGTTTGCGCACCGACACGTTGGCATCACAGCGGAAGCTGCCTTCTTGCATGTTGCCGTCGCAGATGCCGATCCAGGTGACGATTTTGTGCAGCTCTTTGGCATAGGCCACAGCTTCGTCGCTGGAGCGCATGTCGGGTTGGGTCACGATTTCCAGCAGCGGGGTGCCGGCGCGGTTCAGGTCGATGCCCGATTGACCAATGAAGTCTTCGTGCAGCGATTTGCCTGCATCTTCTTCCAGGTGGGCACGCTCCAGTCGCACCGTTTTGCGCACCGTTTCTTGGCCTTCTTCCATGAAGAACGACACCTCACCGCCTTGCACCACCGGGATCTCGAACTGGCTGATCTGGTAGCCCTTGGGCAGGTCGGGGTAGAAGTAATTTTTGCGCGCAAAGACGCTGCGCTCTGCAATGTGCGCATTGATGGCCAGACCGAATTCGATGGCGCGTTCGACCGCGCCCACGTTCATCACGGGCAGGGTGCCGGGCAGGGCCATGTCCACCGCGCAGGCTTGCGTGTTGGGCTCGGCGCCAAACGCCACCGAGGCACGGCTGAAAATTTTGCTCTGGGTCGAGAGTTGGGTGTGTGTTTCAAAGCCGATCACGACTTCGTAGCCTTGAACCAATTTAGCGGTCATCTCAAATGCCCTCCGGCTGGCGAAGGTGGAAGTCGGTGGCTTGTTGCAGGCGGTGAGCGGCGTTCAGCAATTGGGCTTCCTTGAAGTAGTTGCCAATCAGTTGCAGGCCAACGGGCATGCCTTGCGCGCCAAAGCCTGCGGGCACACTCATCGCGGGCAAGCCGGCCAGCGAGGCCGGTAGCGTGAAGATGTCGGCCAGGTAATCAGCCACTGGGTCACCCGCGTTTTCGCCCAACTTCCAGGCGACCGAAGGGGCCACAGGGCCGGCGATCACATCGCATTCGGTGAAGGCGCGCTGGAAATCGTCGGCGATCATGCGGCGGATTTTTTGCGCTTGCAGGTAATAGGCGTCGTAATAGCCATGGCTCAGCACATAGGCACCGGTCATGATGCGGCGCTTGACCTCGGTGCCAAAACCCTCAGCGCGCGTCTTCTTGTACATGTCCACCAGGTCGGTGTAGTCCTTGGCGCGGTGGCCGAACTTCACGCCGTCAAAGCGGCTCAGGTTCGAGCTGGCTTCGGCCGGAGCAATGATGTAGTAAACCGGAATCGACAACTCGGTGCGGGGCAAACTGATGGGCACCAGCTTGGCGCCCAGCTTTTCGCATTCGCGCAAGGCGCCGTCCACGGCGGCGCGCACATCGGCCGCCAGACCCTCGCCAAAAAACTCTTTCGGCACGCCAATGCGCAGGCCTTCGATCGGGCGGTTCAGCGATGCCGTGAAGTCTTCGGCGGGCATGTCCAGCGAGGTCGAGTCGCGGTCAAGGTCAGGGCCGCACATGGCTGACAGCAGCAAGGCGCAGTCCTCGGCGCTGCGGGCCATGGGGCCGGCCTGGTCGAGGCTGGAAGCGTAGGCGATCATGCCGTAACGGCTGGCGCGGCCATAGGTGGGTTTGATACCGGTGATGCCACAAAAACTGGCGGGCTGGCGGATCGAACCACCCGTGTCGGTGCCGGTGGCGGCGGGTGCCAGGCCTGCGGCCACCACAGCAGCGCTGCCACCCGACGAGCCGCCAGGCACGCGCGAAGTGTCCCAGGGGTTTTGCACTGGGCCATAGGCCGAGTTTTCGTTGGCCGAGCCCATGGCGAATTCATCGCAGTTGAGTTTGCCCAAAGTGACCATGCCGGCTGTGCGCAGGCGCTGCACCACGGTGGCGTCAAACGGTGAGCGGTAGCCGCTCAGGATTTTCGAGCCCGCTGTGGTGACAAAGTCACGGGTCACAAACACGTCTTTGTGCGCGACGGGGACGCCTTCCAGCGGCCCGGCTGTGCCATCGGCCAGTTTCGCGTCTGAAGCGCGGGCCTGGCTCAGCGTGACTTCGCTGTCAATGTCCAGAAATGCGTTGTGCGGGTTGCCGCCGGTGCGGGCCAGAAAGCGCGTGGCCACTTCGACTGCGCTGACTTGTCTGGACTTCAAAAGGTCGGACAGCGCTTTCACGCTGAGCTGGTGCAGATCACTCATGGCTTACTCGATGACTTTGGGGACCAGGAACAGGCCGCGTTCTACGGCGGGGGCGCTTCGCTGGTTCAGATCGCGTTGGTTGGGCTCGCTCACCACGTCAGGGCGCAGGCGCAGCGTGATGTCCTGGATGGCCGCAACAGGGTGCGCCATCGGCTCGATGCCGGTGGTGTCCACGGCCTGCATGGCTTCGACGATGCCGAAAAAGCCATTGATTTGAGTGAGCATGCGCTCGCTTTCGTCGGGCTTGAGTTCCAGCCGGGCGAGGTTCGCGATCCGGGCAATATCCTGCGGGGTCAGGGCCATGGTTTGAAAAGAGTTGTAAGGGACGGTATTTTCCAGCTCAAACGGGGCTCGAGAGCGCCTGTTTTACCGGGGGATCGGGTATTATCCAGTGTTTGTCGCTGCTCACTTCTCGTCATCTGAGTGAGACCTGGCGACCCACCAGATTTGACAGCCACGCCCACCCCAGCATGCCACCCGATGGGCTTTGGGGTTGAGCGTCAAAGGACCTCTATGTTTTCTTCGTTTCGACGTTATTTCTCCAGCGACCTGGCCATTGACCTGGGTACGGCCAACACCCTGATTTTTGTGCGTGACAAGGGCATCGTTCTCGACGAGCCTTCTGTGGTGGCCATTCGCCATGAAGGTGGCCCTCAGGGCAAGAAAACATTGCAAGCTGTCGGCCACGAAGCCAAGGCCATGCTGGGCAAGGTGCCTGGCAACATCGAAGCCATTCGCCCCATGAAAGACGGCGTGATCGCCGACTTCACCGTGACCGAGCAGATGCTCAAGCAGTTCATCCGCATGGTGCACCCGCGCAGCACCTTCCGCCCCAGCCCCCGCATCATCATTTGTGTGCCTTGCGGCTCCACCCAGGTCGAGCGCCGGGCCATCCGTGAGTCGGCTTTGGGGGCAGGCGCCTCTGAGGTGTATTTGATCGAAGAACCCATGGCTGCGGCCATCGGTGCGGGCTTGCCCGTCTCGGCAGCTTCCGGCTCGATGGTGGTCGACATTGGCGGTGGCACCACGGAAGTCGGCGTCATTTCGCTGGGTGGCATGGTCTACAAAGGCAGCGTGCGCGTGGGCGGTGACAAGTTTGACGAAGCCATCATCAGCTACATCCGCCGCAATTACGGCATGTTGATCGGTGAGCCCACCGCCGAATCAATCAAGAAAAACATTGGCTCGGCCTTTCCCGGTAGCGAAGTCAAGGAGATGGAAGTCAAAGGCCGCAACTTGTCCGAAGGCGTGCCGCGCAGCTTCACCATCAGCTCCAACGAAATTCTGGAAGCCCTGACCGATCCGCTGAATCAGATTGTCTCGGCCGTGAAAACAGCGCTGGAACACACCCCACCCGAACTGGGTGCCGACATTGCCGAGCGCGGCATGATGCTCACCGGGGGCGGCGCTTTGCTGCGTGACCTGGATCGCCTGCTGGCCGAAGAAACCGGTTTGCCGGTGCTGGTGGCCGAGGACCCGTTGACCTGCGTGGCCCGTGGTTGTGGCATGGCGCTGGAGCGCATGGACCAGCTGGGCAGCATCTTCACCAGCGAATAAGCCATGCACCGGGCTGCTTGATGGCAGCCAGGGTTCCAGCTTTTTATAACCAGAATCCGGCGCAACTTTTTCATGGCTCTGGAAACCCTTGAACGCAGTTCCCCGCCGATTTTTAGGCAGGGCCTGTCAGCCACCACCAAATTGGTTCTGCTCGCGCTGCTGTCTGTTTTGTTGATGGCCTCCGATTACCGTTTTCGGATTTCGCAGCCGCTGCGTGCCGGCATCGCCGTCGTGCTGGCGCCTTTTCAGTGGTTGTCCTTGCAGCCGGTGCGTGCGGTCGGCGCTGTGGGGCAGTACTTTGGCAATCTGGAAGAGGCGCAAGATGCCGCTCAGAATTTTCAGACACGCGCCATCGCGCAGGCGCAACGCTTGCAACAAGTCGAACAGTTGACGCAAGAAAACACCCAGTTGCGGGAGTTGCTGGCGTTGCGTGAACAAATCGCAGGGCCCACCAAAGCCGTGGAAGTGCTTTACAACACAGCAGACCCCTACACCGACCGCATCGTGGTGGACCGGGGGCAAATCGCCGGCATCGTGCAAGGCTCGGCAGTCATCGATGCTGCGGGTGTGGTCGGGCAAGTCACGCGGGTGTACCCCCTGGTCAGTGAGGTGACCTTGCTGACAGACCGCGACCAGAGCATTCCTGTCATGAATGCCCGCACGGGCAGTCGCCACGTGGCAGTGGGTGACCCGACCATGCAAGGGGGCTCGCTTGAGCTGAAGTTCATGCCCTCCGGTACTGATGTCAAACAAGGCGATTTGCTCACCACCAGTGGTATCGATGGTGTCTACCCACCTGGTTTGCATGTGGGACAGATCAGCCAGATAGACCGCCGAGTGGATTCGTCGTTTGCCCGTGTTCATGCCACCCCAGCGGCCAAACCGCGAGGTCGGCATTTGCTGGTGCTGATGCCTGCAAAAGAATGGCCCGCCGCCCCCGTGGCGGCTCCAGAGCCCAAACGCCCCAGCAAGGGCCGTGCACCCACTGCGGCTGCATTGCCCACCCCTTCATCAGGAGCCAAGCCATGATCATGCCCGCAGGGCGTCCACTGCTCTTGCCCGCCAATCCTCGCTTCATTGCCTTGACTGTGGTGGTGGGCCTGCTGCTGAACATGTTGCTGGGTTTGGTGGGCTGGCGCTGGTTACCCGATGTTTTGGCCATCGTGGTGGTGTTTTGGAATGTTCACCAGCCCCGTCGTGTGGGGGTGTTGCTGGCTTTCTTGCTGGGACTGGCGCTGGATGTGCATGAATCAGCGTTGCTGGGACAAAATGCTTTGTCTTACGTGGTGCTGAGCGGCATGGCGCTTGCCATTCAGCGGCGGCTGCTTTGGTTCCCCTTGCGTGAGCAGGCCTTGCAAATTGTTCCGCTTTTTGTTGCAGCTGCTTTGCTGGAGTGGGTGACCCGTTTGATCGTGCAGGATGCTTGGCCGCACTGGACGCAACTTTTTGCCCCCCTCATGCAAGCGGCCCTTTGGCCGCTGATCGGAGCTTTGTTACTCGCGCCGCAGCGGCGCGCTTTTGACCCCGACAACATCCGTCCCCTTTGACCATGTCACTCAGGCTGCCCTCACTTGCCGATTTACGGGATAGTCAGGCCGATTTGCACCGGTTTCGCAGCCGGGTGGCCATTGCTCAGATCGTCGTGTTGGTGTGCTTTGTCCTGGTGGCTGCTCGCTTGTCGTACTTGCAAATCGTGCGCCATGAAGATTTGTTGGAGCAGGCTGAAAGCAACCGCACCGCAGTGATTCCGACAGTCCCGCCGCGTGGCACCATTCTGGACCGCAATGGTGTGGTGCTGGCCAGCAACTATTCAGCCTACACCCTGGAGATCACACCCTCACAAGTGCTTGATCTGGAGGCCACGATCGATGCCCTTGGCCAGGTGGTGGACATTCAGGGCAAAGACCGCCGTCGCTTCAAACGCTTGCGTGAAGACGCGCGCAGCTTTGACTCCTTGCCCATTCGCACCCGCTTGAGTGACGAGGAAGTGGCCCGTTTCAGCGCGCAGCGTTACCGTTTTCCAGGTGTTGAAATCAAGGCGCGCCTGTTTCGGCAATACCCCTACGGTGAATTGGCCAGCCATGTGGTTGGCTACATCGGCCGCATCAATGCCAAGGAAAAAGAGCGCATTGAAGAAGACGACGATGCAGGCAATTACCGTGGCACCGAATACATCGGCAAACTCGGCGTGGAGCAGCGCTACGAGCGTGAGTTGCATGGCATCACCGGGGTGAACCGTGTCGAAACCTCGGCGGGTGGACGCGCCACACGCAGCTTGTCGAGCCGTCTGGCGACACCCGGTCAGAACGTGGTCTTGTCGATTGACATTCAGCTGCAAAAAATGGTGGAAGACTTGTTTGGCAACCGGCGCGGCGCCTTGGTCGCGCTGGACCCGAACACCGGTGAGGTGCTGGCCTTTGTCAGCAAACCCACTTTTGATCCGAATTTGTTTGTCGACGGCATTGATGTCGAAAACTGGCAAATGCTCAACGAGTCGATCGACAAGCCCTTGCTGAACCGGGCCTTGCGAGGCACCTACCCACCGGGCTCCACCTACAAGCCCTTCATGGCGATGGCGGCCTTGTCGACCGGCAAACGCAGCGCCAGCACCATCGTCAACGACGCGGGTTCGTGGACGTATGGCGGCCATACTTTTCGCAGCCACGGCGATGCCGGTCTTGGTCCCGTCGACATGGTCCGATCGATCGTGCTGTCCAGCAACGTTTATTACTACTCGCTGGCCAATGACATGGGGGTGGACGTTATCCATGACTTCATGAAGCCGCTGGGCTTTGGCCAGATCACTGGCATCGACCTGCCTGGTGAGGTGCGGGGCATTTTGCCCAGCACAGAATGGAAGCGGAAATATTACAAAAAGCCAGAACAAAAGAAATGGTATGGCGGCGAAACCATTTCTCTGGGCATTGGCCAGGGCTACAACACCTTCACCATGCTGCAGTTGGCTTCGGCCACCGCCACGCTGGCCAGTGGCGGCCTGCAGTTCAAGCCCCGTGTGGTCACGGCCACGCAAGACGCCTTGAGCCATGCCCAAACACAGGTCAACCCGACCGAGCCCCTGAACCTGGGCTTCAAGCCCGAGCACATGGAGGTGATACGCAACGGACTGACGGGTGTCGTCACCTCCGGCACATCGTCCCGGGTTTTCGCAGGCGCCGGGTACACCAGTGCGGGCAAAACAGGCACAGCCCAGGCTGTCAGCATTGGCCAAAAAGAAAAATACAACGCCGCCAATTTGTCCGAGTACCAGCGTGACCACGCCTTGTACATGGCCTACGCACCCGCTGAGGCGCCCAAAATTGCCTTGGCCGTGGTGGTCGAAAATGCTGGTTTTGGCGCGGCCTCAGCCGCACCTATTGCGCGGCGCGTTTTTGACTATTGGTTGCTGGGGCAATACCCCAGTGAAGAAGACATGGCCGCCACCCAAAAAGGCCAATCGGCCAGTCCGCTTGGCAAGCCACGCAGCAAGCAGGATGTGCCGCTGGAAAGCCGCCGGGGCAACTGAGTTCGGGGTTAACGCTGTTGTTGGCCCTTCAGTTGGCGTAAAGCGTGCCCAGGTTGGCAAAGCCCTTGACCTCGATCGGGTTGCCAAACGGGTCCATGAAGAACATGGTCCACTGTTCGCCCGGCTGCCCCTCAAAGCGCAGGTGCGGCTCGACCACAAACTGCATGTGCCGGCTCTGAAGTCGATCGGCCAGCGCTTGCCAATCGGCCTGTTGCAAGACCAGACCAAAGTGCGGCATAGGCACGAGGTGGTCGCCCACATGACCGGTCAGCGTGGTTTTGAAAGGCTCTCCCAGATGCAAGGAAATCTGGTGCGAGAAAAAGTCAAAGTCCACCCAGGTCTCTGTGGACCGACCCTCTTTGCACCCCAGCACGCCCCCATAAAAGCGGCGGGCCTCGTCGAGGTCGGTGACGTGAAAGGCAAAATGGAAAAGGCTGCGCATGCCCTAAAGCATAGCAGCCAGTCATGCCGTGGTCAGCAGGAAGAACCCGCAGTTTGGCAGTCCTGCCCATGCAGGTTCAGTCAGCGTCAGACCAGCGTGGGGGCTGTGCTCGTCGCGTCAAACTTCTTGAAGTATTGCCGTGCCAACGCGACCAACTGAGCATCGGTCGGGTGGTCCGTGGCGACGCTGTCAACAATCGCATTGGCGGTGTCTTTGCGATGCGCCGTACACCAGTCACGGAATTCATTGCGAGCCAAGCCAGGCCCGGCCAGCAAAATTTCATGCGTACCGCTGAGGGCCGCAGCCACGTCTGAGAAAAAGGCGGGGAGATCACCCACTTTGCCCTGGTGCTTGTGGTGGCTGCGCGATTTAACGCGCTGCGCCTCTGCATGTTCACGGTCAAACATGAGAACGTGGGCTTCGTTGTGGTCCATCCAGACGACGGCGTGAAAAGTGCTCATGGGGCTCCTAAAGTGCTAAAAAATCAACGGTGTTGCTCAACCAGGGTCTGACAGTCAATGCAGCGCTTGGCCGTGGGGTAGGCGGTGAGCCGGGCGGTAGGAATAGTGACACCGCAGTCGGTGCAGGTGCCATAGGTGCCCGCTTGAAGGCGCTCCAGTGCGGCTTGGATGTCGCCCAATTCGGCGGTTTCGTGCTCGTTCATGGCGAACTCGGTCTGTCGCTCGGTCTGGATCTGGGCGCGTGATTGAAAGCTGTTGTCAAAGTGATCAGCGGCCATGTCGGCACGCGAGACCACACCGCCGCGTTCGTAGGCGATGCGCTCCAACAGCTGCGCCCTGGCCTTGATCAGCTGGGCTTTGAAAACATCATGGGTGGGTGGGGTGGATGGGTTCATGAGGTCATCATGAAGCCACCCCGGGAACGGCGGGTTGATGCAGGTCAACCAACCGGGGGCTGACCCATGATGCAGGTCAAGCTCCCGTGCCCTGGGGAATCAGGCCTTGGCTTTGGCCCGCGCCATCATCAACTCGGTGTTGGCCTTGCGCTCGGCATTGACCTGTTGCATGACGGGCCGTTCGTTCATGCGCTTGAGGTAGTCGCGCACGGGCAGTTCCGCCAGATAGTCACGGCCGTAAACCACCTTGGTGGCGGCCGATACCAAAGGCAAATGCACCACGGCCGCGCAGTCGGCCAGTGTCAGGCTGTCGCCCCACATGAATGGGCTGAACTGGGCCAGCTTGGCGAAAGCAGCCACGTTCTTTTCAAGCTGGGCACCGGTTTTTTCTTTGGTGCTGTCGCTGATCTGCCCGCCAAAGAAAGCTTGCGGGTACAGGTTGCGGGCCACCAGCTCCAGGTGCAGCTCCAGAAAAGTCACCAGCTCGCGCACCTTGGCCGCGGCAAACGGGTCAGCCGGGAGCAAGGGGTTTTGCGGGTACTGTTGTTCGATGTACTCCATGATCACCCCCGACTCGCACAACATGCCGTGTTCGGTCTTGAGGTAAGGCACTTTACCCAACGGACTGCCCGTCGCATCGGTCTGACCCACCCAGGCCAGCTCTTCTGTAAAGGGCACGTTTTTTTCGAGCAAGGCCAGCTTGACCTTGTTGTAGTAGTTGCTGGCCGAAAAGCCGCAGAGTGTGAGCATGAGGGTCTCCAGTAAAAGTGAACGAATACCGTCCAAGATTAAACGAGGGTCAACAGCGCATGGGTCACACACTTGACCCGTTGCTGATTTAAAAAAAGTAAATCAGCCGCCGGGCCAAGGCGTCTCCGTTCCGAGGGCATTCCTGAATGCCATAATTCGGCCATGACCCCGATGCAAACCCTGCGCAACGCCCCCCACCTCGCCCGCCTCGTGCTGGTGTGGTTTGCGTTGTTCATCGGGGTGGCCGTGGCCTCGCCGCTGGTCAACCCTGAGGGCGTGCAACTGGTGTGCACCACAGCGGGCAGCGTCAAGTTGCTCCAGCTCGATGCCGATGGCGAAGAGGCGCAAGGCAGCCAACACGGCCTGCATTGCCCCTTGTGTTTGCCCGTGACGGCGCCCCCAATGGTGTCTGTTCAAGCGCCAGTCCATGGCGGATTGTCTTATGCGCTGCTTCTGATAGAGCAGGCCCGGCTGGCCTCGCTCATCGGCCTGCCCTGGCAGGCCCGCGCTCCCCCCGCTTTTCTCTGATCATTGCGGCAGTTTGTCGGCTGGGTGCGATCGATCGCACGGCTCGACCCAACCCACATGTCGACGTCACGGTGTGCTTGTGCATGACACCACCTGACCGTTTCCCTTTTTCCCTTTTTGTCTTTTTAAACTGGAGTTCGCCATGAAGCGCGTTGTTATTTCTTTTGCAGTTCTTTTTTCGATGATGGCTGCCCAAGCCCAAGTGACCGTCAAAGACGCTTGGGTGCGTGCCACCGTGGCGCAGCAAAAAGCCACTGGGGCTTTCATGCAGTTGCAATCGGCTCAAGACGCCAAGCTGATCTCGGCCCAGTCGCCTGTGGCCGGCGTGGTCGAGGTGCATGAGATGGCCATGGACGGCGGCGTCATGAAAATGCGTGCTGTACCGAGTCTGGCCTTGCCCGCTGGCAAAGCAGTAGACCTTAAGCCAGGGGGCTACCACGTCATGCTGATGGACCTGAAGGGCCAGGTCAAAGACGGTGACACCGTGCCTGTGACCCTGGTGGTCGAGGGCAAGGACGGCAAGCGCCAGAACATCGAGATCAAGGTGCCCGCCCGCTCAGCCGCAGCACCTGCCATGAAGCATGGCGATGGCCCGATGCACAAACATTGAAAGCTTGGCTTGGCTTGCCGCTTGGCCTAGGCCTGGCCCCTGGTCACTTTGTGGGAGCCAGCGGCCAAAACCCACTTCTCCGATGGTGCTTACTTTGATCAGATTTACACCCAAAAATGATGGGGCCTGCCCAGGCTCGTGAACCACATGCCAGACCCGCTCTGGCATGATGAAAATATGACCCTCTTGACCCATTCCCCAACGGTTTACCAAAGCTTTGTGGCCGAACCTTACACCCCCAATATCGGTGCCACGCTCCATGGTTTGGACCTGACGCAGCCACTCAGCGAGGTGGTTCAATTCGAGCTGAAAGCCGCATTGGCCCAGTACGAGGTCATTTTTTTCCGCGATCAACCACTCACTGACGCGCAGCAGGTCGCGTTCACCCGCTGCTTTGGTCAGGTCAACGAAGTCCAGGCCTTCTTTCCACGGGTGGAAAGCCAGCCCGAGATCGAAATTGTGGAAAGCACTGCCGAGCGCCCAGGTGCCTCCAACAACTGGCATGCCGACATCACTTGGCGCGACAACCCGCCCGTGGGCACCAGCCTGTATGCGAAGGTCGTGCCGGGCAGCGGAGGCGACACCTTGTGGGCCAGTCTGACTGCTGCCTATGCAGTCTTGCCTGCTGACTTCAAGGCCTATTTGGAAACCCTGAGTGCCATGCACACCTGGGAAATCAGCGGCTGGACCCAATACCTGTTGCAACAAGACCCCAAGGGGGCGCAACTCCAGGAAGCCCGTGTCAAATACCCGCCCGTGACGCATCCCGTGGTGCGTGTGCACCCCATCACGGGCAAAAAGATCTTATATGTCAACCCCACCTTCACCAGTCACATCCATGGCCTGCCGCGTGTGCAAAGTGATGCCTTGCTGGCCCAGTTGTATGGGTTGATCACGGTGCCCGAAGTCCAGGCACGCTTTCGCTGGCAGCCCCACTCACTGGCCGTGTGGGACAACCGATCTACCCAGCACTACGCCGTGGCTGACTTTTATCCGCAGCACCGCAAATTGCACCGCATCACCTTCACGGCTGATCAGGCTTTTTGAGCCAACACGCCCGCATGGTTTGAGTTTCTTCGGCTTGGGGGTGCATGCGGAGCCATGCATTCATCAGGGGTGCACGACCGAATGCAGCCAAGGCTTAGTTGCTTTTCGGCATAAGCAAACAACAAATGATTTGTTTGCGATTGAGTCTGTCGCTTCCACAATCGCAGCCTTGACTTGATGCCTGCTGATCACCGCGATCGGCAAGGCAAATCAAGCCCCGCCATTTGTTGAAAACAATCCTCATGAAAAAAATCACACACGTCGCTTTGGCGCTCGCGCTGGCCCTGTCGGGCCTTTCAGCCAGCGCGCAGACCCTGCTCAACGCCTCTTATGACGTGGCCCGGGAGTTCTACAAGGACTACAACGCTGCGTTCATCGCCCATTACAAAAAGACCACCGGCAAAGACATCAAGATCGACCAGGCCCACGGAGGCTCAAGCGCCCAGGCCCGCGCGGTCAATGATGGTCTGGAAGCCGATGTGGTGAGCATGAACACCACCACCGATGTGGATTTTTTGGCGAGCACAGGGGTGGTGGCCAAGGACTGGAGCAAGCGTTTTCCGCACAGCGCATCGCCCACCACCTCGACCATGTTGTTCCTCACGCGCAATGGCAACCCCAAGGGCATCAAGGATTGGGACGATCTGGTCAAGCCCGGCATCAAGGTTATTGTGGTCAATCCCAAAACCGGGGGCAATGGCCGCATGGCCTATCTGGCGGCCTGGGGCTATGTCAAAAAGAAGGGCGGCTCTGACGCCGATGCGGCCGACTTTGTGGGCAAGCTCTACAAAAACGTACCGGTGCTGGCCAAGGGCGGGCGCGATGCCACCACCATCTTCTTGCAGCGCAACATTGGCGATGTG
>NZ_JBIKHV010000058.1:0-16217 GCF_044361985.1 Limnohabitans sp. | reverse complement strand
CGCGGGCCATTTCACCCAGCGCCTGCACCAGTTCAAGCATGCGGGTCTTGACGGGCTTGCCATCCCAAAAGCCCGTGCGGTATTTCACATCCACGCCATAAGCGGAAGTGTCTTGACTGATGACCAACAGCTCCTTCACGCCGCCGGTAAACAAGGCTTTGGCCTCTTTCAACACATCGCCGATCGGGCGTGACACCAAGTCACCCCGCATGGACGGGATGATGCAAAACGTGCAGCGGTGGTTACAGCCTTCGCTGATCTTCAAGTAAGCGTAATGACGAGGCGTCAGCTTCAGACCTGCCTCGCCAAAGCCGCCAGGCACCAGGTCCAGAAACGGGTCATGGGGTTTGGGCAAATAGGCATGCACAGCATCCATCACCTCCTGGGTGGCGTGGGGTCCGGTCACCGCTAAAACGCTGGGGTGCATTTCCAGAACCATGTTGCCACCACCCGCACCCGTTTTGGCGCCCAGACAGCCCGTCACGATCACCTTGCCGTTCTCATTCAGGGCCTCGGCAATGGTGTCCAGACTTTCCTGAATGGCTTCGTCAATGAAGCCACAGGTGTTGACGATGACCAGGTCAGCGCCCTCAAAAGTTTTGGAGGTCTGGTAACCCTCGGCGCTCAGTTGCGTGAGGATTAATTCGGAATCGGTCAGTGCTTTGGGGCAGCCAAGGCTGACAAAACCCACCTTGGGGGTGGGAAGGGGTGCAGTTGCGGTGATTTCACTCATCCCTGCATTGTCCCCGCAAAAACGGCCCTTCGGACAGTCAAGGGCATCAAGACACTCCTCAAGCCTTAAAACCCAGCGCACCCAGCAACTGCTCGGTGTTTTTCTGGATCTGCTTTTGCATCTGATCCTGCATTTGTGACATGACGTTTTGGGAAGGATTGGCCAGACCGGAAAACATGCTTTGCATCAAGGGGGTTTGCCACTGCATGAACTGCGCCCAAACCTCAGGGCTCAGCGCAGGACTGGACTCGCCCAGCTTGCTTTGCCAGTCCATGAATGACTGGACATGATTCTCAAGATAAGAGCCCATGTGCCCCTGCATGGCATGGCCATAAAACCGGATGATGTTGGACAACACCGCCTCGCTGAACATGGGCACCCCTGCAGACTCCTCTTCGAGAATGATCTGCAACAAGATGGATCGCGTCAGGTCATCACCCGTTTTGGCATCCAGCACCACCAAAGGTTCGGCCGCCATAACCAGTTTCTTGATCTCAGCCAGTGTGATGTAGCCAGAGGTTTCGGTGTCGTACAAACGCCGGTTGGGGTACTTCTTGATCGTCCGAACAGCTTCAGGGCTGCCAGAACGGTCCGCTTGGGCCGATTGAGCAGACTTGACCGACTTGACTGACTTGACAGGGGACTTGACCGGCAATGGAAACTCCTGGTGAAAGACTGCAAATGCAAAATCTGCTGCAATGCAACATTTTAGGCGCAGCCTATGACCCGTCATGCCTTGGTTTTCCCTGATAGTGCCCAGACGGCACGGGCAAAACCAGCTGCGCGCTTTTTTCTTGCACGCCAGCCCGATTAACCTTCTTTACCTGCGAAAATAGACAGCTATGTTCACCGGAATCATCACCGGCGTGGGGCGAATCGTCGCCATTCACGACCTGGGTCGCTCTTTACAACACGGCAAGCGCCTCACCATCGAGGCCCCCGCCGGGTACCTTGACGATGTGGGCTTGGGCGACAGCATCGCCCTTAACGGCGCTTGCATGACGGTCACCACCTTCCACCCCGAGAGCCGACAATTCACGATCGACATCTCGGCAGAATCGCTGGACAAAACCAGCGGTCTCGACCAAGCGGGTACCGTCAACCTCGAAAAAGCCTTGCGCGCCAACGACCGTCTGGGCGGGCACATCGTGTCCGGCCACGTCGATGGCGTGGGACAGATCAGCCACTTCGAGCAAATCGGCGAAAGCTGGGAGTTGCGCATCACGGCCCCTCAAGCCCTGGCCAAATACTTGGCCTACAAGGGCTCCATCACCGTCAACGGCGTCAGCCTGACCGTCAACCGTGTGGTCGATCAGGACCAAGGCTGCGAGATCAGCATCAACCTGATTCCCCACACGGTGGAAAACACTGCGCTCGGCGGCCTCAAGGCAGGCAGCCGAGTCAACCTCGAAATCGACACCGTGGCCCGCTACGTTGAGCGCATGCTCAGCCTCGAAGCGACACAACAGGACAAACCATGAACACCCCCGTGCAACTGCAACCCGTGGCCATTTCTCCTGTTCAAGAGATCGTGGCCGATATGAAAGCCGGTCGCATGGTGATCCTGGTCGACGAAGAAGACCGCGAAAACGAAGGTGACCTGGTGCTCGCCGCCGACCATGTCACGCCAGAAGCCATCAACTTCATGGCCCGTTTTGGCCGCGGCCTGATTTGCCTGACCCTGACCCGCGAACGCTGCGAGTTCCTCAAACTCCCCCCTATGGCTGCCCGCAACGGCACCTTTTACAGCACCGCCTTCACCGTTTCCATTGAAGCGGCCGAGGGCGTAACCACCGGCATCTCGGCCGCTGACCGCGCCAAGACGGTGCAAGTGGCCGTGGCACGCAATACACAGCCCACAGACCTGGTGCAACCCGGTCACATCTTTCCGCTGCAGGCCGTGGACGGCGGCGTGCTCATGCGCGCAGGCCACACCGAAGCCGGTTGTGACCTGGCCGCCATGGCTGGGTGCAGCGCCTCGTCGGTGATCTGCGAAATCATGAAGGACGACGGCACCATGGCCCGTCTGCCCGATTTGCAATTGTTTGCGGCTGAGCACGGCCTGAAGATCGGCACCATTGCCGACCTGATCCAGTACCGCAGCCGCAACGAAACCCTGATCGAGCGCATCGGCAGTCGACCCCTGCAAACTGCGCACGGTGAATTCACCGCGCATGCTTTTCGCGACAAACCCAGTCAAACCGTGCACCTGGCGCTGGTCAAAGGCCAATGGTCTGCTGAATCCGAAGTGCCAGTTCGGGTGCATGAACCACTGTCCGTTCTGGACGCGTTGGAAGTCAATCGCACCATGCACTCCTGGGGCCTGGACACCAGCTTGCAATACATCAACGCCCATGGCTGCGGCGTGGCTGTGCTGCTCAACTGCGGTGAATCGGCCGATCAGTTGCTGGCGCAATTTGAAGGCCGCGCCCGTTCGGCGCAAGCACCCGAACGCGGCAAGATGGACCTGCGCACCTACGGTGTTGGGGCCCAGATCCTGCGCGAATGTGGCGTACACAAAATGAAACTCATGGGCCAGCCCCGCCGCATGCCCAGCATGATGGGCTATGGCCTCGAAATAACCGCTTACATCCCCAAGGAATAAAAAAATGCTCGAAGCCAACAAAGGCCAAGCCGAAGAACTTGACGGTCAATTCCTGCACATCGGCATTGTGCAAGCCCGCTTCAACGAAGACATCACCAATGCGCTGGCCAAGGCCTGTATCGAAGAATTGCAAACCCTGGGTGTGACCAGCATCGACCACGTCATGGTGCCAGGCGCCCTGGAAGTGCCCGTGGCCTTGCAAGCCATGGCCGAGCGTGCCGAATACGACGCGCTCATCGCTTTGGGCTGCATCATCCGGGGCGAGACTTACCACTTTGAACTGGTGGCCAACGAATCGGGCGCCGGCGTCAGCCGCGTGTCACTCGACTACAACCTGCCCATCGCCAACGCGATCTTGACCACGGAAAACCTGCAACAAGCCATCGCGCGCCAGACCGAAAAAGGCCGCGATGCCGCCCGTGTCGCGGTCGAGATGGCTTGCATCATGGACGACCTGGCCGCTGACATGGCTGAGCTGGCCGATGACCTCGACGACGAAAAGACGACTTGATGAACGAAGAAACCAGCTCACCGGACACCTCCTTAGAAGGCGCCAAAACGGGTGCTTCAGGCTCGCGCAAGTCCTCGGCCAAGCCGGCGCGCAGTCGCTCGCGTGAATTTGCACTGCAAGCGCTTTACCAGCACATCGTTGGGCGCAACGAAACCGCCGACATCGACGTCTTCACGCGCGACTTGTCAGGCTTTCACAAAGCCGACTCGGCCCACTACGATGCCCTGCTCTACGGTTGCACAGAACAGGCCCTGGCATTGGATGCCCTGATCCTGCCCAAACTGGACCGCAGCTTTGCTGAAATTTCGCCCGTCGAGCACGCCATCATGTGGATCGGCGTCTATGAAATGCAGCACTGCCTAGACGTGCCCTGGCGCGTGGTCCTGAACGAGTGCATCGAGCTGGCCAAAGACTTTGGCGGCACCGACGGCCATAAATACGTCAACGCCGTGCTCAACGGCCTGGCGCCCGAACTGCGCAGCGCAGAGGTTCAGGCCTATCGACAGGCTGCGCCCCAGCCCGGTCGCGACCGATAGATTTGACCGCCATGCGCATATCCCAGCGCGCTCAGCGCATTGAGCCTTTTTATGTGATGGAGGTGGCCAAAGCCGCCTCTCAAAAAGCCCGCGAGGTCGCGCACACCGATCGGCCCGTGGTGTTTCTGAACATTGGCGAGCCCGACTTCACCGCCCCGCCCCGGGTCCAACAAGCGGCACAGGCGGCGATTCAGTCAGGCCAAACGCAATACACCCCGGCGCTGGGCTTGGACACCCTGCGCCAAGCCATCAGCGCTTGGTACGGCACGCGCTTTGGCGTCACGGTACCCGCCAGCCGCATCGTGGTCACGGCGGGCGCATCGGCGGCGCTGCAACTGGCCTGTCTGGCGCTGATCGACCGGGGTGATGAAGTCCTCATGCCCGACCCAAGCTACCCCTGCAACCGCCACTTTGTGAGCGCGGCCGAGGGCACAGCGGTGCTGGTGCCCACCACGGCCGAAGAACGCTATCAACTCAGCGCCGACAAAGTGGCTGCTGCCTGGGGCCCCCATACCCGTGGCGTCTTGCTGGCATCACCGTCCAACCCCACAGGCACCTCGATTGAGCCGACCGAGCTGGCTCGAATCGTGGACGTGGTGCGTGCCCATGGCGGCATCACCTTGATCGATGAGATTTACCTCGGCTTGAGCCACGACGCGCAGTTTGGCCAAAGCGCCCTGGCACTGGGTGACGACATCATCAGCATCAACAGCTTCAGCAAATACTTCAACATGACCGGCTGGCGGCTGGGCTGGCTGGTGGTGCCTGAGCAGCTCACGCCTGTGCTGGAACGCCTGGCGCAAAACCTGTTCATTTGCGCCAGCACCGTGGCGCAACAAGCCGCCCTCGCCTGCTTTGAACCCGAGAGCCTGGCTGAATACGAGCGCCGCCGCGCTGAGTTCAAGGCCAGGCGCGACTACTTCATTCCAGCCCTGAACGAACTTGGCCTGACGGTGCCTGTGCCCCCCGATGGCGCGTTTTACGCTTGGGCCGATTGCTCGGCAGCCTGCCAAAAGCTGGGCCTGAAAGACAGCTGGGAATTCGCCTTCGCAGCACTCGAGCATGCGCATGTGGCCATCACACCTGGCCGAGACTTCGGCACCGACCAGACCGCCCGCTTTGTACGCTTTTCCACCGCCAATTCGATGGCTGAACTGCACACCGCCATCGCCCGCCTGAAAGCCTGGTTGCAACCATGAGCACCCCCCAGGAAACACACACCCCGTTTCAGCACCCCATCCGAATCTACTGGGAAGACACGGATGCCGGCGGCATCGTTTTTTATGCCAACTACCTGAAGTTTTTTGAACGAGCGCGCACCGAATGGTTGCGCGAACTGGGCTTTGGGCAACAACTGTTGCGCGAAGAAACCCGTGGCATGTTCGTGGTCAGCGAAACCACCGTCAAATACCTCGCACCGGCCCGACTGGACGACATCCTGACCGTCACCGCCGAGCTGCAAGACGCAGGCCGCGCAAGCCTCACCATTGCCCAGCGCGCCTACTTGCGCACAGCGGGCCATACTCAAACCAGCGACCGACTGCTGGCCGAAGCCACGATTCGCTTGGGCTGGGTCGACAGCACCACCTTGAAACCGGGCCGCATTCCGGCCCCCGTTCTGAAAGCCATGAAATGAACCAAGACATGTCCATCGTCTCGCTGCTTTTGCACGCCAGTTTTGTCGTGCAACTGGTGGTCTTGCTGCTGCTGGGGATTTCAGTGGCCAGTTGGGCGGCCATCGTGCGCAAGCTCAGCGCCATCAAGCGCATCAAAAACCTGAACGAAGAGTTTGAACGTGTTTTTTGGTCCGGCACCAGTCTGAACGAGTTGTTCAACGCTGCCAGCCAGAACGCCAAGCTGACGGGCCCCATGGAGCGTATTTTTGCCAGCGGCATGCGCGAATACCAAAAACTGCGCGAGCGACACATCAGCGATGCGGGCACCCTGCTCGACGGCGCACGCCGCGCCATGCGGGCGAGCTTTCAACGCGAAATGGATGTCGCTGAATCCCAGCTGGCCTTTTTGGCCTCGGTCGGTTCCATATCGCCTTACGTCGGCTTGTTTGGCACGGTGTGGGGCATCATGCACGCCTTCACCGGCCTGGCCAGCTTGCAGCAAGTCACCCTGGCCACGGTGGCCCCGGGCATTGCCGAAGCGCTGGTGGCCACGGCTATCGGTCTGTTTTCTGCCATTCCCGCCGTGCTGGCCTACAACCGTTTTTCGCACGATGTGGACCGCATCGCCATCAAGCTGGAAACCTTCATCGAAGAGTTCTCCAACATCCTGCAGCGCAGCCTGGGGGCCACGGGGACCAGCGGCTCGGCCTCTGGCCACTGAAAGACGGAGTCGCCCATGCCAGCCATCTCATCCCGGGGTCGCGGACGCCGCACCATCTCTGAAATCAACATGGTGCCTTTCATTGACGTGATGCTGGTGTTGCTCATCATCTTCATGGTCACCGCGCCCATGATCACCCCCAGCGTGGTCGACTTGCCCAGCGTTGGCAAAGCGGCCAAACAACCTGACAAAGTCATTCAAATCGTGATCCAGAAAGACGAACGCCTGGAACTGGTCACCGACGGCAAAACCGACAGCGCCACCCTCACCAGCGTGGCGGGCAGCGTCAAAAGCCTTGTGGGCGAAGAAGACAACACGGCCGTGGTCATCAGCGCCGACCGCAGCGTGAAATACGAAACCGTGGTCAAGGTCATGGACAGCCTGCAACGCGCAGGCATCGCCCGCGTGGGCCTGTCGGTCCAACTGGCGCCTTGAGGGTCCGGGTTTGAACAGCCAGAAACTGCCTCACCTCGAATTTGCCCCGCCGGCACCTGCCGGAACGGGGCGAGCCTGGGTGGTCGCGGGCATTGTCCACGTGTTGCTGTTCCTGGCGCTGGGCCTGGCCACGGCCTGGAAAACCCAACCCCAGTCCGTTCAAGCCGAAGCCGAGCTATGGTCCGCCGTGCCGCAAGCCGCAGCCCCCCGACTGCAAGAGCCCCCGCCGGAGCTGCAGCCCGAACCCGTGCCCGAGCCAACGCCTGCAGCGCCGGTCAAACCCACACCGCCACCACCACCGGCCCCAGATCCAGCGCTGGAATTGCGTGACGCGCAAATTGCGCTTGAAAAGAAAAAACAACAAGAGAAGAAAAAAGAAGCCGACAAGGTCGCAAAACTCAAAGCTGAAAAGCTGAAGGTCGAGAAAGAGAAAGCTGAGAAGGACAAGGCCGAGAAGGAAAAAGCTGAGAAAACCAAGGCAGAAAACAAGCGCAAAGAACTCGAAAAAGAAAAACTGGCCAAAGAGAAAAAAGCACAGGCCGAAAAAGAGCGCGACAAGAAAAAGGCCACTGAAAAAGCCAAGGCCGAAAAAGCAGAGAAAGCCGATGCTGCCCAAGCCGACGCGCTGCGCCAAGAAAACCTCCAGCGCATGCAAGGCATGGCCGGTGCTTCAGGCGGAGAAAATGCCAGCGGCACAGCCCTCAAGTCATCGGGTCCGTCGGCCAGCTACGGAGGCCGCCTGGTGGCGCGCATCAAACCCAACATCACCTACACGGGGGATGCAGCAGGCAATGCCCGGGCCGAGGTCGAAGTCAAAGTCAGCCCAGATGGCACCATCCTGAGCCGACGCATTGTGCAGTCCAGCGGCAACAAGGCCTGGGACGAAGCGGTGCTGCGCGCCATCGACAAAACCGAAGTCTTGCCCAAAGACACCGATGGCCGCGTGCCGCCGGTGATCGTGCTGGGGTTCAGGCCGTTGGATTGATCTTGGCAGCTTCTTTCGCCATCGACCTGAGCGCCCCGTTAGAGCGAGCGCGATGCCAGGCTCAAAAATCCACCACCACATTACCCACCGTCTGCCCCGCCTCAACAGTGCGGTGGGCCTCGGCGATCTGGTCCAGCGAAAAGCGGGCGCCAATGCTGTGCTGCAGCTGCTTCTGGGCCAACATGTCCGAAAGGCGGGCCACGGCCAATTGGCGATCAGCAGGCGTCAGGTCGTAGACCAGAAAAAACTTCACGCCGATTGACTGAAACAGCCAAGGCCTGAACGGCAGCGAAACATCCGGCGCGTTCGAGCCGTAGCAGACCACCTGGCCGTGCGCGGCCAAAGCCCCTTCGGCGGCCCAGCGTGCGGTGGTCGAAAAATCCATGTCGACGATGACATCTGCACCGCGGCCTTGCGTCAAGGCCTTGACGCGCTCAGGCACCGACTCGGTCTTGTAAAAAATGGCTTCTTGCAAACCCGCTGCGCGGGCATGTGCGGCCTTGGCTTCAGAACCTACGGTGCCGATGGCTCGCCCCCCGACCAAGGTCACCATCTGGGTGATGTAATGCCCCACGGCCGACGAGGCTCCGGTGACTAACACGGTTTTGCCACGCAAATCACCGGCCAGTCGCTCGGCCAAAATGACCGACTGCATTGCCGTGAGGCCGGGAATGCCCATGCAAGCCCCAGCGGCAAAGTCAGTCCCCTCCGGCAACGCCACCGCTTGGGCTTCGGGCAAGGCGATGTACTGGGCACAGGTGCCCAGAGGCCTTTGCCATTGACCGTTCCAGACCCACACCCGTTGCCCCACGCGCGAGGCCGGCACGCCCTCGCCCACGGCTTCGATAACACCCGCGCCGTCGCTGTGGGGCACCACCAGCGGATCGGTCAGGGGCCGTGCCCGGCGAGACTTGACGTCCGACGGATTGACCCCCGACGCGGCCATGCGCACCAGCACCTCACCCGCTTGAGGACTGGGCGTGGGCAATTCACCCACCTGCATCACGTCTTGGGCTTCACCGTTCTGGCTGTACCAGGCTGCTTTCATCAAAGGTCTCCTTGATCGGTTTAATCGTAAACAATCTGCGCCTGCCCCTGATCGGCCTGGGCCATCCAGCTGGTCAGGGCCGCGTCGGTCGGGAAAAATTTGGCGGCTTCACCCAGTGCCAGTTCGACGCGGGCAGCCAGCTCGTCGCTGCGCCGCTCCAGCACCAGGCGCACACCCAGGCCACGCACCAGGTCACCTTGGTCCGTTTGCTCTCGCTGCGCCGGGAATTCCTTGACCAAGCGGGCGATGTCTGGCGCCCGGCCATTCACCGCCACACGCAGGTATTTGCCATACCGGCAACGGGCTGCACCCAAGTCCATGATCTGTTCGATCTTGAGACGGAAGCCACCCGAAAAACGGTCCGCCTGCATCTTGGCCGTGACAACGATGAGTTCGTCGTCTTTCAGCAAATGCTTGGCCGAATTGATCAAGGCCTCGTCGGCGGTGGCCTCCATTGCGCCCGATTTGTCGTCGAGCTTGAAGATCGCTACTTTGCCGCGCTGACCGTTGATGATGCGCAAATCGGTCACGATGCCCGCCAGCACCATGGACTCCCGGCTGTCGATCAGGTCGTCGATCTTGCGGCGCGCAAACTGGCGCACCTCGCGCTCAACCGCGTCAAACAGGTGGCCCGACAAGAAGAAGCCTACGGCTGTTTTCTCGAGCAGCAAGCGTTCCTTGATGCCCCAGGGCATGACCTCAACCAGCTCAGGCTCTTGCGTGCTGGAGCCGTGTGAATCGTCGCCCAGCATGTCAAACAAGCCGCCCTGATTGGCATTGGCCACAGCGGCACTGGCAAATTCGAAAGCCTTGTCAATACTGGCCGACAAAGCCGCCCGGTTCATATGCAGCGCGTCAAAAGCCCCAGCCTTGATGAGCGCATCCACGGTGCGTTTGTTGATGCGGCTGCGGTCCACGCGCACGGCAAAGTCGAACAGGCTGGTGAAGGGTCCACCCTCTTGGCGGGCCGCCACAATCGCGTCAATCGCCTGCTGGCCTGTGCCCTTGATGGCCCCCAGACCGTAACGGATGATCTTGTCTGTGACCGGCTCAAAGCGGTGGGTGCCGCGGTTCACATCGGGCGGGTCAAACGTGATGCCGAACTTGAGCGCATCTTCGTGCAGCACCTTGAGTTTGTCGGTGTCGTCCATCTCCACCGTCATGTTGGCGCAGAAAAACTCGGCGGTGTAATGCACCTTGAGCCAACCGGTGTGGTAGGCCAACAGCGAATAAGCGGCCGCGTGCGACTTGTTGAAGCCGTAGCCAGCGAACTTCTCCATCAAGTCAAAAACTTCGTCGGCTTTTTCTTCGCCGATGTCATTCTTGGCCGCACCAGCACGGAAAATGGCGCGGTGTTCGGCCATTTCTTCGGCCTTCTTCTTGCCCATGGCCCGACGCAACATGTCGGCGCCGCCCAAGCTGTAGCCGCCCAGAATCTGGGCGGTCTGCATCACCTGCTCCTGGTAGACCATGATGCCGTAGGTCTCGCTGAGCATATCGGCCACCAGCGGGTGCGGGTACTCGATCACCTCGCGACCATGTTTGCGTGCCACAAAGCTGGGAATCAGGTCCATGGGGCCGGGTCGGTACAGCGCGTTCAGGGCAATCAGGTCTTCCAGACGGCTGGGGCGTGCATCGCGCAGCATGCCCTGCATGCCGCGGCTTTCAAACTGGAACACGGCCTCGGTCTTGCCATCGGCAAACAATTTGTAGGTCCGCGCATCG
Source organism: Limnohabitans sp. (assembly GCF_044361985.1). Lineage (GTDB taxonomy): Bacteria > Pseudomonadota > Gammaproteobacteria > Burkholderiales > Burkholderiaceae_C > Limnohabitans_A. The sequence continues at coordinate 5,302 of NZ_JBIKHV010000058.1, read as the reverse complement.
TCCAGCGGGATGTTTTCAAAGGCAAAGTCTTCCTGCCCCTTGTGCCTGCGAACGATGAATTCGCGGGCTATTTCCAAAATGGTCAGCGTGGCCAAGCCCAAAAAGTCAAACTTCACCAAGCCCGCCGCTTCCACGTCGTCCTTGTCGTACTGGCTCACCGCCGATACGCTGCCCGGCTGCTGGTAGAGCGGGCAAAAGTCAGTCAGCTTGCCCGGCGCGATCAACACGCCCCCCGCGTGCATGCCCACGTTGCGGGTCATGCCTTCGAGCTTTTGCGCCAACTCGATCAAGGTCTTGACATCTTCTTCGCGCTCGATGCGCTCGGCCAGGATCGGCTCCATGGCGATGGCGTAGTTGTTCTTGTCGCCCTCTTTGGGAGTGGCCGGCGGGTATTGCAGCGTGACCGACATGCCCGGCTTGTTGGGAATGAGCTTGCTGATGCCATCGCAAAAGGTGTAGCTCATGTCCAGCACGCGGCCGACATCGCGAATGGCTGCACGCGCGGCCATGGTGCCAAAAGTCACGATCTGGCTGACGGCCTCGCGGCCATACTTTTGCTTCACATACTCGATCACCCGATCGCGGTTGGTCTGGCAAAAATCAATGTCGAAGTCGGGCATGGACACCCGCTCAGGGTTCAAAAACCGCTCAAACAGCAAGTTGTATTGCAATGGGTCCAGGTCGGTGATCTTGAGCGAATAGGCCACCAGCGAGCCGGCACCGGAACCTCGGCCTGGCCCCACAGGGCAGCCATTGGCTTTGGCCCATTGGATGAAGTCACCCACGATCAGGAAATAGCCCGGAAAACCCATGTTCAAAATGGTGGTCAGCTCGAACTCAAGGCGTTCCACATAGCGCGGGCGTTCCTGGGCGCGCAAGCTTTCCAGCGGAAACAGGTGGTTCAGACGCGCCTCGAGGCCTTCATGCGACACATGGCGAAAATAGGCTTCCACCGACATCACCACGCCGTTCACGGGGGGAATCGGGAAATTGGGCAACTGTGGCTTGCCCAGCACCAAGGTCAGGTTGCAGCGCTTGGCGATTTCCAGCGTGTTGGCGATCGCACTGGGCACATCGGCAAACAAAGTACACATCTGCTGGGCCGATTTGAAGTATTGCTCGCGTGTGAAGCGACGCACCCGGCGCTGGTTGGCCAAAATTTCGCCTTCAGATATGCACACCCTGGCCTCGTGCGCCTCGTAATCTTCAGCGGTATGAAATTGCACCGGGTGAGTGGCTACCACCGGCAAATGCAAGCGGGCAGCCAGGGCCACAGCCCCCGCCACCTGGGGCTCGTCTTCTGGGCGCCCCGCACGTTGCAGTTCAAGGTAAAAGCGGTGCGGAAAGATCGAAGCCAGTTGCAGCGCCACATCGGTCGCCTTGTCGGTATCGCCCTGCAAAATGGCTTGGCCAACAGGCCCTGCCTGCGCGCCGGACAGCAAGATCAAGCCCTCGGACAGTTCCTTCAGCCAAACCAGCTTGACCACGGCAACGGATTTGACAATGTTCTGCGTCCAGGCACGGGCCAGCAGCTCGCAGATGTTCAAGTAGCCTTGCTGGTTTTGCACCAACAGCACGACTCGGCTGAGGGTGCCCAACTCGGCACCCAGGCCTTCGAGGTTAATTTCGGCGCCGATGATCGGCTTGAGGCCTTTGCCGCGACCTTCTTTGTAAAACTTGACGGTGCCAAACAGGTTGTTCAGGTCGGTGATGGCCAGTGCTGGCTGGCCATCTTTGGCCGCGATCCTGACCACATCGTCGATGCGGCAAGTGGAGTCAACAACAGAAAATTCGGTGTGAAGGCGCAGGTGAACAAACATAGACGTTCATTGTAGAAGGTCGTCCCCGGGCCATCAGTCGCGCAAAACCTGCAGCACCTCAGAGCGGAATTCGCGCCCGTACAAAATCAGTACCACCAAAGCAGTACCCATCAGCAGCGCCAGCGGCGAAAAAAACCAGGCCATGGCCGCGAATGAAAAGTAATACGCTCGCAAGCCATCGTTGAAAGTCTCGGCCGCCGCGCTGACCAGGTTGCCCGCCCGCTCGGCAAAATGCTGGCGGTCATGGCGCTGGGCCTCAAAGTCCTCGGGCGAGGGCATGGCCCCGATCACCAAAGCCACAAAAGTGTATTGCCGCATGGACCAAGAGAACCGGAAAAAGGCATAAACAAAGATACCGACCAAAACCAGGATCTTGAATTCAAACACCAGCAAGGGGGTGGCTTGGGCAAACGGGATCTCGCCGACCAACTCGGCCGCCTTGTCGGTCGTCCCCATCAGCGCAAACAAACCCCCAATGATGATGATGCTGGTGGAAGAAAAGAAGGCCGGGGTTTGCGACAGGTTCTGCGTGATCACGCCGTCCAGCACACGTGGGTCACGCGCGGTGGCCTGCATCATCCACATCTGGCGATAGCGGTTGGTCGTGGCGATCAGGCTTTGGTCGCGCAAGCCGCGCACTTTGGCCACCCAGGCATAACCTACCCACAAACCAAAAAACGAAAACAGTGCCAGCCAATCGGCCCAAGGCAAGAGGGTGATGATTTTCATAGCGTCATCCTAGCAAGCTGCGGGGTCGGATGGGCAGGGCCCGCCGCCACCAAGCATAAAAAAAGCCGGCGTGAAGGGCTCACGCCGGCTTTGGACGTGGCGCAAACGCCAGGTTCAGCCGCGCAGCTTGGCAGCCACCGCCGCCACGCGCTCACCGTAGGCCTTGGCGGTATCGAGGTCACCTTGAGGAATATCTTCAGCGGGACTGGTCGGGCCTACCTGAGCCATCACGCCAGAGTTGGAGCCGATGCGGTTGATCGTGCCATCGTTCATGGCGGGCTGGCCCACCCAGACCATGGCTTGCTGCATGGCGAGTGTGATGAAGTACTGGATGGTGGACAACTTGTCGCCACTGGGGCTGGCCGAGATGGTGAAACCGCCAGCGACCTTGTCTTTCCAGGCACTGGTGTACCAGCGCTTGGATGTTGCATCGGCAAATTTCTTGAACTGCCACGACGCCATGCCCATGTAGGTGGGCGAGCCAAAGATGATGGCGTCGGCCGCGTCGAGTGCGGCCCATTCGGCCTCAGTGATGTTGCCATCGGCATCAATGCTCACGCTCTGGGCGTTGGCGCCCTGGGCCACAAATTGCGCGACGCGCTGGGTATGGCCGTAGCCAGAATGAAAAACAACAACCGTTTTAGCCATGGAAAAACTCCTTACAAAAGACACAAAAAAATGAAAAATCAGGGGGCGAGGTCAAACACCAGGACTTCAGCGTCCTGGCCATGGCTCAAATGAAGCGAGGCTTCGGCTTGCAGCAGGGCCGCATCACCGGCCTGCAGCGCCAGACCATTGACCTGCAGACTGCCCCGCAGCAAAAACACATAGGCTTTGCGCTCGGGGTTCAAGGCCAGGTCAGCATTTTCAGCGCCATTGAACAAGCCCGCATACAGGCTGGCATCGGCGTGTATCTTGACCGTGTACTCAGCCGCCTCGGGGGCGGCCACGCACGCCAGTCGCCCGCGTTTGGCCGAATCGGGCACCGATTTTTGCTCGTAACCGGGGTCTATGCCGATCACATTGGGCTCGATCCAGATCTGCAAAAAGTGGGTTGACTCGCCGACGGCATGGTTGAACTCACTGTGGCGCACGCCACTGCCCGCACTCATGCGCTGCACATCGCCGGGCGGGATGCCCTTGACGTTGCCCATGCTGTCCTGGTGGGCCAGATTGCCCGACAGCACATAGCTGATGATTTCCATGTCGCGGTGGCCGTGGGTGCCAAAGCCGGTACCCGGCGCAATGCGGTCTTCGTTGATGACCCGCAGATTGCCCCAGCCCATGTGGGCCGGGTCCATGTAGCTGGCAAAAGAAAAGCTGTGAAAGGATTTGAGCCAGCCATGGTCGGCGTAACCCCGTTCAGACGACTTGCGAATGTTCAACATGCTGGCTCCCAGAAATTGCAAGACCTAATGTAGGCCTGTCAGGTGACCGGGCAGTGCAAGCCGTTTGCTGGCATCATTCAAATTAACTGAATGATGGAGCATTGACCATGCAAACACCCCGCGACTGGCTGACCCCCGATACCCTGCACATGCTGCAAACCATCGAACACCAAGGCAGCTTTGCAGCGGCGGCGCGCGCACTTCACCTGGTTCCCAGCGCCCTGACCTACAGGGTGCGCCAGCTGGAAGACGCGCTGGACGTGCTGCTTTTTGACCGCAGCGCACGACAAGCCCGGCCCACCGCGGCTGGCAAAGAACTGCTGCGCGAAGCGGGCCGCCTGTTGGAAGACATCGATAGCGTGGCCAACCGGGTCAAGCGTGTGGCCACTGGCTGGGAAGGCGTGCTCACGGTGGCGATGGACAGCATCGTGTCGCGCAGCGTGGTGATGGACCTGTGTGCTGGTTTTTTGGCCCTGGGCGCCACCACGCGGCTGCGCTTGCGCCACGAAACCCTTTCGGGCACGCTGGCTGCGCTCACCTCGGGCCAGGCCGATCTGGCTTTGGGCGTGGTGCTGGAGCCGGGTCTGCAAACCGACATCCGGCATGAGGTACTGGGTTCTGTTCCTTTTGTGTATGCCGTGGCCAGGCACCACCCACTGGCCCAGGCCCCCGAGCCGCTGACCGATGCCACGCTGGCCCAGCACCGCGCGGTGGCCGTGGCCGACTCGGTGAGCCGTGGCGGCGGCCTCACTGTCGGGCTGCAAGGCGGACAAGACGTGTTCACCGTGCCCGACATGCCCAGCAAACTCGAAGCACAGTTGCGGGGTCTGGGCGGTGGATTTTTGCCCGAGTCACTGGCCCGGGCGTCCATTGACAGCGGCCTGCTGGTCGTCAAACAAGTGCTCAGCCCCCGCACCAGCTCAGCCCATTACGCCTGGCGCGACAACCCGCAAGCCCCTGCCGGTCTTGCCCTCAAATGGTGGCTGGCGCAATTGGCCAGCGCCACCACACGCGAAGCCCTGCTGCGGCCGGTGCAGCGTATTGGCGCTTGATGCGCCACATCGGGAATAACCCACCCGCGCAGTCTGCAGACCCATTTCTCGGATAAAGTGATCGCATGACCACACAACACATCGCCATCATCGGAGTCGGCCTGGCCGGCGTGACCAGCGCGCGCACCTTGCGCCAGGCTGGGCACAACGTCACATTGTTCGAAAAAAGTCGGGGCCTGGGGGGACGCATGTCGACCCGCGCCAGTGCTTTTGGCAGCTTCGACCACGGTGCCCAGTACTTCACCGTGCGCGACCCGCGTTTTGAACTCGCCATCGGCACCGCCCCTGGCGTGTGCAAACCCTGGAGCGCCAA
>NZ_JBIKHV010000057.1:0-16317 GCF_044361985.1 Limnohabitans sp. | reverse complement strand
CACAGCGTGCCCAGTGCCTGTTGACCCAGGCACCCAGCCCTGTGGACGAAAAGCAGTTGCGCGAATTGCACATCCGCTTGCGCACCCCAGACGCCGTCAAAGCAGCCTGATCGGCGCTGCACCGCTCAGCCTAACGCCACCTTCGGGTGGCGTTGTTTTTTGTGCTGCCCGCGCTTGGCTGCCTGAAAACTCGTGCTGGGCCTCACGCAGGCGATCCCACACAGCATGTCTCAGCACTGCCGGGATGTCTGGCAATGAGCGCCCACAAAAAAGGCCTCTAGACTGAAGTCTGGAAGCCTTTGATGCTTGTACCCGGCATGGAGCCAGGCCAAAAATTGTGCAGCGGCATCTCTGCCGCTGACGGGGTTTACAGGGCTTAGTAGCCGCCGCGTCCGCCGCCGCCACCGCCGTAGCCGCCACCGCCGGAGCGATCGCCACCACCACCGTAGCCGCCGCCGCCGGAGCGACCACCGCCACCGCCACCGCCACCGCCGTAGCCGCCACCGCCGGAGCGATCACCGCCACCGCCGTAACCGCCGCCACCACCACCACCACCGAAACCGCCAGTACGTGGAGGACGAGCTTCCATCGGACGGGCTTCGTTAACAGTGATGCTGCGGCCGCCCAAAGACTGGCCATTCATGCCGGCGATTGCGGCTTGCGCTTCGGCATCGCTGCCCATTTCAACAAAGCCAAAGCCTTTGGAGCGACCTGTGTCGCGTTCCATCATGACTTTTGCGCTGGTGATGGCGCCGAATTCGCCGAAAGCCTGTTGCAGGTCTTCATCGCGAACGGTGTACGGCAGGTTGCCGACGTAAAGTTTATTGCCCATGCGGGACTCCTGAAAAACACAAAAAACAAAGCGATGGGGTCCCGAAAGCACAACAAACCTGAAAAGTGCCGCCGTAGCGCGCGAAACTGACCGATCACCTGACTTGTGACGTTTTTAAACGTGCACACAATAGATTATGGGGCATAGACAGAAAAAAAGTTTTTTTTTGGATATCCAGCCTTCCATCTGTTGTGTTTTGTGCCAAAACTTGGGTGATATCGGGTGAATTTGCGGTTTTTACACCCTGAGGCGCTGGGCGGCGAATTCCATGTGGGGATGTGTTGGGCGCCGGGTAGGTCACTCAAGGGCTGGTAATTGGCGTTAATTTTTAAGCAGTTACGGCACTGAACTCAAAGCTCGAGCACGCTGGCCAGTGTCAGGTCTTCAGGCGCCTCATAGTCGGCGACGATCCAGGCACGGTCTTGCTGGCTGGCTGCTTCCGACAAAAAGTCCTTGATGAGGCGAATGGACACCTGGTCAAGTGAGACAAAGGCTTGGTCGAGCAAGGTCACGGCTGCGCCTGAGGCCAAGGCCGCGACCAGCATCACTTTGCGACGGCTGCCTGTTGACAGCATATTCAGCCTTTTCTGGCGATGCGGCGCCATGCTGAGGGCTTCTGACAAGTCTTGCAGCAGGGCGCTGTTCCAGTGGGGGTAATGCGGCTTCAGGCTGTCCCAGCAGGCTTGTACCGTGGTTTCGTCGTGCACGGCGCCCTGCAGATCAAGCCAAAAGACGCCACCGGGCGGTGTTTCCACCCTGCCGCTCAGTGGCTTCAAATTACCCGCCAACAACCGCAGCAGGGTGGTTTTGCCGCGGCCTTCATCGCCACACACCCAGTTCAGGCCCGCAGGCCAGGAAAAGTTCAAGGGTTTAAAGACCGCTTGGCCGCCTGGCCCGCCACTGAGGTTGTGGGCTTGCAGCAAAAAAGGCGATGTGGGGGTGGGTGATGACGACATGGCTCAATCCTAGCAAGGCCGGGTGTACCTAGAATGTTCGTGTGACTTCAATAATTTACAAAATTCCCCAATCTGTGCTGGTGGTGATCTACACCCCCAGTGGCCAAGTCTTGCTGATTCGGCGCACTGACGTGGGCACCTGGCAATCCGTCACGGGCAGCAAGGACCACCTGGACGAAAGCTGGACCACCACCGCCGTGCGTGAGGTGCAAGAAGAAACCGGCATCGATGCAACGCATCCCCTGTGTCGGCTAGAAGATTGGCAGCTCGAAAACGTCTACGACATTTACCCGGCCTGGCGCTGGCGCTACGATCCCCAGGTGAGTCGCAACACCGAGCGCGTGTTCGGACTGCGTGTGCCTGAAAAAACGCCCATCAGCCTGAGCCCAGCCGAGCACACCGACTGGCAATGGCTGGATTGGCAGGCGGCGGCAGACCATTGTTTTTCACCGTCGAATGCCGAGGCCATTTTGATGTTGCCCCGTTTTACCAACCTGATCGGCCGTTGATGCCCCAGCGACCAGAACACCCCATCCTGCGCGTGGCGACCTATAACATCCACAAGGGTGTGCAGGGGATTTGGCCTGCGCGGCGTCTGGAAATTCACAACCTGGGCCATGCGGTAGAGCAGCTCGATGCCGACATCGTGTGCCTGCAAGAGGTGCGCCTCATGCACCGCCGAGAAGAAAAATATTTCTCTCACTGGCCCAGCCAACCGCAGGCCGACTACCTGGCCCCTGAAGGCTATGCGTCGGTTTACCGAACCAACGCCATCACCCGCCATGGTGAACATGGCAATGCCTTGCTGTCGCGCTGGCCCGTGCTGTCGCACCAGCATCAAGACATTTCGGACCATCGATTTGAGCAGCGCGGTATGTTGCACACCGAAGTCCAAGTGGACGACCGCATGCTGCATGTGATCGTGGTGCACCTGGGGCTGGTGCCCGCTAGCCGGGTGCGCCAGTTGGCGCAGTTACTGGCCTTTGTTGACCGGACCATCCCAGCTGAGGCGCCGGTGTTGGTGGCGGGCGATTTCAATGACTGGGGCACGGGCCTGGGGCGGCGCATGGCGGGCGCTGGTTTTCGCGAATGGCGAGAGCAGCCCACACCCACTTTCCCCTCGCGTCTGCCCTTGAACCAGCTTGACCATGTCTATGCACGTGGCCTGACACCGGTCCATGCCATGGCCCCGTCGGGGCGCATTTGGCAGCGCATGTCTGATCATCTGCCCCTGGTGGCCGAGTTTGCCTGGCCGGACTGAGCATGCGGCACAGCCCAGCCTTGCGCGATGGTCACCAAATCCGCTTGATTGAGGGTGGCCAAGCGTATTTTGAATCGCTGGTGGCGGCGCTGGAGCAGGCGCGCTCGCAAGTGCAGATCGAAACCTATATTTTTGACTTTCATGGCGCAGCCGCCATGGTGGCTGAGGCCTTGGAGCGGGCCGCCTTGCGGGGCCTGCGTGTTTGGGTGGTGGTGGACGGGGTGGGCACCCCTGGTCTGCCGCCCGAATGGCGTGAGCGCTTTGAACGTGCCGGAGTCGACTGGCGCGTTTACTCGCCACTGGGCACTTGGGGCTTGTTGATCCCCAGCCGCTGGCGGCGCCTGCACCGCAAACTGTGCGTGATCGATGGGCACTTGGCTTTTTGTGGCGGCATCAATATTCTGGACGACTGGTACGACCCGCACCACGGCGCCTTGCATCAGCCCCGGCTTGATTTTGCAGTGTGCGCACGTGGCGCTTTGGTGCAGCAAATGCAGCAAACGATGTCGCAGCTTTGGTGGCGCATTCAGGGCGTGCGTCATGTTAGGGAGCAACAGTTTCCACAGGCTTTCAGCTCCTTCAGGGTAGCTGGCCTGCATTTGCCCTGGGCGCAGCAAGACGCCCATGCCTTTGAAGCGCACCTGGTGGCCAAGGCTGGGCTGCTGCTGCGGGACAATGTCTTGAACCGCAGCCAAATCGAGCGTGCATACCTGAAAGCCATCGGCCTTGCCCGGCATGAAATCGTCATTGCCAACGCTTATTTTTTGCCAGGCCGCCGTCTGCGCAAAGCCTTGATTCATGCTGCGCAAAGAGGGGTTCGGGTGCGTTTGCTGCTGCAGGGGCGCTATGAATACTTCATGCAATACCACGCTGCCCGCCCGGTTTATGGCGTGCTGCTGGCGGCGGGCATCGAAATTCACGAGTACAAAGCCAGTTTTTTGCACGCCAAAGTGGCTGTGATCGACCCACACAACGAGCGGCCCTGGGCCACAGTGGGCTCGTCCAATCTGGACCCACTCAGCTTGCTGCTGGCGCGTGAGGCCAATGTGGTGGTGGCTGACAAAGCCTTTGCGCAGCAGTTGTACCAGCGTTTGCACATGGCCATTGAGCAACAAAGCACCCCGGTGGTGGCTGCGGTTTACACCCAGAGGCCCTGGCACCAAAGGCTGCGTGACCGGGTGGCGTTTGGTTTGATGCGTTTGGCCTTGTTTTTGACCGGTAACCGCTATTGACCGGTATCAACCCCCGACCGACATGGGCCTTATGACGCAGCTGGAGCAGAGTCTTTAATCACTGTTACGATCCCAGCCATGTTTATCAATGCCCCAGACGCCATGACTGCTTCTGCCGCCACGCCCGAAGACGAAGGCGTTCCTGTTTCCGTGAAGATCCGCGAACGCATCCACGCAGCCCGCAAACGTTTCCATGCCAATGACAACATTGCCGAGTTCATTCAGCCCGGCGAGTTGGAAAAGTTGCTGGACGAAGTCACGGACAAGATGGCCGGCGTGCTTGACAGCCTGGTGATCGACACCGTGAACGACCACAACACGGGCGACACTGCCCGCCGTGTGGCCAAGATGTACCTGAAGGAAGTGTTCAAGGGTCGCTACACAGAAGGCCCCGAGATCACTGAATTCCCCAATGCCGAGCACCTGAATGAGCTGATGATCGTTGGCCCCATCACCGTGCGCAGTGCCTGCAGCCACCACTTTTGCCCGGTGATCGGCAAGATCTGGATCGGGGTCATGCCCAACGAGCACACCAACGTGATTGGCCTGTCTAAGTACGCTCGCCTGGCCGAATGGATCATGGGCCGGCCCCAGATTCAGGAAGAAGCCGTGGTGCAACTGGCCGACCTGATCCAGCGTAAAACCCAGCCCGATGGCCTGGCCATCGTCATGGAAGCCAGCCACTACTGCATGGGTTGGCGCGGTGTGAAAGACATGGACAGCAAGATGATCAATTCGGTCATGCGCGGTGCATTCCTGAAAGACGTCAACTTGCGTCGTGAATTTTTAGCCTTGATTCCCGGAAGGAGCTGAACCATGTTGGTACGCCTGCTTTACGCCAGCCGCACGGTTGATCCCCGGCCCGAAACCATCGATTCGATTCTGGCCCATTCCCGCCAGTTCAACCCCAGCACGGGCATCACCGGCATCCTTTGCTACGGCGGTGGCATCTTCTTGCAAGCCATCGAAGGCGGGCGCCAGGCGGTGAGCGATCTGTACGGTCATATCCAGAAAGACCCACGCCACAAAGAGGTGGTCTTGCTGCATTACGAAGAGATTTCAGAGCGCCGCTTTGGTGGCTGGACCATGGGTCAGGTGGACACCTCGCGGGTCAACACCAATATCCTGCTCAAATATTCTGAGCGTGCCGAACTGGACCCTTACAACGTGTCGGGCAAAGTCTCGCTGGCCTTGCTCGAAGAGTTGATGGCCACCGCTTCGATCATCGGGCGCGCCTGAGCCGATGCAGCTCATCGGCTGCGACTTTTCCAGCAGCCCCAGCAAGCGCAAACCCATCGTGCTGGCGCTGGGCCAGGCCCGTCAGGGCAGGGTGCAATTGCAAGCATTGCAAAGCTTTGAAACACTCGAGGCCTTTGGCGACTGGTTAACGCAGCCCGCCGATTGGGTGGGTGGTTTTGATTTGCCCTTTGGCTTGCCGCGCGAGCTGGTCGAGACACTGGGCTGGCCCACCGAATGGGCCGCCTGCATGGACCACTACTGCGCGCTGGAGCGCAGCGCAATTCGCGATCAGTTTGCCGCCTTTTGCAACGCCCGGCCGGTGGGTGGCAAGTTTGCGCACCGTGCTGCCGACCGGCCCGCAGGTTCAAGCCCTTCCATGAAATGGGTCAACCCGCCCGTGGCCTACATGCTGCACGCCGGGGTGCCTTTGCTCCGTCAAGCGGGTGTGCATTTGCCGGGTTTGCAAAACGGTGATACCCGCCGCGTGGCGTTGGAGGCTTACCCTGGCTTGCTGGCGCGCGAGTTGCTGGGCAACCGCAGCTACAAAAGCGATGACAAATCCAAGCAAACCCCCGAACGCCTGCTGGCACGTCGCGAGTTGCTCGGTGCGCTGGAGCGCGGGCAGACCCGCCTGGGCCTGCGTTTGGTGGCCAGCAATGCCCTGCTGGGTCGCCTGGCTGACGATGCCAGCGGCGACGCGCTGGATGCCACCCTGTGCCTGATGCAAGCGGCCTGGGCGCAGCAACAACACACAACCGGTCACCCGCAATACGGCTTGCCACCATGTGACCCGCTGGAGGGGTGGATCGTCACGTCTTGAGGCGGTTGTGATTTTCAAGCGGCCTTGTTTTGGCTTGATGCCAAAAAAGTTACCCCGAGCTTCGGGTTTTTGCATCAGGGCATGCTTGGCACATCGCGTTACGATAGCTCAGCTCCATTCAGTGATGCGCTGGTTTGTGCCAAGGAAATACAAATGACAACACAAGGTTTTGTGGTGACCCACGCCAAGGATGCACTGTTCGAGAAAGGGCTGCGTTCCTTTTTTGAGTACCGCGATCTGGGCATGAAGGCAGCGACCGGTGGGCGTGTGACGGCCAGCGTGATTCGCGCTGCTGGCAGCCATGAATTTTCCAGTCAGCCCCATCTTCACAAAACGCAGTTTCAGCTGGTCTATGTGCTCAAGGGCTGGATCGAGTTTGAGTACGAAGGGCAGGGTGTTGTTCGGCTTGAGGCTGGCTCGTGCGTGCACCAACCGCCCGAAATCCGCCACCGTGAGTTGGGGCACAGCCATGATGTTGAGTTGTTGGAGGTGGTGCTGCCTGCCGACTTTGACACCGTGACGGTGGATGACGTCAACCCGAAAGAGGCTTGAGCCGATGTTTCGCAGTTTTTTTCTTTCGCGTCGTTGGGCTTTGTGGGCTTGGGGTGGTTTGCTGGTGCTGGTGGCAATGGTCTTCATCACGGTGCAGCAGACCGTGAAGCTCAACACCTGGTACGGCGAGTTCTATGACTTGTTGCAAAAGCCCGAGCAGGCGGGCGGGGTCGAGAAGTTCTGGGGCTTCATGCTGCAGTTTGCGTGGATCGCTTTTCCTTACATGTTGCTGCGCAGCCTGGAAACTTATCTGGCCTCGCACTACGCATTTCGTTGGCGTCAGGCCCTGACCGAGGTGTACCTGCCGCGCTGGCAGCGCACCGACGCAACGGTGGAGGGCGCTTCGCAGCGCATTCAGGAAGACTGCATGCGTTTTGCCCGTCAGACCGAAAACCTGGGGCTGGGCTTGGTGCGGGCGGTGCTCACCTTGGTGTCTTTCATCCCGATTTTGTGGTTGTTGTCCAAAGGCATGGCCATTGTGTGGCTGCAGTTTGAGGGCTCGCTGTTTTGGGTGGCCTTGGTCACGGCGGTGGGGGGCACGGTGCTGTCGTGGTTTGTGGGCATCCGCCTGCCGGGACTGGAGTACAACAACCAACGCACCGAGGCTGCGTTGCGCAAGGATTTGGTGTATGCCGAAGATGAGCGCAGTCGCATGGATTTGCCCACGGTACTCAACCTGTTTACAGGCGTGCGCTTGAACAACTTTCGATTGTTCAACCACTACGCCTACTTCCATTTGTGGAGCAATTTTTACAGCCAGACGATGGTGATTTTTCCCTACTTGCTCATGGGGCCGTCGCTGTTCACGGGTTTGATCACGCTGGGGGTGATCCAGCAGGTGAGCAACGCTTTTGGCAAGGTCAATGACGCGTTTTCTTACCTGATCGAGCGCTGGACCGACATCACCGAGTTGCGTTCGATCTACAAGCGCTTGTCGGAGTTTGAAAAGGCGCTGGCCTGAGGCATTGGTCGGGGCTTGAGATCAGATGGCGGCCGCGGCGATGTCTGCGGGGAGTGGGTCCAGGTCTTTCAGCGCCTGCAGGGCTTCGGCGTCGGTGCGGTAAAGCTTGAGGTAGGGGCCACTGGCCAGCTCGCCAGCACGGCGCAAGGTGGTCTCCACTGGCAGCTTGATGCCGCTGATGTGCAGGGTGATGCCCCGGCTGGCCAGTTGGCGATGCAGTTGGCCAAAGGTCTCCACACCCGTGACATCGATGCGGTTGATGGGTTGGGCAAACAGGCAAACATGCAACACAGTGGGGTGACGTGCCAAGTGGTCGGTGATGGCCCGGTCAAATTCGCTGGCAGCGGCAAAGTCCAGTTCAGCGTCCATGCGCAGGGCGTAAAGATGGGGAGCCAAGGGCGGCAGTTTCCACAGATGCCGGTCGCGCAGGCTGCCATCGGGGTGCAGGCCTACTTCGATGATGCGCGGGTGCAGACGGGTGTGCAAAAAATGGCTCAGGCCCACCAGCACCCCGGTCATCACACCCCAGTAAATGCGTGGTGCGGTCAACAAGGTCATGGCAAAGGTGATGCCCGCCGTCATGGTCTCGATGCGGCCCACGCGCCAGAGGTTCAGAAACTGGCGGGGCTGGAACAAATTGAGCACGGCCACGATGACGGCCGCCGACATCACCGAGCGGGGCACAAATTGCAACGCGGGCATGAGGATCAGCAAGGCCAGCAGCACAAAGCCGACCGAGGCCACCACGGCCCAGCCCGAACGCGCCCCGGCATACAGCATGAGGGCCGAGCGCGAAAACGAGGTGCTGGTGGCAAAGCTGCCTGAGAAGGCCGAGGCCAATTTGGCCAGCCCTTGGCTGAAGAGTTCGGTGCTGTCGTCCCAGCGCTTGCTGTCACGGCGGCATTCGATGCGGGCACTTGAAGCGGTCTCCAGAAAGCTCACCAGCGCGATCACCATGGCGGGCACCCAAAGCTGGTTGAGCATGTCCAGGCCAGGCCATTGCGGCCAGTAAAAATCAGGCAGACCCGAGGGCAGCAGGCCGACCACCGCGCCGTGGTTTTGGTAATCGGTGGCATAAGCGATGGCCGAGGCGATGCCCATGACGATCATGATGCCGGGCCAGCGGGGCTTAAATTGACGCAGCAACAGCAGTACCGCCAAGCTGGACAGGCCAAACAGGGCGGGCCAGTCGGTCAGCCAAGACGACCAGGTCGACAGGTTCCAGCTCCAGGCTTTCAGGCCCAACAAGCCGGGCACTTGCGAGGCCATGATCAGCAAGGATGCGGCTTGGGTAAAGCCGGTCATCACCGGGGCGCTGACCAGGTTGATGAGCCAGCCGTAATGGCCCAAACCCAGCAGCAGCTGCATGGCCCCCGACAACAGCGATAACCATACCGCCAGCGCCACCCATTCGGGCGAGCCGGGTTCGGCCATGCCGGTGAGCGAGGCCCCAATCAGCACACAAGTCAACGCGGCCGGACCGACCGACAATCGGTTGGCGCTGCCAAAAAGCACCGCTAACAAAGCGGGGATCAGGCAGGTGTAAAGACCAGTGACCAAAGGCATGCCGGCCAGGCCCGCATAAGCCACGGCTTGCGGAATCATGACAAGCGCCACTGTCAGGCCCGCTAGCACTTCGGTGCGGGCCAGTGGGGCGGTCAGGCGAGGCCACTGGCGGAAAGTTAAAAAACGTTGCATGTCAGGCATGCCCGATCTTAGCCGCCAGGGCTTCAGCGTTGTGGCATGTCTTTGACAGAGTAGCCCAGGCTGACGGTGGCGTCTTCGGGAATGGCGGGCACCGTGGCGTCCCAGGCTTCCCAGGCAGCGCGCAGGCTTTGCAGCTTTTCGGGCTGGTGCTTGGCCAGATTGGCCCGCTCGCGTTCATCGTCCGAAATATTGAACAAATAATCGTGGCCATCCACCCGTAAATATTTGTACTCGCCCATGCGCAGTGCACGCTGACCCCGATGGTTCATGCGCCAGTAAAGTGGCCGTTCGAACTGGTGCTTCGCGTCGCGCAGCACGGGCGCCAGCGACACGCCGTCAAAAGGATGGTCGGCATCGGCTTGAGCGCCTGCCAGCGTTACCAGGGTGGCGGACCAGTCCATGGTCATGCAGTGCTGGGCCGATGTACCCCCTGGTGCAATCACTGCGGGCCAGTGCGCGATCCACGGCACGCGGATGCCGCCTTCGGTCAGGTCCATCTTACCGCCCACCAGCGGCCAGTTGTCGCTGAAACGTTCGCCGCCGTTGTCGCTGGTGAAGACGATCAAGGTGTTGTCCAGTTGCCCGGTTTTTTTCAGCGCATCCACCACCCAGCCTATGCCTTCGTCCATGTGGTGGATCATGCGGTGGTAGGTGTGGATGTTGCCGCCATGCAGGTGGAACAGGTTGTCTTTGACCTCTTGCGCCAGCGCGTGGTCTTCGCGGGTTTCCCAAGGCCAGTGCGGCGCGGTGTAGTGCAGGCTCAAAAAGAAAGGGGTGCCCTGCTTGGCACCTGGGGCCATGCGCTGGACAAAGTCCACAGCCTTGTGCGAGATCAGGTCGGTCAGGTAGCCGTCTTCGGGCGTCTCGTCTTCATTAGTGAACAGATCGTGTGCACCGCTGGAGGCGCAGTGGGTGAAGTAGTCCACGCCGCCCGACATGGGGCCGAAGAATTCTTCGTAGCCCGACTTGATGGGGCTGAAGTGCGGCGGGTAGCCCAGATGCCATTTGCCGATCAGCGCCGTACGGTAGCCACTGGCCTTGAGCAGTGAGGGCAGTGTGGGGTGCTCGGGCGGTAGGCCCAGCACCTTGCTGCCTTTGCTCTTGCTGTTGATGGGCTCGTCGGCACCGCCACGCAGGCGGTACTGGTAGCGCGCCGTCATGAGCGCAAAGCGGGTGGGTGAGCACACGGGTGAGTTGGAATACCCCTGGGTGAACTTCAGGCCTGCTGCGGCCAGTTGGTCGAGCACTGGCGAGACGGGGCCGAACTTGGCGTCGCGGCCACCGTAGCAGCCGAGGTCGGCAAAGCCGAGGTCGTCGGCCACGATGAAGATGATGTTGGGGCGTGGGGTGGAGGGCGCTGTCATGAATGTTGTTCAGAGGGGGTCAATCCACCTTCATGCCAGTGGCGCGAATCACGCGGCCATATTGGTCAGAGAGCTTTTGCAGTCGGGCGTTGGCGGCTGATCCGGTCAGGCCTTCGTAGGCCATGTCAAGGTCGTTCAGGCGAGCTTGCAACTCGGGGCGGGCCAACGCATCGGTGATGGCCTTGGCCATGGTTTGCATCAGGGGCTCAGGCGTATTGCCTGGGGCCATGACCACGTAGAGCACTTCGCTTTCCAGGTCCTTGAAGCCGGCCTCGGCCACAGTGGGGACATCAGGGGCCAGGCGTGAACGTTTGCGGCTGGTCACCGCCAAGGCCGTCACCTTGCCGCCCTTGACCTGCGGCAGCATGCCCGGTGTGGCCAGCGTGCCGCCCTCGACCTCGCCTGAAACCACGGCCATCACCGCAGGCGAATTGCCCCGGTAGGGCACATGCACCAGCCGCGTTGCAGTCGACACATTGCTCATGTTGACCCACAGATGGCCGGGTGAGCCATTGCCGCCAGAGCTGAAGTTCAGGCTGCGATCGCGTGCGGCCTGCATGAAGTCCTTCATTGTTTTGTAGCCCGTGCTGGGGTGTACGCCCAGCAGCAAGCCGGAGTTGGAGATCACCACCAGTGGCTTGAGGTCGGTATCCTTGAAGGGCAGGGACTTGTAGATGTGCGGGTTGATGGTGTGGGTGGTGTCAATGCCCCACAGTAAGCTGTAACCATCGGGCATGGACTTGGCCACCAGATCGGCCCCGACGCCGCCTGCTGCGCCAGGTTTGTTGTCGATCACAAAAGCTTGACCAAATTGCTTTTGCAGCACATCCCCCACGGCCCTTGCCAGGACGTCGGACGGGCCACCGGCCGGCCAGCTGTTGACGAATTTGACGGGCTTGCTCGGCCAGGGGGCGTTTTGGGCGAGGGTGCTGCTGCTGATCAGCAGGCTCAGGCTGCCCGCCAAAAAAGCGGCGAAAAAAGACTTTTGCATGGGCGTCTCCAAATGGGCTGATGGTTCTCAGTCGAGCTGTACGCCCGTGGCTTTGATGGGCTTTTCCCAGCGGGTCAGATCGGCTTTTTGTGCGCTTGCCAGCTCGCTTGAGCTGGAGCCGATTGGCTCGTAGCCGAGTTTGAGCATTTTGTCTTTCATGGCCGGGTCGCGGGCAATTCTCATCATGGCTTTTTCCAGGCGGGTGAGGGCGTCGCCCTTCAAGCCGGCGGGGCCGTACATGGCAAACCAGGCGGTGGCGTCCATGTTGATGCCCGACTCTTTGAGGGTGGGCACCTCGGGTACTTGTGGGTCGCGCTGGCTGCCGGTCACGGCAATGATGCGCACTTTGCCCGCCCGGTGCATTTCGGCGGTTTCGGACACCACGTCAAACTTGTAGCCGATGTGGCCACCCAGCAAGGCATTGTTGGCTGGGGCGCCGCCCTGGAAGGGCACGTGGTTCAGGCTGATGCCGGCAGACTGCTCCATCAACACACCCATGAAGTGCGGCAAGGTGCCTGCGCCGGGTGTGCCATAGCTGGCATTGCCGGGCTCGCTTTTAGCTTTGGCCACCATCTCGGCCACGCTTTTCACATTGGTGGCAGGGCCGGAGACCACGCCAAACTGGAAGCGTGCGATTTGTGAGACCGGTGTGAAGTCCTTGACGGCGTCGTAGTCGAGCTTTTTGTAAACGTGGGGGAACAGCACCATCGGGCCGCTGGGCAAGATGATCACGGTTTGGCCATCAGGTTTTGCAGCTTTCACGGCGTTCAGGGCAATGCGCCCACCCGCGCCGGGTTTGTTGTCCACGACGATGGTGCCAAAGTCGTCGCGCAGTGCATCGGCCACCATGCGGGCCAGAATGTCGGCCGAACCACCCGGTGGAAAACCCACCACAATCTTCAACGGGGTTTTGTCTTGTGCCTGCAGGCCTGGCGACAGCACGGCCAATGACAGGGCGAGCAGGCCCAAGGCGCGGCGTGTGATGCGTCGGGTTGTTCGGTGGGATGTAGGCATGGGAAAAGTCTCCGATAAGTTGGACCAGGGCGGCCCCTGGTAGAAAACGCTGATCAAGTCAGAATGTAGCGCCTTGACCGACAATTGATCTAAACAACCATCCCCCCGGAAAACCCTGATGTCGCTGTCTCCCTCTCAACGTTTGGCGTCGATCGACGATCTGCTGCTTTACCGCTTGGGTCGTTTGTCGAGCGTGGCGGGGGCCATGGTGGTGCGATTGTGCGAAGGGGGTTATGGCATCACGCGGCGAGAGTGGGCGGTGGTGGCTCAGTTGTATGAAAACGGCGGCTTGCCGCCTTCCGCATTGGCTGAGCGCATGCAGCGTGACCGCGCACGCACCTCGCGCACCCTGACCGCCTTGGGGCACAAGCAATTGGTGCTGCGAACGATTCCCGCCAACGACCGGCGCAGTGCGCTGGTATCCCTCACGCCAGCAGGGCGACAAATTTATGAGGACTTGATGCCCCAAGTGCAGGCCATCAACAGCCAGATTTTGAGTGCGCTGCAAACGGATGAAGCCATGCGTTTTGACCAAGCGCTGGCGCGTTTGCAAGTGCGCGCTCAGTCCTTGCTCGCCGAGTTGAGCCCCGACTTGCCCAAAGCCAACCGCCGCCAGGGCCGACGCGGCAAGGGTGTTGCATGAAATGCTGGGCCCGCTGTTGGCTTGTACTGGCTTTGTCAGGCCATTGGGGTGTTCAGGCTTCAGAGGTCTGGACAGGCTGGGTCAGCTGGGTGATGGATGGCGACACGGTGCTGCTGCTGCGGCATGGCCAGTTGGAGCCAGTCAAGTTGCGCATCGATGGCATTGACGCCCCCGAAATCTGCCAGCCTGGTGGCGCGCAAGCCCGGGATACCATGATTCGTCTGGCGCTGCGCAAGTCGGTTGAGGTGGACGACCGCGGACAGGATATCTATGGCCGGCAAGTTGGACGTCTGTCGGTCGACGGGGTGGATCTGGGGGCTGAGATGGTGCGTTCCGGCATGGCCTGGGCGTACAGATTTCGCACGGGCAAAGGCCCTTATGCGGGCTTGCAGCGACAGGCCCAGACGCAAAAAATGGGTGTATTTGCAGCACCTGAGGCCGCCATGTCACCGCCTGTGTTCAGAAAATTCCATGGCACTTGCCATGGCAGCTGACGGTTTGCGGTAATCAAGAACGGTGCGCTGCGCACACCGGGCAAGCCGGGTTGCGTTGCATGCGAATGTCGGTCCACGACAGTTCGCGGCCGTCCAGCATCAGCAAACGCCCGGCCAGGTGGCTGCCCATGCCGCTCAATATTTTGAGGGCCTCGGCCGCTTGCACCGTGCCGATGATGCCCACCAGCGGCGCGAACACGCCCATGGTGGCGCAACGGGTTTCCTCGGGCAGGTTGTCGGGCGGGAAGATGCAGGCGTAGCAGGGTGCATCCGGCTGGGTGGTGTCAAACACTGAGACCTGCCCGTCCATGCGGATGGCAGCACCTGAGACCAGCGGCTTGCGGTGTTGCACGCAGGCCAGGTTCACGGCCTGGCGGGTTTCGAAGTTGTCACTGCAGTCGAGCACCACATCGGCGCACGCGACCAGGGTGTCGAGTGTGGCCGCATCGGCGCGTTGCGTGATGGGCGTCACGCTCACGTCGGGGTTGATCTGAGCAATGGCGGTGCGCACCGATTCGGCTTTGAATTGACCCACGCGGTCGAGGGTGTGGGCAATCTGGCGCTGCAAGTTGGTGGCATCCACGTGGTCGTGGTCGACCACCGTGATGTGACCCACGCCCGCGCTGCCCAAATACAGACTCACGGGCGAGCCAAGCCCCCCCGCGCCGATGATCAGGGCATGCGAAGCGAGAAGTTTTTCCTGGCCATCGATGCCCAGCTCGTTGAGCAGGATGTGCCGCGAATAGCGCAGTAACTGAACGTCATCCATGCGCGTCACCCATGGCGCTCAGTCTTCTTTCTTTTCGACCTTGCGCTCGGCCAGCGTGGTGCTGGCCTTGACGGGCAGGCCTTTGAGTTGGTTCAGGGCCTGGATCAACTGGAAGTCCTTGTCCGAGCCGAACTCTGGCAAACGCCGTTCAGCCACGGGCTTTTTGGATTCTTCTTCCAGCTTCTTGATCGCGTCTTCACGGGCTTTTTCGCGGGCTGGGTCTTTCTTCTCTTCGGCTTCCTTGCCGTTGGAGAGGTGTTTTTCCAGATCGGCTTCGCGGGTGCGCAAAGCAGAGAAGACGTTGCCGTTTTCAGTTTCGTCCAGCATCACCTCGGGCACGATGCCTTTGGCCTGTATGGCACGACCTTTGGGCGTGTAGTAGCGGGCGGTGGTGATCTTGAGCGCTGTGTCAGGCCCCAGCTGGCGCACGGTCTGCACCGAGCCTTTGCCAAAGGTCTGGCTGCCCATCAGGGTGCCGCGCTTGTAGTCTTGCAAGGCGCCAGCGACGATCTCGCTGGCCGAGGCCGAGCCTTCGTTCACCAGCACCACCAAAGGCACTTTTTTCAGCGCACCGCCCGTGGCCGCGGTCATGCGGGCAATGGGGTCGTTGCTGCTGTTGCGACGCCAGAACTGGGGCGTGGCTTTGTAGGTGAATTTGCTTTCTTCGAGCTGGCCATTGGTGGTGACCACAGTGACGTTTTCAGGCAGGAAGGCAGCAGACAAAGCCACGGCCGCGTCCAGCAGACCCCCGGGGTCATTGCGCAGGTCAAGCACCAGGCCTTTGAGCTGGGGCTCTTGTTTGTACATTTCCTCGATCTTGCGGGCGAAGTCGTCCACCGTGCGTTCCTGGAACTGGGACACGCGAATCCAGCCGTAACCCGGCTCGACGATCTTGGACTTGACCGACTGGGTCTTGATCTCTTCGCGCACGATGGTCACCGGAAAGCTGCGGTTTTCTGATTTGCGGAAGATGGTCAGCAGCACCTTGGTTCGGGGCTCACCGCGCATGCGCTTGACGGCTTCGTTCAGAGACAGGCCCTTGACTGGGGTGTCATCGATCTTGGTGATCAGGTCATTGGGTTTCAGGCCCGCCCGGTCGGCCGGAGAGCCTTCGATGGGAGAGACGACCTTGACCAATCCGTCTTCCTGGCTGATCTCGATGCCGACACCGACAAACTTGCCGGAGGTGCCTTCAGAAAATTCTTTGAAGCTTTTTTTATCGAAATACTGGGAGTGGGGGTCCAAGCTGGCGACCATGCCGGAGATGGCTTCGGTGATCAACTTTTTTTCGTCGACAGGCTCGACATAGTCGCTCTTGACCATGCCAAAAACCGCCGCCAATTGCTGCAGCTCTTCGAGCGGCAAGGGGGCCATGTTGCCGCGCGCCACGGTTTGCAGGGACACGGTGGTCAATGCCCCTGCCAAAGCGCCCACGCTGATCCAGCCCGCGATCTTGAGTTTTTGTCCCATATGCTTGTATTT
>NZ_JBIKHV010000056.1:0-16770 GCF_044361985.1 Limnohabitans sp. | reverse complement strand
CGCAAGCCATCGCAAAACACGGCCGTGCGCCGATCCTGCCAAACGATGGCGGGCGCCACGGGCTCACCGGTCGCCCGGTCCCACAGCACCGTGGTTTCGCGCTGGTTGGTGATGCCCATGGCGCGCAATTGGCTGGCCTGGATGTTGGCGCGCGCCATGGCTTCCCGCATCACGGCCAATTGGCTTTGCCAAATCTCGCGGGCGTCATGCTCCACCCAGCCGGGCTGGGGGAAATGCTGGGCAAACTCACGTTGCGCCATGGCCACCACCTGGCCTGCACGGTTAAACACCACTGCCCGTGAGCTGGTCGTACCTTGGTCGATTGAAAGGATGTAGTCCATGCGCCAAGACTACCGCAAAGCGGTGCTCACAAACAGCGACAATTCCCCGATTGACCTTTTCATCCAGACATACCCGCGTTCTCCCCGGAGCCACACCAGCATGAGCAACACTTCACGACACATCGCCTTCATCGGTGGCGGCAACATGGCCAGCGCCATCATTGGCGGGCTGATCCGTCAGGGCATGCAGCCCACGCAGATCACCGTGGTTGAGCCCTTTGCCGAAACAGCCGCAAAACTGCTCAAGGACTTTGGCCTCACCGTTTTGCCCGCTGCAGGCGTTGCGCTGGCCCAAGCCGACCTGGTGGTCTGGGCGGTCAAACCGCAAATGTTCAGTGAAGCTGCTGCGCCCGTCATGCCGCACACCGGCAAGGCATTGCACCTGTCGGTGGCCGCAGGCATTCGCACCGACAGCATTTGCCGCTGGGTCGGCACCGACCGCGTGGTGCGCTGCATGCCCAACACCCCTGCGCTGGTGGGTCAGGGCATCACGGCGCTGTTTGCCTGCCCCGCCGTCACCCCTGACGACAAGGCGCTGGTGGCGCAAGTCATTGGCACCACGGGGCAAACCCTGTGGGTGCAACAAGAGTCGCAACTGGACGCTGTGACCGCCTTGTCGGGTTCTGGTCCAGCGTATGTGTTTTATTTTCTGGAGGCCATGACCGAGGCGGGTGTGGGCATGGGCCTGAGCGCAGATCAGGCCTACCAATTGGCCGTGGCCACATTTTCAGGCGCATCAGCTTTGGCCGCCGCATCGACCGAATCCCCCGAAGTGCTGCGCCAACGCGTGACCTCCAAAGGGGGCACCACCTTCGCGGCCATCAACGCCATGGAGGCCTCGGGCATGAAAGCCTCGTTTGTCAATGCCATGCAGGCGGCCGAGCAACGCGCACGCGAGTTGGGCGACGAATTCGGCAAAGCCTGAGCTGCGGGCTGGTCGCGGTGAACTTGGGGCGACAACGCGCCAAGTTGATCCGCAAGAAGGGCTTCAGCCCAAGCGGTAAGAGAGCACCACCCCGGCAAACACGCTGAACCCCAGCCAATGGTTCAACCGGAAAGCCTTGAAACAGCCTGCGCGGCTTCTGTCCTTGATCAACACGACATGCCAGACCACCTGCGCTGCAGCACCGGCCAGGCCCAGGGCAAACCACAAGCTTCGTGTGGGGGCGTCCAGCAAGGCCGCCCAAATGAACAGGTAGGCGCCATAAAAACCGGCAATGGCCGCCACATCCCAACGGCCCAGAGTGATGGCCGAAGTTTTCATGCCGATCTTCAAATCGTCATCGCGGTCCACCATGGCGTATTCGGTGTCGTAGGCCAGCACCCAAAACAGGTTGCCCAGCAACAAGCCCCAAGCCAGCAAGGGCACATGGCCTTGCACAGCAGCAAAGGCCATCGGAATGCCAAAGCTAAAGGCCACGCCCAGCACAGCTTGCGGCATGGACACATAACGCTTGGCATAGGGATACAGCAGCGTCACCCCCAGCGCTGCGAATGACCAGGCGATCGCGGCCTTGTTGGTCGTCAGCACCAGGCCGAATGCACACAGCGCCAGCACTGCCCCCACCAGCAGCGCCTCTTTCGTGCCGATGCGCCCGCTGGTCACTGGCCGATTGGCCGTGCGTTGGACATGTTTGTCAAAGTCACGGTCGGCCACATCGTTGACGCAGCACCCCGCACTGCGCATGAGGATGGTGCCCAAAGTGAACACTGCGATCAAATGCCAACCCGGAAAGCCCTCTGCAGCCACCCACAAAGCCGCCAAAGACGGCCACAGCAACAACAACCAGCCAGCAGGGCGGTTCCAGCGGATCAGGTCCAGATAAAGCTTGAGTTTCCTGGTCATGGCACCCAGCATTCAATGTTTTCAGGACAAGCGTGTCACGCCGGACAGCGGGCAGGCATAAATGGCATTTCGCACAGCGGCGATGGCTTCGTAGCGGGTGTAACTGCGGCGCCAGGCCAGCACCACACGGCGGGTGGGGGGCTTGCCGCCCGCCGGGTCCACGATGGGCAGGTAGCGCACGGGCGAATCGTGCCGCCCGCCTGAACGCTTTTGCACCGGCTTGAGTTCGGGGACCGACAAACGCGGCACCAAGGTCACCCCCATGCCTGCCGCCACCATGTGCTTGATGGTCTCCAGCGACGAGCCTTCAAAAGTCTTGCGGATGCCGTCTGTCTGGCTGGCGTAACGGGCAAATTCGGGGCACACCTCGAGCACATGGTCGCGAAAGCAATGCCCAGTGCCCAGCAACAGCATGGTTTCGTTTTTCAGCTGCTCGGGCGTGATGAAGGCTTGTTTGGCCAGGGGGTGGTTCAGGGGCAAGGCCGCCATGAAGGTCTCGTCGTACAAAGGCGCCACCGCCAGGCCTGATTCAGGAAAGGGCTCGGCCAGAATGGCGCAGTCGATCTCGCCGGTGCGCAGCATCTCCAGCAAGCGCACTGTGAAATTTTCTTGCAGCATCAGCGGCATTTGCGGGATGTCGGTGATGATCTGGCGCACCAGATCGGGCAGCAAATACGGCCCGATGGTGTAGATCACGCCCAGCCGCATGGTGCCCGCCAGGGGGTCTTTGCCGCGTTTGGCGATTTCCTTGATCTCGGCTGCTTGCTCCAGCACGCTTTGCGCCTGGCGCACGATCTCCTCGCCCAACTGGGTGACGGACACCTCGCTGGCGCTGCGCTCGAACAGCTTGACCGCCAACTCTTCTTCGAGTTTCTTGATGGCCAATGACAGCGTGGGCTGCGAGACAAAGCACGCTTCGGCGGCTTTGCCAAAGTGTTTTTCTCGGGCGACGGCCACAATGTATTTCAGTTCAGTCAGGGTCATGGCGGGTTCTCAGCGTCAGGCTTTCAGGTATTCAGATTTTCCACCCATCCAGCGGCCGATGTGGCGCTCAGCCAGTGGGGGGTGCAGGTCGAGCATTTGCGGGGCCAGTGCACGGGCCCATTCCAGCAAGTGACCATCGGTGTCCAGATCGGCAAAACGCAGCAAGGGCGCGCCCGACTGGCGTGCCCCCAAAAATTCTCCAGGCCCACGGATTTCCAGGTCACGCCGCGCGATCTCAAAACCATCGTTGGTCTCCACCATCGCCCGCAAACGCTCACGCGCCGTCTCGCTCAGCCGCCCACCCTCGGGTGTGCCATACAGCAGCACGCAGGCCGAGGCCGCAGCGCCTCGACCCACGCGGCCGCGCAACTGGTGCAACTGGGAAAGTCCAAAGCGCTCAGCGTGCTCAATCACCATCAAGGAAGCATTGGGCACATCCACCCCCACCTCGATCACCGTGGTGCTGACCAGCACGCCCATCTGGCCGGCGGTGAACAAGGCCATCACTGCCTTCTTTTCGGCCGCGGGCATGCGTGAATGCAGCAAGCCCACCATCACGCCCGGCAAGGCCTCGCTCAGGTCGGCATGGGTTTGGGTGGCGTTGGTCAAATCCAGCGCCTCACTCTCTTCGATCAGCGGACACACCCAATACACCTGCCGCCCCTCCTGCAGCTGGGCACCGATGCGCTCCACCACCTCGTGGCGGCGATGGTCTGACACCACCCGGGTCAAGATGGGCGTGCGGCCCGGGGGCAACTCGTCGATCACCGACACATCCAGGTCGGCGTAATAACTCATGGCGAGCGTGCGCGGAATGGGCGTGGCCGTCATCATCAGCATGTGCGGCTCCATGCCTTCAGCTTGCATCTTGCTGCGCAAGGCCAATCGCTGCGCCACCCCAAAGCGGTGCTGCTCGTCGATCACGGCCAGCGCCAGATTTTTGAACTTGACGTGCTCCTGAATCACCGCGTGCGTGCCCACCACCAGCGCGGCTTCACCCGACTCGATCAGCGCCAGCATGGTGGCGCGCTCTTTCTTTTTCTGGCTGCCAATCAGCCAGGCGACTTTCACGCCCAAAGGCTCCAGCCAGCCCACCAGCTTGGCAAAGTGCTGGGTGGCCAGGATTTCAGTGGGAGCCATCAGGGCGCACTGCCAGCCCGCATTGACCGCCACCATCGCGGCCAATGCGGCCACCACGGTTTTGCCAGAGCCCACATCGCCTTGCAGCAAGCGATGCATCGGTACATGACGGGCGAGATCTTGGGCAATCTCCTGCCCCACGCGTTGCTGGGCATTCGTCAGGCCAAAAGGCAGGGCCGCCAGCAACTGGCCATACAGGCCATCGGCCTTGAGCTTGAGGGCCGGGGCACGCAATAAATCGCGTTCGCGCTTGGCCGTGAGCTGGGACAACTGCTGCGCCAGCAACTCCTCGCATTTGAGGCGAATCCAGGCCGGGTGGCTGCGGTCTTCCAGCGCCGCCAGTGACACATCGGGCGTGGGGTGGTGCAAAAACTGCAAGGCATCGCGCAATGCCCAAGACCCGCGCGGGTCGGGCCAGCCGATGCCCTGGGGCAGGGTTTCACTCAGGTCAGCGTGGTTCAAGCCGGTGATCACGGCCCGGCGCAAATAAGCCTGGGCCAGACCCGCCACGGTCGAATAAACCGGCGTCAAGGCTTCGGCCAGGTTGCCCCCCGCCGCCTTGAAACTCGGGTGCATCATGGTCAGCCCCATGAAACCGCCCTTGACCTCGCCGCGCGCACGGATGCGGTTGCCCACCGCCAGCGCTTTTTGGTGCGAAGGGTAAAAGCTGAAGAAGCGCATCACGCAGGTGTCTGAGCCATCGTCCACCGTCACCAGCAACTGGCGCCGCGGCCGCAGCGTGATCTCGCAGGCCGTCACCGTCGCCTCGATCTGCGCCACATCACCCTCGCGGGCATCACGCAGCTTGACGATGCGCGTCTCGTCTTCGTAGCGCAGCGGCAAATGCAGCGCCAGATCAATGTCACGCACCAGGCCGAGCTTGATCAACGCCTTTTGGGGAGCGGAGAGCGTTTTGGCGGGCTTGGGTGGAGACGAGGCTGGCATGGACTGATTGTGCCGCGAGTGCCTGCGCTCGGAGCGGTCTTAGCAAGATATCCTTCAGGCAAAATGCTGGTCTTCCCTATTGTTCGGGCCTGTCCAGCCCATGCACCATGTCTTCTTCTGCCTCCCCCAGCGCGCCCCGCGCCTTCACGCTCAGCGATTTCGACTTTGCGCTGCCCCCCGAACTGATTGCCCAGCACCCCGCCGCCGAACGCAGCGGCTCGCGTTTGCTGGACGGCTCATCGCCCACGGTGGTGAACCGAATCTTTCATGAACTGCCTGGCTTGCTTAAATCTGGCGACCTGCTGGTGTTCAACGACACCAAGGTGGTCAAGGCGCGCATCTTTGGCGAGAAGGCTTCGGGCGGCAAGCTGGAGCTGCTGATCGAGCGCGTGCTGCCCGGCCACGAGGTGGTGGCGCACATGAAGGTCAGCAAAAAACCGCTGTTGGGCGGCAAGATGTTCATGGCGGGAGGTGCCCGCCACGGCGGGTTTGATGCCGTACTGCTCGGCCGCTGGCCCGATGCCAACGGCCAGCTGTTTCACCTGAAATTGAGCGACGAGCCGCATGCGCTGATGGAAAAGCACGGCGTGGTGCCACTGCCGCCTTACATCGAGCGCCCTGCAGGCACTGCCGATCACGCTGACACCCAAGAAGACGCCGAACGCTACCAAACTGTTTTTGCGCGCGCCCCCGGCGCGGTGGCAGCGCCCACAGCGGCGCTGCATTTTGACGAAGGTGTATTGGCCGCCCTGGCCGCGCAAGGTGTGCAGACCGCCAGCGTGACCTTGCACGTGGGTGCCGGCACCTTCCAGCCCGTCAAGACCGAAAACATTGCCGATCACACCATGCACCGCGAGTGGTACGAAGTGCCCGAAGCCACGCAGCAAGCCATTGCAGCGTGCAAGGCGCGGGGCGGCCAGGTGTTGGCGGTGGGCACGACCACTGTGCGCACGCTGGAGTCATGGGCTAAATCAGGCCAGGCCAGCGGCGACACGCAGATTTTCATCACGCCGGGCTTTGAGTTCAAAGTGGTGGACCACCTCATCACCAACTTCCATTTGCCCAAAAGCACGCTGATGATGCTGGTCAGCGCCTTTGCGGGCTATGAGCACATCATGGGCCTGTACCGACACGCGATTGCAAACCAGTACCGCTTTTTCAGCTACGGGGATGCGATGCTGCTCAGCAGAACACCCGCCCAGGTTCAGGCCAGCTGAAGAAAAACACGTCCCTCTTCGATCTTCACGGGCCAGGATTTGACCGGCTCGGTCGCCGGGCCGCAGCTCACGCTGCCGTCGCGCAGGCTGAATTGGGCCTGGTGGAAGGGGCATTCCACGTTGTGCCCTTCCACAAAACCATCGCACAGTTTGGCGTTGCCGTGGGTGCACAGGTTGTTGATGGCAAAGACCTCGCCCTCTACGCTGAACAAGGCGATGTCCTGCCCCTCGGGTGCCACGGCAATGCCTGCGCCTTCAAACAAATCGGCCTCAGCGGCCACGTCGATCCAAGCGGTCATAAGAAGCTCAATTTCAGATGGGGTAGATGATGGCGTTGGGGATCATTTCGCTGTCGTACACACACAAGCGCTCGGCAAACTTCAGGCCTTCAGGGGTTTGCACGATGGTGTCGATGTAGCGACCCACGTTGAACACCGTGCTTTCCTTGTCGAGTTTGGTGCGGAACACGGCGTAGTTGGCCTCGCTGTGGATGCGGCCGTCTTCAAGCTTGCGCACCACGGGCGCGCCCACCACGTGCCGCTGGTAATAGGGGTCGTGGTACAGCGTTTCCTGGATGCCGTACACGCGGTCCTTGAGCATGCCCTTGCTGGTGAAAGACAAGGTACACAAAGGAAAGCCGCGCTCAAAATTCTCTCGCGGCTGCAGTTTGTACACGCACTGCTCGGTGAAAAACTCGGGCCACAAATCCCAGTGGCCGCTGTCCACGGCCAGGGCGTAATCGGCATACAAGCGGCTCAAGGCCATGTGGGTTTCAAAGTTCACCATCATCAAGCCTCCATCACTTTGCGCCAGTAGGCGTACATGCCCCGGATCAGGGTCTCGGTCACCATGTGGTCGGCCTCGGCCACATCGCGTCCGCCCAGTTCCACCAGCATGCGGTGCTCGGGTTTGGTCTCAAAGGCTTGCTGCGAGAACTCGATCACCTCGCCATCGTCAGCGCTGACAAAACCGGCCGGGCCAAACAGGTTGGACTGGCGCAGGCGGCGCTCGTGCATCTCGGGCGTGTCGTCTTCAAAGCCGAAATGCGTCCAGACAAAATCAAATGCGCCATGCCCATCAGGCTGGATGTGGCGGGTGGACACGCTGTTGACCTGCTGCTGAAAAATCACGCTGGGAAACAGCGTCATCATCACCGCCGAGGGCACCTGATCACCCAGGCGCCACCAGTCCTCGGGCACGATGTCCAGAAAGCTCGGGTCGTTGAGTTGCATGCTCTCCTTGAAGCTGCTGACTTGCGTGACCTGAGACGCCGCACCCGTGGCCTGGCCCGCGCTGCCGCGGGTCGAGATCATGGCCGCATGGCGGTGGTGTGCGTCCATGCGCAACTCACTTTTGTTATCGGCACGCCAAAGGCCAAAGGTCACAAACCAAGTGTGCAGTAACCCGGGGTGATAGGGGTCCTTGATGTTTTCCTGCATCAGCTTCCAGTTGCCCGGAATCCGCTGCCGGTTGTAGCCCAGCACCACCAGCTTGCGCCCATTGAACAGGCGATCAAAGTAACGCAGGATGGTCGGGCCCATGAAGTCTTCGAGCGACTCCACCTCGTGGTCAAACGAAGCAAACACCACGCCGCCGCGCGTCGCCACTTTCAGGGCCGTCAGGCCGTGGTCTTTGGGGTCAAAGTCGGCCGGCATGCCGCCGTTGATCTTGCCGTCTTGCCGCACGCCGCGCCGAAACGGCACCCCCTGCAAGTCGCCTCTGAGGTTGTAGCTCCACTGGTGATAGGGGCAGACAAACTCTTTCTTGTTGCCATGGCGCTCGCGGCAAAACTGCATGCCCCGGTGCGCGCAGACGTTTTCGACCACATGGATCTGCCCGTCGTCGCCGCGCGTCATGATGACCGAGCGCTCGCCCACCACGCTGCGCTTGAAGTCGCCGGGGTTAGCAATCTCGGCCTCCAGGCCCACATAGCTCCAGTGGCTCTTATAAAAGAAACGCTCCAGCTCCTTCTTGTGCCGGTCTTCGTCGGTGTACACGGCAAACGGGATGCGGCTGGTACCGTCCGTTTCCCAGTGAATGGCTTGTTCGCGCATGGTGTCTCCTCGAGTTAGGCTTTGGCTCGCCCAATGCTTGCAATGATGTACATCATGTCGGGACCATCGAATTCAGTAAATCGAAATTCAAAGATAATCGTTATTCGAATTTCAAATAAAGCATCCTGATCCCCCCCATGGAACTCGCCCGCCTCGACCTGAACCTGCTGCTGGTCTTTCATCACCTGCTGCGCGAAAAGCGGGTCTCGGCTGTGGCCACGGTGCTGGGCATGAGCCAGCCCGCCGTCAGCAGTGCCCTGGGCCGCCTGCGCACCCACCTGGACGACGAGCTGTTTTTGCGCACCCAGCACGGCATGGCGCCCACGCCCTACGCCCTGCAACTGGCCGAACCCGTGGCCATGGCGCTCGATGGCTTGCAACAAGCGCTCAATGTGCGCGCTTCGTTTGACCCCGCCACCAGCCAGCGCAGCTTTACCCTGGCCATGACCGACGTGGGCGAGATGTATTTTCTGCCCGTGCTGATGGACGCACTGGCCCAGTCCGCCCCCGGGGTCACGCTCAAGGTGGTCGCCGTGACCAGCGCCATGCTGGGGGCAGACATGGCGTCTGGCCGCACCGACCTGGCGCTGGGCCTGCTGCTCCAACTGCAAGCGGGGTTTTTCCAGCAAGCGCTATTTCGCCAGCCCTATGTGTGCCTGATGCGCGAAGGCCATCCGCTGGCTGCGCTGACCAGCCTGAGCTTGTCCGACTTTGCCGGCGCCAGCCATGTTCGCGTGATCGCCGCTGGCACGGGCCACGGCCGAGTGGACGACGCACTGAGTGAAGCCCTGGCACGCCACGGCCTGCAGCGGCGCATTCGTCTCACGGTGCCGCACTACGTGGCCCTGGGTGATGTGCTCGGCCACTCCGACCTGATCGCCACCGTGCCCGAACGGTTTGCACAGCGCGTCACCGCCCCCTTTGCCCTGAGCACCCGCCCCTTGCCGCTGCCAGTCGACGGCAGCGTGATTCACCAGTTCTGGCATGCACGGCTGCACAAAGACCCGGGGCACCAGTGGTTGCGTGGGGTGGTGGCGCAATGCTTTGGCGACCCGGGGGCACCTGCACCCGCTGTGGCCGTCTGAGCAGGCCCGGCCCTCCTACAATCCCCCCCATGCTTCAATTTGACCTGCTCAAAACCGACCCGTCCAGCCACGCCCGACGCGGCACACTGACCTTGAACCATGGCGTGGTGCAAACCCCCATCTTCATGCCGGTGGGCACTTACGGCACCGTCAAGGGCGTGATGCCGCGCAGCCTGCACGAGATGGGCGCGCAGATCATTCTGGGCAACACCTTTCACCTGTGGATGCGCCCTGGGCGGGACATCATGGAAAGCTTTGGCGGTCTGCACCAGTTCGAGAAATGGGACAAACCGATCCTGACCGACTCGGGCGGATTTCAGGTCTGGTCGTTGGGCGACATGCGCAAGATCACCGAAGAAGGCGTGACCTTTGCTTCGCCCGTGAACGGCGACAAACTGTTCATGTCGCCAGAGGTGAGCATGCAGATTCAAACGACGCTGAATTCGGACATCGTGATGCAGCTCGACGAGTGCACACCCTACGAGACCAAGGGGCACCTGACCACCGAAGCCGAAGCGCGCAAGTCGATGGAGATGAGCCGCCGCTGGGCCGTGCGCAGCCAAGACGAATTTGCCCGACTGGAAAACCCCAACGCCCTGTTTGGCATCGTGCAGGGCGGCATGTTTGAAAACCTGCGCCAGGAATCGCTGGATGCACTGGTGGAGATGAATTTTCCCGGCTATGCCGTCGGTGGCGTCAGCGTGGGCGAGCCCAAAGAGCAAATGCTGCAAATCATGGCGCACACGCCGCACCGCCTGCCCGCAAACAAGCCGCGCTACCTGATGGGCGTGGGCACGCCCGAAGATTTGGTGCAAGGCGTGGCCGATGGCGTAGACATGTTTGACTGCGTGATGCCCACCCGCAATGCCCGCAACGGCACGGTGTTCACCCGCTTTGGCGACCTGAAACTGCGCAACGCCCGACACAAGATCGACCCGCAACCGCTGGACACGTCCTGCACCTGCTACGCCTGCGCGGGCAATCCTGTCGACGCGGCATCCGGCTCCGGCGGTGTGTCTTGGGACCAGGGCGGACGGGGCGGTTTCAGCCGCGCCTACCTGCACCACCTGGACCGCTGCGGTGAAATGCTCGGCCCGATGTTGACCACCATCCACAACCTGCATTACTACCTGAACCTGATGCGCGAAGTGCGCGAATCGCTGGACGCGGGGCAGTTCAGCGCATTCCGGGCGCAGTTCAAGACGGACCGCGCACGCGGCGTGTGATCAATCGGTGGTGAACACCGTCAGCACCCCGGTATAGCCATACAACTGGTTGTGCGCAATCTCTCCGGCGGCGAAAAAACCCACCAAGGGCACATCGCCCAAGGCATGTCGGATGATCTGCATCTCGGCGCTCGGCCCCCCAAAGTGCGGGCCACCCCGCCCTGTGCAGCTGACATACACCGCACCGGCGATGCGTTTGCCGGTCTGCGGCAAGGTCAGCACCGGGTCATCGCTCAAGGCATTGATGGCCTCAATGGACAGCATTTCGGGTTCGAGTTCTTCACGGATTTCAGCGCACACGCGCATCAGATCGGCCCGGGCAGACTGCACATCGCGGCGACAAAGCGTCAGCCGCATGCCCGCCTGCATGTTGCCGGCAACGACCACCCCCAGTCGCGTCGGGTCAAGGCCCACGATGTGGCGGACCCGCACATCACCGCCCAAATGCCCCGTGCGACCCGCGCTGGCTTGCCCAGCCGGGCTCAAGCCGACCAAGGTGGTGCGAACCACGGCAATGGCTTTTTGGGGTTCGCTCAATGAAATGTCCAGATCGGTCAACAACACATCCAGCGCAGGGACGCCATTGAGCTTGAGCACCACTTGCTGGTCCACCTCGGTGATTTCGCGCTCAAGGGACACGGGTTGACACCCCTGGGTGACACGGGACAGCAGGCCCACCCCAGGCGCAAACGCCACACCACTCAAGCCACCCTCCAAAACACCGCCATCGGTCAGGCTCTGCCCGTCCTTGACGGCAAACTGCACGCTGCGGGTGCGGCTGGAGGTGAGGCCACCAAACAAGTATCCCTTTTGCGTGCGCCCGGCCATCTCGCTGATCAACTCGGTCAATTCAGGCGTGGAAGGGTCGGCATGCACCAGCGCCACATCGGCCAAGGCACTTGCCGGCAGGGGGGCCAGTCCAGAGAACACGCGGTATTGGTCTGGCGGCAAATCACACAGCATCAGCGCCATGGCGGGTTCGTCAAAATATTCGGCGTTGTTGACCGCCAGCCCCACTCCCACGGTGCCCACCCAATCGGTTACGGCGGGCAACTCCTGGCGCAGATGGTCAAGAATGGCTTGCGCCTGGCCTGCATAGTGATCGGTGATGTAAAGCAGCGCCAAACGGGGGGAGCGGGCGTACTCGGGCAAACTCATCTGGGCCCGCAATTGGGCCAGCACCAGACCTGCGGCCATCAGCCACTGCGGGTGGGTGGCATGGCCATAGGGAAACAGCTTCATGGGACTGCGCGCTTCCTGGCTGCCGGGCGTGCCGCCGACTTGGCTGCAGCGGGTGAGGCTGGCTTGGCTGCGGCTTTGGTCGGGGCTTTCGGGGTCGCCTTGGGCTTGCTTTTGCCGCCACGCTGGATGTCCGTTTTGGCACCCGTTTTGGCGGCTTTCTTGACAGCCACACCAGCCTTCATCGCCTCACCGGCAACGTCCTTCATAGCCGCTGCGGCAATGCCTTGAAATTGCTGGGTCAAAGCCCCCCACCATTGCATCGGGTCAACGGCGGGCTTGTCGCTGGCGGCTTCAGAGGCCGCTTGCGGAGCAGGGGCAGGCTCGGCCTGTGGCACCGGCTTGGGCCCAGTCTCAGGCTTGGGCTTGGTTGAAAAAATCGAAGCTTTCGGCGCGGGTGCGGCTTCAGGTGCAGCCTCTGGCGTGGGCGGCTTGGCCGTGAAAGCTTTGGCCAGATCGGCCATGTTCACGTTCATGCTTTGCAAGGTGGACAAGGTCATTTTTTGCACCTCCATCGCCTGGATGGTGGCCTTGAGCGCCGTGGCGTTTTGGTCCAGCCAGAACTGCACGGCTTTGAGCTCCTGAATGCGCTTGTCGATTTCTTCGATGCTCAGAGTAGGCGCAATCCAGCTGGACATGCCCGGCACAGCACCCGCGGCGGGTGCCGCCTGAGCCGCCGTTTTGGACAGGTTTTGCAAAAAGTCAAAACCGGGGACGAATTGGCCAAAGCCGAAAGCCGATGTGCCGCTCATGCTTGTCTCCTGATGAAGTGCAGCGCAAAGCTTACTCGAAGACGCCCTGTTTCGCTGCCCACAAAATCAGATGCTCGTTGAACGATCGCTTGGAACTTTCTGCATGTGCATTTCTAAATTCACGAGGCGCACCGGTCGCGCACCGCGGTCATGCCTCCACAAACACCCGCGCCTTGCGTGGCGACAGCACCAAGGTCTCACCTTCTTTGAAGTCTTGCTGACGGTATTGCGATGCCGGCAACTGCGCTTCAATGATGGCGTCCTTGCCAAACATGCCCGCTTCAACAGACTCCAATTCCAGACGCGCCACGGGCCCCACCACGATGACACGGGTTAGCTTGGCCACGATGCCCGCATTGGCTGCACCCGGCGTGTAGCGGGTCACATCCAGATCATGCGGACGCACATAGGCAAAAGCCTTGGCATCTTGAACCTGACCGTGCTCGGGGCTGTCCAGGCGTATGGCGTGCTGATCAGCGCCAATCAGCATCACGCCTTCATGGGCACGGCCATGGAACAAATTCACATCGCCCAAAAAACCATACACAAACGGACTGGCTGGGTGATCCCACACCTCTTGCGGCGAACCGATTTGCTCAATGTGGCCTTTGTTCATCAGCACCACCCGGTCGGCCACTTCCAGCGCCTCTTCCTGGTCATGGGTCACAAAAATACTGGTCACATGCAGTTCGTCGTGCAGTCGACGCAACCATCGGCGCAACTCCTTGCGCACCTTGGCGTCCAGCGCGCCAAACGGCTCGTCCAGCAGCAGCACCTTGGGCTCGACGGCCAGGGCTCGGGCCAGTGCGATGCGTTGGCGCTGCCCACCCGAGAGTTGCGATGGGTAACGTTCAGCCAACCCATCGAGCTGAACCAAAGCCAGCAGCTCATGCACCTTGCGTTGGATCTCCGATTCGCTCGGTCGTTCTTTGCGCGGTTTGACACGCAAACCAAACGCCACGTTCTCGAACACCGTCATGTGGCGAAACAAGGCGTAGTGCTGAAACACAAAACCGACCTGGCGTTCGCGCACGTGCACATGGGTGGTGTCTGCACCACTGAAGGCAATCGTGCCTTGGTCAGCCGTTTCCAGGCCGGCGATGATGCGCAGCAGCGTGGTTTTTCCGCAGCCTGATGGCCCCAACAGGGCCACCAACTCGCCAAAATCGATGTCAAGACTGACATTGTTCAGCGCGGTGAAGTCGCCAAACTGCTTGTGGACATTTCGGATTTCGATGCTCATGGTTCAAATGCTTTCCGTCGGATTCAAACGACTGCGTCAGGAGTCAATGCCAAAGGCCGCTCGGGCGGGGTGTTGGCAGCGGCTTTGCTTTCCTGCTCGTGCCGCCACTCAATCACCGACTTGATGCCCAAGGTCACCAGTGCCAGCAAAGCCAGCAGAGAGGCCACAGCAAACGCGGCCACCGACTGGTATTCGTTGTACAAAATTTCCACGTGCAGCGGCATGGTGTTGGTTTGCCCCCGGATGTGCCCTGACACCACCGACACGGCGCCAAACTCACCCATGGCGCGGGCATTGCACAAGATCACGCCATACAACAGGCCCCATTTGATGTTGGGCAAGGTGACGCGCCAGAAAGTCTGCCAGCCCGTAGCACCCAACACAATGGCGGCCTGCTCTTCGTCACTGCCTTGTGCTTGCATGAGCGGAATCAGCTCGCGCGCGATGAACGGAAAAGTCACGAACACCGTCGCCAAAATGATGCCAGGCACGGCAAACACGATCTTGATGTCGTGCGCCTGCAGCCAAGGGCCAAACCAGCCTTGCGCACCGAACATCAGCACATAGATCAAACCGGCCACCACCGGCGACACCGAAAACGGCAAGTCCACCAGCGTGGTCAAGAGCGACTTGCCCTTGAACTCGTATTTGGCAATTGCCCAGGCCGCAGCCACACCAAACACCAGGTTCATGGGCACCGCAATGGCAGCGGTGATCAGCGTCAGGCGAATGGCCGACCAGGCATCGGGTTCTTTGAGCGCTTCAAAGTACGCGTCCAGTCCTTTGCGCAAGGCTTCGGTAAAGACTGCTGCCAGTGGCAAGACCAGAAACAAGAACATGAAGCCCAGCGCCAGCCCGATCAGGCTGCAGCGGATCCAGCGCGCCTCGGTGGTGACCGCCTGGACTTTTTTGGAGGTCCGCGCGTTGCTCATACAGGGGCTCCTGAACGGCGACGCTGCCAGGTCTGTAGCGCGTTGATGATGAGCAGCAATACAAAGGAGAACATCAGCATGACCAGTGCCACAGCCGTGGCGCCCGCATAGTCGTATTGCTCGAGCTTGCCGATGATGATGAGGGGCGTGATCTCGGACACCATGGGCATGTTGCCCGCAATGAAGATGACCGAGCCGTATTCACCAATGGCACGGGCAAAGGCCATGGCAAAGCCCGTCAGCAGAGCCGGCGCAATGGTCGGAAAAATCACCTTGCTGAAAGTTTGCCAGCGTGTCGCACCCAGGCAGGTCGCGGCTTCCTCAAGTTCTTTTTCGGTGTCCTCCAGTACGGGCTGGACCGTGCGAACCACAAAAGGCAAGCCAATGAAGATCAGCGCAATCACCACCCCGTTGGCATTGAAAGCCAGCACGATGCCCATGGGCTCCAGATATTGGCCCACCCAGCCATTGCCAGCCAGCAATGCCGTGAGCGAGATGCCCGCCACCGCTGTGGGCAAGGCAAAGGGCAAATCCACCAGGGCATCGACGATCTTTTTGCCAAAGAAGTCATAGCGCACCAGCACCCAAGCCACCAGCAAGCCAAACACCACATTCACCAGCGCAGCGATCAGCGACGCGCCAAAGGTCAGCCGATAAGACGCCATGACGCGAGGCCCGGTGACGGCGGCCCAAAACTGGTCCCAGGTCAGGGTGAAGGTTTTGAAGACGAGCGCCGACAAGGGGATCAACACAATCAGGCTCAGGTAAAAAATGGTGAAGCCCAGGGTCAGGTTGAACCCGGGCAACACTTTGGCTGGCGCCCGCCGTTTGGCGGGCGCCGCAATGGACAGTGCAGTCATGGCGGGAACTTATTTGACGGTGTAGATTTTGTCGAACTGGCCGCCATCGTTGAAGTGAAGCTTCTGGGCTTCGGCAAAAGAGCCGAAGACTTCGTTCACCGTGAACAACTGGATCAGCTTGAAAGTCTTGCTGTATTTCTTGAGCACAGGTTGTGAACGGGGACGCAAGGCATGCTTGGCAGCGATCTCTTGCGCCTCTTCGGAGTTCAGGTAATCCAAGTATTCCTTGGCCAATGCGCCGGTGCCCTTTTTGGCCACAGTGCGCTCGACCACGGCCACCGGGTTTTCGGCCACGATGCTGATGGACGGATGCACCAAATCCACCTTGCCCTCGCCAAATTCACGGTCCACCGAAACGACTTCGGACTCAAACGTCACCAACACATCGCCAATGTTGCGCTGCAAGAAGATGGTGGTGGCATCGCGCCCGCCCTTGGCCAGCACCGGTACGTTTTTGTAGAGCTTGCCCACAAAGTCGGCCGCATCGGCGTCAGAGCCGCCCTTCTTCTTCACGTAGCCCCAGGCCGCCAGATAGGCCATGCGGCCATTGCCCCCGGTTTTGGGATTGACCACAATGACCTTGATGCCGGGCTTGACCAGATCGTCCCAATCCTTGATGCCCTTGGGGTTGCCATTGCGCGTGAGGAACAACATGGTCGAGGTGGTAGGCGATGCGCTGTGCGGAAAACGCTTGCTCCAGTCCTTGGCCACCACCCCTGTGCTCGCCAAAAAACCTACATCGGTGGTGGTGTTCATGCTCACCACATCGGCGTCCAGACCGTCGTTGACCGCGCGGGCCTGGGCGCTTGAGCCGCCGTGGGCCTGGTCGATCTTGATGTCTTTGCCGGTGGTCTTTTTGTAATGGGCGATGAACGCAGCGTTGTAGTCCTTGTAGAACTCCCGGGC
>NZ_JBIKHV010000055.1:0-16809 GCF_044361985.1 Limnohabitans sp. | reverse complement strand
AATTTGAACGGACCAAACCCCACGTCAACGTGGGCACCATCGGTCACGTTGACCACGGTAAAACCACACTGACAGCTGCCATCACCACCGTGTTGGCCGCCAAGTTCGGTGGTTCGGCCAAAGCGTATGACCAGATCGACGCTGCACCGGAAGAAAAAGCCCGTGGTATCACGATCAACACTGCGCACGTTGAGTACGAGACACAAAACCGTCACTACGCACACGTGGACTGCCCAGGCCACGCTGACTATGTGAAGAACATGATCACGGGCGCTGCCCAGATGGACGGCGCGATTTTGGTTTGCTCGGCTGCTGACGGCCCGATGCCCCAGACCCGTGAGCACATCTTGTTGGCCCGCCAGGTGGGCGTGCCTTACATCATCGTGTTCTTGAACAAGTGCGACATGGTCGACGATGCCGAGTTGCTGGAACTGGTCGAGATGGAAGTTCGCGAACTTTTGTCCAAGTACGATTTCCCAGGCGACGACACACCGATCATCCAGGGTTCGGCCAAGCTGGCCCTCGAAGGCGACAAGGGCCCATTGGGCGAAGAAGCCATCATGAAGCTGGCCGATGCGCTGGACACTTACATCCCGTTGCCAGAGCGCGCCGTGGACGGTGCTTTCCTGATGCCCGTGGAAGATGTGTTCTCCATCTCCGGTCGCGGCACGGTGGTGACTGGCCGTATCGAGCGCGGTATTGTCAAAGTCGGTGAAGAAATCGAAATCGTGGGCATCAAGGACACCGTCAAGACCACTTGCACGGGTGTGGAGATGTTCCGTAAGTTGCTGGACCAAGGTCAAGCGGGTGACAACGTCGGTATCTTGTTGCGCGGCACCAAGCGTGAAGACGTTGAGCGCGGCCAAGTGCTGTGCAAGCCAGGCTCGATCAAGCCACACACGCACTTCACGGGCGAGATTTATGTCTTGTCCAAAGACGAAGGTGGCCGTCACACGCCATTTTTCAACAACTACCGGCCGCAGTTTTACTTCCGTACGACGGACGTGACGGGTGCGATCGAGTTGCCAGAAGGCAAAGAGATGGTGATGCCGGGTGACAACGTGTCGATCACTGTGAAGTTGATCAACCCCATTGCGATGGAAGAAGGCCTGCGCTTTGCCATCCGCGAAGGTGGCCGCACCGTTGGTGCTGGCGTCGTTGCCAAGATCATTGCTTGAAGAGATTCAAGTAGGGGTATAGCTCAATTGGCAGAGCGTCGGTCTCCAAAACCGAAGGTTGTAGGTTCGATTCCTACTGCCCCTGCCACCTGAAGGGTGGATTTTCAAGCCTGCTAGACCCCCTAGCGGGCTTCATTGTCTTACAAGTAGCCTCATGGGTTGAGGTTCAAAAAAGGTTTCAAGCCGTATGGCAACGTCCGAAGTTCAAACTGTGAGTGCTGCTGGTGACAAGATGCGTCTGGCATTGGCTGGTGCATTGGTCATTGCCGCATTGGTGGCCTATTACATGCTGGCCGGCAAAGGCAGTTTGATCCAATGGGTTGGTCTGCTGGTTGGCCTGCTGGCCAGTGTGGTCGTCTTCTTTACATCTGAATCGGGCCGCCAACTGATTGCCTTTGGCCGCGATGCTGTTCGCGAAGTCAAGAAGGTGGTCTGGCCTGAACGCAAAGAAGCCATGCAGATCACAGCTTATGTTTTTGCCTTTGTGGTGGTGATGGCCTTGTTTTTGTGGCTGACCGACAAAACTCTCGAATGGGTTTTCTACGATCTGATTCTTGGGTGGAAAAAATAATGAATGATGCTGTAGTCAACGCGGCCATGGCTGGCTCATCGACCAACCCCGACCTCAAGTGGTACGTGGTCCACGCGTATTCGGGCATGGAAAAAGCGGTCGAGCGCAATATCGTTGAGCGCATCACGCGCTCAGGTATGGCTTCCAAATTTGGCCGTATCTTGGTGCCGACCGAAGAAGTGGTCGAAATCAAAAACGGACAAAAGAGAACTACTGAACGTAAATTTTTCCCAGGCTATGTGCTGGTCGAAATGGTGATGGACGATGAAACCTGGCACTTGGTGAAGCACACCAACAAAGTGACAGGTTTTGTGGGCGGTTCTAAAAATCGTCCTGCCCCTATCTCCGAAGCGGACGTTCAGAAAATCGTCAGTCAGATGCAAGAAGGCACTGACAAGCCTCGCCACAAAGTGGAGTTTGAGGTGGGTGAATACATCCGCGTCAAAGAGGGTCCATTCACTGATTTCAATGGCACCGTTGAAGAAGTCAATTACGAGCGCAACAAGATGCGCGTTTCAGTGACCATTTTTGGCCGCGCAACACCCGTTGAACTGGAGTTCGGTCAAGTCGAAAAAACCTGATCGGTCTTTTTATTTCTGCCTGGCGCTTCCCGACTCGGTGCCAGGCAATATGTCAGAGTCGTTAACCCCGGGGAGCCTGAGACCACACGGTCTTGCGCGTTAAAACCCGCAAGGAGAAAAGCATGGCGAAAAAAATCGTCGGCTTCATCAAGCTGCAAGTGCCAGCTGGTAAAGCCAATCCATCACCACCTATTGGTCCAGCATTGGGTCAACGTGGTTTGAACATCATGGAATTCTGCAAGGCGTTCAACGCCCAGACTCAGGGCGTTGAGCCAGGTCTGCCGCTGCCAGTGGTCATCACTGCGTTTGCAGACAAGTCCTTCACCTTCATCATCAAGACGCCGCCTGCAGCGACCCTGATCAAGAAGTCCCTCAAGATCGACAAGGCTTCCACCAAGCCAGGTCTTGAAAAAGTCGGCAAGATCACCCGCGCTCAGCTGGAAGAAATCGCCACCACCAAGATGAAAGACTTGACTGCTGCCGACATGGACGCAGCCGTTCGCACCATCGCTGGTACTGCCCGGTCCATGGGCGTGAATGTGGAGGGCGTGTAAATGTCCAAACTCACCAAAAAACAAAAAGCCCAAGTCGGCAAAGTGGACAGTCTCAAGCT
Organism: Limnohabitans sp.; assembly: GCF_044361985.1. Classification (GTDB taxonomy): domain Bacteria; phylum Pseudomonadota; class Gammaproteobacteria; order Burkholderiales; family Burkholderiaceae_C; genus Limnohabitans_A. The sequence goes on along the minus strand of NZ_JBIKHV010000055.1, from coordinate 13,866 downwards.
GTACGCTCTGACCGATGCCTTGACCATGGTCAAAGAACATGCCACTGCCAAGTTCGATGAATCCATCGATGTGGCTGTGCAACTCGGCATTGATGCCAAGAAGTCTGACCAAGTGGTGCGTGGCGCTGTTGTTTTGCCCAACGGCACGGGTAAAACAGCCCGTGTTGCCGTGTTCGCCCAAGGCGCCAAGGCTGACGAAGCTCGCGCTGCTGGCGCTGACGTTGTCGGCATGGAAGACCTGGCTGCCCGCGTCAAAGCAGGCGATATGCCTTTCGATGTGGTGATCGCTGCCCCTGACGCGATGCGCGTGGTGGGTACTTTGGGTCAGATTTTGGGCCCACGTGGCCTGATGCCTAACCCTAAAGTCGGTACTGTGACCCCTGACGTGGCAACGGCCGTGAAGAACGCCAAAGCCGGTCAAGTCCAGTTCCGAGTTGACAAAGCCGGTATCGTGCATGGCACCATCGGTCGCCGTTCGTTTGACACGGACAAGTTGCAAGGCAACTTGGCGGCCTTGATTGAAGCTTTGGTGAAAGCCAAGCCTGCCACCAGCAAAGGTGTTTACCTGCGCAAGGTGGCCGTCTCTTCAACCATGGGTGTGGGCGTTCGCGTCGACACACAATCCATCTCCGCTTGATGGCTAAAAATTTGAGCCGGTCTTAACACTGGCTCAATGTGGTGGGCTGCAGTCTTTGTAAAGAGACCGCAGGCCATCCAAGACCGTTGGTGCACACGCCGCTGTGCTTAATCAACAAACCCGCAAGTCAAATTGCAGGTTTGGGCCAACGCAGATGGCGATCCCGCTGCAGATGGATGAATGTCCTGAACAGTTGGTCGCTGCAAATAGGCGTGTTTCAGGGGTGACCCAAAGAACACACACAAAGGAGTAGACCTTGAGTCTGAATCGCAGTGAGAAAGAAGCGGTCATTTCCGAAGTGACCGACCTCGCCGCTAAAGCTCAAACGCTTGTGATGGCGGAATACCGTGGTATCACGGTCGCTGACATGACAAACTTGCGAGCCAAAGCTCGCAGCCTCGGCGTATCGCTGACGGTGTTGAAAAACACCTTGGCTCGCCGTGCTGTGACAGGTACGCAGTTTGAAGTTGTCGCCGATCAGATGACCGGCCCGCTGATCTATGGCTTCTCTGTCGATGCTGTTGCCGCCGCTAAGGTGGTGGCTGACTTCGCGAAAACCAACGACAAGTTGGTGATTCGTGCAGGTGCATTTGCAGGTAAAGCCTTGGACGTCAATGGCGTTAAGCAATTGGCAAGCATTCCTTCGAAAGAAGTGTTGTTTGCCCAGTTGTGTGGCTTGCTGATGTCGCCGATGTCCCGCACCGCAGTGGTGTTGGGTGCGCTGGCGGCCAAAAAAGGCGAAGGCGAAGCTGTTGCCGCTTAAGGCCAGCGTTCGTGTTTTAACCAATTGTTAGGAAATAAAAATGGCATTCGATAAAGACGCATTTTTGACCGCGCTGGACAGCATGACGGTCATGGAACTCAACGAACTGGTGAAAGCCATCGAAGAGAAATTTGGCGTGAGCGCTGCGGCCATGTCCGCACCTGCTGCCGCTGGTGGTGGTGCTGCTGCAGCTGCTGAAGAGCAAACTGAATTCAACGTCATGTTGCTTGAAGTTGGCGCGAACAAAGTGTCCGTGATTAAAGCGGTTCGTGAAATCACCGGTCTGGGCTTGAAAGAAGCCAAAGACCTGGTGGATGGCGCTCCTAAAGCAGTCAAAGAAGGTCTGCCAAAGGCTGACGCTGAAGCTGCCAAGAAGAAGCTGGAAGAAGCTGGCGCCAAGGCCGAACTCAAGTAATTCGGTTGCGATCCAAGGCTGGAGTGCCCGAAAGGGCCTCCAGCCTTTGGTGCTTGAAGAGCGGACAGAAGTAAAAGCTGAAAAGCCCACTTTTGCTGCTTCTCAAAACACCGAAAAGTTGATTTTTAAAAGTCAGTTTTTCAGTGTTTTCTGACCCGACTGCAGAAAACCCTTGGTTCGGGTTGCGTGCAATGCGCAATCGTCCGCCAACGCTGGTAGTGGCCAGCCGCCAAGCCCGTTGAATGAGTGCAAAAGCTCGTTCAACACTCAGTTCTGAAAGATCAAGCCCGGAGATCTCATGGCCTATTCATACACCGAACGCAAGCGAATCCGCAAAAGTTTCGGAAGCCGCGAAAGCGTGCTCGAAGTTCCTTACCTGCTGCAAATGCAAAAAGACGCTTACACGTCATTTTTACAAGCAGGTGTAGTTTCATCCAAACGCACACACGAAGGCCTGCAAGCGGCTTTTGAGTCGGCCTTCCCAATCGTCTCTCACAACGGGTTTGTGGAGATGAAATTTGTCGAGTACAACCTCGCCAAGCCAGCGTTTGACGTGCGTGAATGCCAGACGCGAGGTCTGACATTCTCGTCGGCTGTGCGCGCTCGCGTTCAGCTCATCATTTATGACCGCGACTCATCGACATCGCAGTCCAAAGTGGTCAAGGAAGTCAAAGAGCAAGAGGTCTACATGGGCGAAGTGCCCCTGATGACCGACAAAGGCTCTTTCATCATCAACGGTACTGAGCGCGTGATCGTGTCTCAGTTGCACCGTTCACCTGGCGTTTTCTTTGAGCACGACAAAGGCAAAACCCACAGTTCGGGCAAGCTGCTGTTCAGCGCGCGCATCATCCCTTACCGCGGTTCGTGGCTCGACTTCGAATTCGACCCGAAAGACATCCTTTACTTCAGGGTGGACCGTCGCCGCAAGATGCCTGTGTCGATTTTGCTCAAGGCCATTGGCCTGAACCCTGAATCGATCCTGGCGAACTTTTTCGTCAATGACAACTTCCGTTTGATGGACAGCGGCGCACAAATGGAATTTGTGGCCGAACGCCTGCGCGGTGAAGTTGCACGTTTTGACATCACCGACAAGTCCGGCAAAGTGGTGATCGCCAAAGACAAACGCATCACCGTGCGCCACACCCGTGAACTTGAACAATCGGGCACCACGCACATCAGTGTGCCGGAAGACTTCCTGGTCGGGCGTGTGGTCGCTCGCAGCATCGTTGATGCAGACACCGGTGAAATCATCGCTAAGGCCAACGAAGAATTGACCGAAGCACTGATGAAGAAGCTGCGCACATCTGGTATCCAAGATTTGCCGTGCATCTACACGAACGAACTTGACCAGGGTGCTTACATTTCGCAGACCTTGCGCATCGATGAGACCGTCGACGAGTTTGCTGCACGCGTGGCCATCTACCGCATGATGCGTCCTGGCGAACCACCCACAGAAGACGCTGTGCAAGCCCTGTTTCAGCGCTTGTTCTACAACCCTGACACCTACGACTTGTCGCGTGTTGGCCGCATGAAGTTCAACGCCCGTGTGGGCCGCCCTGACTCGACTGGCCCCATGGTGCTCACCAACGAAGACATCTTGGCCGTGGTCAAGATTTTGGTGGACTTGCGCAACGGCAACGGAGAAGTTGACGACATCGATCACCTGGGCAACCGCCGCGTGCGTTGTGTCGGTGAACTGGCCGAAAACCAATACCGCACCGGTTTGGCGCGCATCGAAAAAGCTGTGAAAGAGCGTTTGGGCCAGGCCGAGCAAGAGCCGCTCATGCCACACGACCTGATCAACTCCAAGCCGATCTCTGCTGCCCTGAAAGAGTTTTTCGGCGCATCGCAGTTGTCACAGTTCATGGACCAGACCAACCCGCTGGCCGAGATCACCCACAAGCGCCGTGTTTCGGCACTTGGCCCGGGTGGTTTGACCCGCGAACGTGCAGGTTTTGAAGTGCGTGACGTGCACGTGACCCATTACGGCCGTGTCTGCCCCATTGAAACGCCTGAAGGTCCAAACATTGGTTTGATCAACTCGTTGGCCCTGTACGCCCGCCTGAACGAATATGGGTTCATTGAGACCCCCTATCGCCAGGTGATCGACGGCAAAGTCACGATGAACATCGACTACCTGTCGGCCATCGAAGAAGGCAAGTACGTCATCGCCCAGGCCAACGCGGCTTTGGACAAAGACGGCAAGCTGACTGGTGATTTGGTCTCTGCCCGTGAAAAAGGCGAATCCATCCTGTGTGGCGCAGAGCGAATCCAGTACATGGACGTGTCGCCTGCCCAGATCGTTTCAGTGGCTGCATCTTTGGTGCCGTTCCTGGAGCACGATGACGCCAACCGCGCCTTGATGGGTGCCAACATGTCGCGTCAGGCTGTGCCTGTCTTGCGTCCTGAAAAGCCCATGGTCGGTACCGGTATCGAGCGTGTTGCTGCTGTTGACTCGGGCACCGTGGTCACGGCCACACGCGGCGGCATCGTAGATTACGTCGATGCCACGCGCATCGTGATCCGCGTCAATGACGCCGAAGCCATGGCCGGCGAAGTCGGCGTGGACATCTACAACCTGATCAAGTACCAGCGTTCTAACCAGAACACCAACATCCACCAACGCCCCATCGTGCAACGCGGTGACAAGCTGGCCAAGGGTGATGTGATCGCCGACGGCGCCTCGACCGACCTGGGCGAAATCGCGATTGGCCAGAACATGCTGATCGCCTTCATGCCATGGAACGGCTACAACTTCGAAGATTCGATCCTGATCTCTGAGCGTGTCGTGTCGGAAGACCGCTACACCTCGATCCACATCGAAGAACTCGTGGTGATGGCGCGTGACACCAAGTTGGGCGCCGAAGAAATTTCGCGCGATATCCCTAACTTGTCCGAGCAACAACTGGGTCGTCTGGACGATTCCGGCATCATTTACGTGGGCGCAGAAGTGCAACCCGGCGATGTGCTGGTCGGCAAGGTCACGCCAAAAGGCGAGACCACACTGACGCCAGAAGAAAAGCTGCTGCGCGCCATCTTCGGCGAAAAAGCCAGTGATGTGAAAGACACTTCGCTGCGTGTAGACCAGGGCTCACAAGGCACAGTGATCGACGTGCAAGTCTTCACCCGTGAAGGCATCGTGCGTGACAAGCGTGCACAACAAATCATCGACGACGAGCTCAAGCGCTTCCGTCTGGATTTGAATGACCAGTTGCGCATTGTCGAAGCCGATGCATTTGACCGAATTGAAAAATTGCTGGTGGGACGCGTGGCCAACGGTGGTCCGCAGAAACTTGCCAAAGGCACGAAGCTGGACAAGGCCTACATGGCTTCGGTCGAGAAATTCCACTGGTTTGACATTCGTCCTGCTGAAGACGACGTGGCCATGCAACTCGAATCCATCAAGAATTCGCTGGAGCAAACCCGTCACAGCTTTGACTTGTCTTTTGAAGAAAAGCGCAAGAAGCTCACACAAGGCGACGAGTTGCCTGCGGGCGTGCTGAAAATGGTCAAGGTCTACCTGGCCGTCAAGCGCCGCTTGCAACCGGGTGACAAAATGGCTGGCCGCCACGGCAACAAAGGGGTGGTCTCCAAGATCGTACCGGTCGAAGACATGCCTTATATGGCAGACGGCACCCCTGTCGACATCGTGCTCAACCCGCTGGGCGTGCCATCGCGCATGAACGTGGGTCAGGTGCTCGAAGTTCACCTGGGTTGGGCCGGCAAAGGCATTGGCCATCGCATTGGCAACATGCTGCAAGCTGAAACCCAACGCCAGGAAAAAATCGCTGAATTGCGCAAACTTTTCGAGCAGTTGTACAACAGCATGGGACGCAAGGAAGACTTGTCGCAATTGACGGACGACGAAATCCTCGCCATGGCGGGCAACCTCACAGAAGGTTTCCCATTCGCTACGCCGGTGTTCGACGGTGCAGCCGAAGAAGAAATTCGCGCGATGCTGCACTTGGCCTATCCAGAGGATCTGGCCAAGGCCAAGGGCTTGACCGCCACACGCACACAAGCCAATTTGTTTGACGGCCGTTCAGGCGATGCTTTTGACCGTCCAACCACCATTGGCTACATGCACTTCCTGAAACTTCACCACTTGGTGGACGACAAGATGCATGCGCGCTCGACAGGTCCTTACAGCTTGGTCACACAGCAGCCGCTGGGTGGTAAGGCTCAGTTCGGTGGTCAGCGTTTCGGTGAGATGGAAGTGTGGGCGCTGGAGGCATACGGTGCTTCTTACGTCCTGCAAGAAATGCTCACCGTCAAGTCCGACGACGTGCAAGGCCGTACCAAGGTCTACGAGAGCATCGTCAAAGGCGAACACTCCATCGAAGCGGGTATGCCCGAATCGTTCAACGTGCTGGTCAAGGAAATCCGTTCGCTGGGTCTTGACATCGAGCTCGAGCGTTCTTAATTCACAGGCAAAGGATTTAAACCATGAAATCACTACTCGACCTGTTCAAGCAGTTCACGCCCGATGACCACTTCGATGCGATTCGCATCGGCCTGGCATCGCCCGAGAAGATCCGTTCGTGGTCTTTCGGCGAGGTGAAAAAGCCGGAAACCATCAACTACCGTACCTTCAAGCCTGAGCGCGACGGTCTGTTTTGCGCCAAGATTTTTGGCCCTATCAAAGACTACGAATGCTTGTGCGGCAAGTACAAGCGGCTCAAGCACCGCGGCGTGATCTGCGAGAAGTGTGGCGTTGAAGTCACGCAGACCAAAGTACGCCGTGAGCGCATGGGCCACATTGATCTGGCCGCGCCCTGCGCCCACATCTGGTTCCTGAAATCACTGCCATCACGTTTGGGCCTGGTGCTCGACATGACGCTGCGCGATATCGAGCGCGTTCTGTACTTTGAAGCCTATGTGGTGACCGATCCCGGCATGACTCCGTTGAAGAAATTCGGCATCATGACTGAAGACGATTACGATGCCAAGCTCAAGGAATACGGTGATGAATTCACTGCCAAGATGGGCGCTGAAGGCATTCGTGAGTTGCTCGAAGGCATTGACATCGAAAGCGAAATCGAACGCTTGCGCGGTGACTTGACAGGCTCCGAACTGAAAGTCAAAAAGAACTCCAAGCGCCTCAAAGTGCTGGAAGCTTTCAAGAAGTCTGGCATCAAGCCTGGCTGGATGGTGCTCGAAGTGCTGCCCGTGTTGCCACCGGACTTGCGTCCTTTGGTGCCGCTGGATGGCGGTCGCTTTGCGACCTCTGACCTGAACGACCTGTACCGCCGCGTCATCAACCGCAACAGCCGTCTGCGCCGTTTGCTGGAACTGAAGGCGCCCGAGATCATTGCCCGCAACGAAAAACGGATGTTGCAAGAAGCCGTGGACAGCTTGCTGGACAACGGCCGTCGCGGCAAAGCCATGACCGGTGCCAACAAGCGTGCCCTGAAGTCTTTGGCCGACATGATCAAAGGCAAGAGCGGTCGTTTCCGTCAAAACTTGCTGGGCAAGCGCGTCGACTATTCGGGTCGTTCCGTCATCACCGTGGGACCAACGCTCAAGCTGCACCAGTGCGGTTTGCCCAAGTTGATGGCCATCGAATTGTTCAAACCTTTCATCTTTGCCCGCCTCGAAGCGATGGGCATTGCGACCACCATCAAGGCGGCCAAGAAAGAAGTTGAAGCCGGTACGCCGGTGGTGTGGGACATCCTGGAAGAGGTCATCAAAGAGCACCCCGTGATGCTGAACCGTGCGCCTACGCTGCACCGTCTGGGCATCCAGGCGTTTGAGCCTTTGTTGATTGAAGGCAAAGCCATTCAGTTGCATCCGCTGGTTTGCGCGGCCTTCAACGCCGACTTCGACGGTGACCAGATGGCTGTTCACGTGCCGCTGTCGGTCGAAGCGCAGATGGAAGCCCGCACCTTGATGCTGGCCTCGAACAACATCTTGTTCCCCGCTTCTGGCGAGCCATCCATCGTGCCTTCGCAAGACGTGGTGCTGGGTCTTTACTACGCCACGCGTGACCGCATCAACGCCAAGGGTGAGGGCTTGATCTTTGCCGACATTGGCGAAGTGCAACGCGCGCTGGATGCCGATGCTGTTGAGCTGACTGCCAAGATCAACGTGCGCATGACCGAGTGGACCAAAGACAAAGTCACGGGTGAATTCTCTTCATCTGTCTCGATGGTCGAAACCACGGTCGGCCGTGCATTGCTGTCGGAAATCTTGCCCAAAGGCCTGCCTTTTTCCAACCTGAACAAGGCGCTGAAGAAGAAAGAAATTTCCAAGCTGATCAACACGTCTTTCCGCAAGTGTGGTTTGAAAGAGACCGTGGTGTTCGCCGACAAACTGTTGCAAAACGGTTTCCGTCTGGCTACACGCGCCGGCATCTCGATTGGTATCGACGACATGTTGGTGCCACCAGAGAAGCCCGCCATCATTGAGGCCGCTGAAAAAGAAGTCAAAGACATCGAACAGCAATACGTCTCCGGTCTCGTGACCGCTGGCGAGCGCTACAACAAAGTGGTCGATATCTGGGGCAAAGCGGGTGACGTGGTGTCCAAGGTGATGATGGACCAACTCCGTAAAGAGCGGACCATTGACCGCCATGGCAACGAAGTCGATCAGGAATCGTTCAACTCGATTTACATGATGGCCGACTCCGGTGCGCGTGGTTCTGCAGCGCAGATTCGCCAGTTGGCCGGTATGCGTGGTCTGATGGCCAAGCCCGACGGCTCGATCATCGAGACCCCCATCACGGCGAACTTCCGTGAAGGTCTGAACGTGTTGCAGTACTTCATCTCGACGCACGGTGCACGAAAAGGTCTGGCCGACACGGCTTTGAAGACGGCGAACTCGGGTTACCTGACGCGTCGTTTGGTGGACGTGACCCAAGACCTGGTTGTGACTGAACTCGATTGCGGCACCTCTGACGGCTCGCTGATGCGCGCCATCGTTGAAGGCGGCGAAGTGATCGAATCCTTGCGCGACCGAATTCTTGGCCGAACTGTGGTCGAGGATGTCTTGCACCCCGAAAACCGTTCTGTCATGGCCGAAGCGGGCATCATGCTCGACGAAGACTTGCTCGACGAACTGGAAGCTGCCGGTGTGGACGAAGTGAAAGTGCGTACCGCACTGACCTGCGAGACACGCTTTGGTCTTTGCGCCAAGTGCTATGGCCGTGATCTGGGCCGTGGTGGTCTGGTCAACAACGGCGAAGCAGTGGGCGTGATTGCCGCTCAGTCGATTGGTGAACCAGGCACACAGCTGACCATGCGCACGTTCCACATTGGTGGTGCCGCATCGCGCGCAGCAGTCGCCTCCAGCGTGGAAGCTAAGTCCAATGGCACCATCGGCTTCAACGCCACGATGCGCTACGTGACCAACAGCAAAAACGAGTTGGTGGTGATTTCCCGCTCAGGCGAGATCGTGATCACCGAACACGGACGTGAGCGTGAGCGTCACAAAGTGCCTTACGGTGCGATCTTGTCGGTCAAGGCCGATCAGATCATCAAGGCTGGTGCCATCCTGGCCAACTGGGATCCATTGACCCGACCCATCATCACTGAATTTGCCGGTCAGGTGAAATTCGAGAACGTCGAAGAAGGTCTGACCGTTGCCAAGCAATTGGACGAAGTGACCGGTTTGTCCACGCTGGTGGTGATCGATCCCAAGCGCCGTGGTGCTGCCAAGATCATCCGTCCTCAGGTCAAGCTGATCGACGCCGCAGGCAAGGAAGTCAAGATCCCAGGGACCGATCACTCGGTGACCATCGGCTTCCAGATCGGTTCGCTGATTCAGGTGCGCGATGGCATGAGCGTTGGCCCAGGCGAAGTGCTGGCCCGTATCCCGGTTGAAGGACAAAAGACGCGTGACATTACCGGCGGCTTGCCGCGTGTGGCCGAATTGTTTGAAGCTCGCACCCCCAAAGACAAAGGCATGCTGGCCGAGATCACGGGCACTGTGTCCTTCGGTAAGGAAACCAAAGGCAAGGTCCGTTTGCAGATCACCGATCCTGATGGCAAGGTCTGGGATGAACTGATCCCCAAAGAGAAGAACATCCTGGTCCACGAAGGCCAGGTCGTTAACAAGGGCGAAAGCATTGTAGACGGCCCTGCCGATCCGCAAGACATCTTGCGCCTGTTGGGCATCGAAGAACTGGCCCGTTACATCGTTGACGAAGTGCAGGACGTTTACCGTTTGCAAGGCGTGAAGATCAATGACAAGCACATTGAGGTGATTGTTCGCCAGATGTTGCGCAGGGTGGTGGTCGAGAACATCGGCGACTCCGGCTACATTTCCGGCGAGCAGGTTGAACGTTCTGAAATGCTCAACACCAACGATGCCTTGCAGAGCGACGGCAAGATCCCGGCGACCTTCAGCAACTTGTTGCTGGGGATCACCAAGGCTTCCTTGTCGACCGATTCGTTCATCTCTGCCGCTTCCTTCCAGGAAACGACCCGAGTGCTGACCGAAGCAGCGATCATGGGCAAACGCGACGAGTTGCGTGGTCTGAAAGAAAACGTGATCGTGGGTCGTCTGATTCCTGCAGGTACGGGCTTGGCTTATCACAAAGCGCGTGCCGTCAAGGATGCCATGGACGACGCAGAGCGCCGCGCCATTGCCGATGCTGAAGCTGCAGACTTGGCGGGGACGTCGACCGAAGACGCCGTCTCTGACGCAGGTGAAGCTGCCTGAGTGACGCCTTCACCTGTCACAAGGTGAACAGCTTGAACAGCCCCTGCACCGGTTTGCGGTCAGGGGCTGTTTTTTATGGCGAGGATTGGATGGAGGTGGAACCATGGGAGCGTTGATTTTTGGCATCTTGCTCGCGCTTGCTCTGTTTTGGGCGGTTGGCGCACACAATCGATTGCTGCGTCTGCGCGCAGAGGTTGTTAGGCAGTGGAGCAGTGTCGATGCCGTTTGGCTGCGCTTGCTGGTGCGCATGCAGGGCGGCATCGCTGCGCGGCAGTCGCTGGCTCTGGAGGCCGGTGCAGATGGCCTGCAAGCACTGCAATCGGCTTGTGATGAGTTGCTCGAGGCCTTGTCGCAAGCCCGCTTGCAGCCGTTGGATGGAGCCTGCCAAAAGCAGGTTATGGCGCAGCACCAAAAAGTGGTGGCGGAAATTCGCCTGCTGCTGCAAACACCTAACGACGCGGTCAAACCCGATCTGGACATCGCATTGAACCGAATGCGTCAAACCTTGCCCGCCGCGCTCATTCCATACCATGTGGCCGTGATGGCATACAACGATGCGCTGACCATGCGCCCTGCATCCTGGCTTGCGCAACGCCTGAACCTTCAGCCCGCCATGCGAATGGATTTGTCCATGGGCGCTGCCTGAACGCCCTCAGAAATCATCGATGACACAACTTGCCCAATCCAGCGAACAGACTTCTTCAGGCCAGTCACCCCCTTTATGGCGGCTGCTGCAAGCTACCGCCGCCGCTGTGCAGGCAACACGCCAGGGGCGGTCGCTGACCGCTCAACTTGAAAGTGTTCCGCATGAACTGCGGCCTGGGGTTCAAGCCTTGAGTTTTCATGCCCTGAGACAGCTGGGGCGTGCGACCGCTTTGCGTGAGCAACTGGCTGCGAAAACGCCATCACCACCAGCAGATGCCCTGTTGTGTACGGCATTGGCCTTGTGCTGGAACGAGGCAGATGCGCCGTACCCCATCCATACCTTGGTCAATCAAACGGTGGAGGCCGCTCGCAAGCAAAGACAAACACAAGCCCAAAGCGGGTTCATCAACGCTTGCCTCAGGCGTTTCATGCGCGAACGCGAAGCATTGCTGAAGCAAACCGACGATGATTTAGAGGCCCGATGGAATCACCCTCGTTGGTGGGTCGAGCGCTTGCAGGCTGATCACCCCCTGCACTGGCAGCAGCTTTTGGAGGTGGCACAAAAAGCAGCGCCAATGACACTGCGCGTCAATCGCCTGCACCATAGCGTGGCTGCGTATCAGCAGCAACTCGAAGCGATCGGAGTGGGTGCTCTGGCCGTGGGTGTGCAAGGCTTGCAATTAACAAAGGCCATGCCAGTGCACCAGTTGCCGGGATTTTCCAAAGGCCATGTTTCTGTACAGGATGCCGCGGCCCAAGTGGCCGCTCCCTTGTTGTTGCAAGGCATGGAAAACGCCAAGCCATGGCGGATCCTGGATGCTTGTGCAGCCCCCGGGGGGAAAACCGGACATTTGCTTGAAATCTACCCCCATGCCCATGTACTGGCTTTGGATGTGGATGCGTCACGCTGCGAGCGGATTCATCAGAATTTGCAGCGCTTGGGCCTGCAAGCTGAGGTGCTTGCAGCAGACGCCGGACAACCCGCTCAATGGTGGGATGGACAAGCGTTTGACGCCATCTTGCTGGACGCACCCTGCACAGCATCCGGCATTGTGCGAAGGCACCCAGATGTGCGCTGGCTGCGCAGACCCACAGACAGCGGGCAATTGGCCAAAACACAGGCGGCGCTGCTCAAGGCGCTTTGGCCTTTGCTGGTGCCCGGTGGGCGCCTGCTTTATTGCACCTGCTCCGTCTTCAAGGCCGAGGGTGATGAGACCGTTCAGGCGTTTCTTCAAAGCAACACCAATGCCCTATTGCAGCCCTCACCAGGACATTTGATTCCCGGACAGCTGCCAATTGGGCTGCCAGTCGAGGACAATCCATTGGGTGAACATGATGGGTTTTATTACGCACTGCTGGAAAAGCGCCTTGGCTGAGTTCTGGCGCTTGGGCGGCTGGGTCCTTGGGGCCTGGCTGCTTGTCGCGCCATCGGCCTGGGCCCAAACCTCCGTGGCCGAGCTGACGGAATTGCGCGCCGAACGCCGTGAGGCTGCGCTGTATTTGACCGCCCAGATCAAGCTGGAGTTGGGGCTCGCCGTTGAAGATGCTCTGGTCAAAGGACTGGCGGTGCACTTTGTCTCAGAGGCCGAAGTCATGCGAGACCGCTGGTATTGGTATGACCGCAAAATCGGCACGGCAACACGGTTCTACAGATTGGCTTTTCAGCCCCTGACCCGGCGGTGGCGCCTGAATGTTTCCAATGAGCCGATGTCTGGCGGAGGCTTGGCAGGCAGTATTTCACAGAGTTTTGAAACACTGCCTGAGGCGTTGGATGTGATCCGGCGTCAATCTGGCTGGAAGGTGGCTGAGATGGCCGACCTGGACCTGGAGGCGCGGCAATACATTGCTTACCGTTTCAGGCTGGACACTTCTCAACTGCCGCGCCCGTTTCAGATCGCCGCCGGCAACCAAGCCGAGTGGACTTTGATGGTGGCCAGGCAGTTGCGCCTCACGCCGGACATGGTGCGCTGAGATGGGGCTGTCGATCAACCGATCTGCAAAGCAACAACTGCAGGCATCGCGCGCCAGTCGGTGGCTGTTGGCTTTAGGCGCCTTGGCAATGGTGGTGATCGGTTTGGGACTGATCGTGCTGATGACCCAAGCCACAGGCAATCGTGAAAGTTACAACCAGAATTACGAATGGCTTGCGCTGATCAACGCCGTAGTGGCCAGTGGTTTGCTGATCACCATCTTGTGGGGCGCGGTGAGGCTATTGATAAGACTCAGGCGTGGCCAATTCGGCTCCCGCTTGCTGGTGAAGCTGGCTGGGATTTTTGCGCTGGTGGGGTTCATTCCTGGCGTGCTGATTTATGTGGTGTCCTACCAGTTCGTCTCACGATCCATCGAGAGTTGGTTCGATGTCAAAGTAGAGGCCGCGTTGGTGGCCGGCCTGAACCTGGGGCGAGCCACGCTTGACACTCTGAGCACGGAGTTGTCCAAAAAAGCGCGAGTTGCAGCCAACCAATTGAGCGATGTGGCCGACGTGAGTGCGGGCATTGCGCTGGAAAAAATGCGTGAGCAACTGGGTGTCAGTGATGCGGTGCTCTGGACAACCAGCGGACGCATGGTCGCCAGTGCCGGGCAATCCAGATTTCAAATTCGGCCCGAACTTCCCCCGATCCAGCAACTCAAAGACGCGAAGAAAAAAGGCAGTGTTGAGTGGGTGGAGGGACTGGACGAAACCATACCCGGTGGTGATCAAGGGCGCATCAAGGTGCTGGTTTTGCTGCCTCAATCAGGACTTTC
>NZ_JBIKHV010000054.1:0-16891 GCF_044361985.1 Limnohabitans sp. | reverse complement strand
GCAGTCATCGCGCTGGTCGAGCAAGCCGACCTGATCGTGGCGCACAACGCTGGCTTTGACCGGCCCTTTGTGGAAGCGCGCTTTCCCGTCTTTGCGGGCAAAGCCTGGGCCTGCTCGTTCATGGGCATCGACTGGAAAAAAGAAGGCAGTGGCTCGGCCAAGCTGGAATTTTTGGCCTCTGAGCGGGGCTGGTTTTACGACGCGCACCGGGCGCAAGTGGACTGCCATGCCTTGCTGCAGGTGTTGGCTTCGCCCTTGGCCGATGGTCAAACGGGTGTGTTGCGCCTCTTGGCCGGAGTCGGCCAGACGCGCTACAAACTGCGGGCCACGGGTGCGCCCTTTGAAGCCAAAGACAAGCTCAAGGCCCGTGGTTACCGATGGGACGGCGAGGGACGGGTTTGGTGGTGCAGTCTGCCCTCGGACGAAGGGCTGGACGCCGAGTGCGCCTGGCTCAGGGCCGAGGTGTATGGCCAGCGCAGCGCACGGGTTCAGCTCGAGGCCATGAACAGCCGGGTCCAGTTTTCCAGCCGTTCGGGCCTGTTGTCCGAACGCACGCTCTGATTTTTCGCTTAAAACTTCTGCAAGCTGGGATAATGCCGGGTTGCACACACCGTGCCTGCCCTCATATGCAGGCTCAAGGTGCAGAGCGGGCACCCTTGGGGTGACCCGTCTCAGCGCATTTTTATTCAGGTTTATACATGGCTCAATACGTATTTTCGATGAACCGGGTTGGCAAGATCGTGCCGCCGAAACGTCACATTCTCAAAGACATTTCCCTTTCTTTCTTTCCGGGCGCCAAGATCGGTGTGCTGGGCACCAACGGCTCGGGCAAGTCCACCTTGCTCAAGATCATGGCCGGTATCGACAAGGAAATCGAAGGCGAAGCCATTCCTATGGCGGGCCTGAAGATCGGATATTTGCCGCAAGAGCCTGTGATGGACCCTGAGCAGACCGTGCGCGAAGCGGTGGAAAGCGGCATGGGCGAAGTCAAGGCTGCGCAAGCCCGTCTGGAAGAGGTTTACGCCGCCTATGCCGAAGAAGATGCCGACTTTGATGCGCTGGCCTCTGAGCAGGCCAAGCTTGAGGCCATCATCTCGACCGCCGGCGATGCGTCCGAGCACCAACTTGAAATCGCTGCCGATGCGCTGCGTCTGCCCCCATGGGACGCTGTGATTGGCAAGCTGTCGGGCGGCGAGAAGCGCCGCGTGGCCCTTTGCCGTTTGCTGTTGTCGCGGCCTGACATGCTGCTGCTCGACGAACCAACCAACCACTTGGACGCCGAATCCGTGGATTGGCTGGAGCTGTTCTTGCAGCGTTTTTCGGGCACCGTGGTAGCCATCACCCACGACCGTTACTTCCTGGACAACGCCGCCGAATGGATTTTGGAATTGGACCGAGGCTCCGGCATTCCTTACAAAGGCAATTACTCCTCTTGGCTGGAGCAAAAAGACGCCCGCTTGGCGACCGAGCAGCGCACCGAAGATGCCCGCTCCAAGGCCATGAAGAAAGAGCTGGAGTGGGCGCGTTCCAACCCGAAGGGCCGCCAGGCCAAGAGCAAGGCGCGTTTGGCCCGCTTTGAAGAGCTGTCCGACTTCGACTACCAAAAGCGCAACGAGACCCAGGAGATTTTCATCCCTGTGGCCGAGCGCTTGGGCAATGAAGTGTTTGAGTTCAAGAACGTCAGCAAGTCCTTTGGCGACCGTTTGCTGATCGATAACCTCAGCTTCAAGGTGCCCGCCGGCGCGATCGTCGGCATCATCGGCCCCAACGGCGCCGGTAAATCGACCCTGTTCAAGCTGATCGCGGGCAAAGAGCAGCCTGACAGCGGTGAAGTCACCATCGGTCAGACCGTGCGCATGGCCTTTGTGGACCAGAACCGCGACGACCTGGACAACAACAAAACCGTGTGGGAAGACGTCTCGGGCGGCCTGGACATCATCAACGTCGGCAAGTTTCAGATGGCCAGTCGGGCGTATTGCGGCCGCTTCAACTTCAACGGTGGCGACCAGCAAAAGAAGGTCGGCATGTTGTCGGGCGGTGAGCGCGGCCGTTTGCACTTGGCCAAGACCCTGATCGAAGGCGGCAACGTGTTGCTGCTGGACGAGCCATCGAACGACCTGGACGTGGAAACCTTGCGCGCTTTGGAAGACGCGTTGCTGGAATTCGCGGGCTCCATCATGGTCATCAGCCACGACCGCTGGTTCCTGGACCGCATTGCCACCCACATTCTGGCCGCTGAAGGCGATAGCCAGTGGGTGTTCTTTGATGGCAACTACCAAGAGTACGAAGCCGACAAAAAGCGCCGCCTGGGCGAAGAGGGTGCCAAGCCCAAACGGGTGCGATTCAAGGCTTTGAAGTAATCACTGCTTTTCGCCATACAACGGGCCCCTTGGGGTCCGTTGTCGTTGGGGCTGCTGCAGAACCAAGGCTCATGCGGTTTTTGTGCACTGTGCCCGGGCTTTGTCGGCCCACAACTGCAAGTTGGCAAACAGGTCTTTCTGACTGAAGGAGCAGCTTTCTTCGCTGAACAGTGCGCTGGCCTCGATGCGGTCCAGCAGGTTGCCCAGCACGGTACCGAATTTTTCTGGCAAGGGCAGGCTGGCCGCATCGCTGCGCCATTGGCGGATCATCTCGCTTTGGGGCATTACCCCCCGGGTACAGGCCGTCAGTGAATCGGTCATGCGTGTGAGGGTGTCAAGGGCTGTGCTCATGGCCAAGTGTCTCCTGCAAAGTCCGAATGTGTTGCGCTTGGATTCGAAGCGACAATGATGCCCCATGAAAGCCAAATCTCTCAAACCCATGCGCCTGGAAGACATTTTGTTCAGCCAGGGCTTTGGCACCCGCCGCGTCTGCGCCGGGCTGGTCCAGCAAGCTTATGTGCAGGTGAACG
This sequence comes from Limnohabitans sp., assembly GCF_044361985.1. Classification (GTDB taxonomy): domain Bacteria; phylum Pseudomonadota; class Gammaproteobacteria; order Burkholderiales; family Burkholderiaceae_C; genus Limnohabitans_A. The sequence continues at coordinate 14,001 of NZ_JBIKHV010000054.1, read as the reverse complement.
GCCAGACCGTGACCGACTCCGGCGAATTGTTTCAACCTGAGGGCCTGCACTTCCATGTGCAGGGCACCGAATGGCCCTTCAAAGCGCTTGCCTACGTGCTGCTGAACAAGCCAGCGGGTACCGAGTGCTCACAAAAGCCCTCCACCTGGCCCAGTATTTACACCTTGCTGCCAGCGCCCTTGCGCCAGCGCCCGCAAAAAGCGGCGGTGCAGGGCGTGCAGGCGGTGGGGCGGCTCGATCAAGACACCACCGGTTTGCTGCTGCTGACCGACGACGGCCAGTTCATCCACCGCATGAGTTCACCCAAGCACCATGTGCCCAAGGTGTACGAGGTCACCACCAAGCACCTCATCACCCCCGAGATGGTGGACAAACTGCTGGCGGGTGTGGTGCTGGAGGACGACCCCAAGCCCGTGAAGGCGGCCGCTTGCGAGGCGGTGGACGAGTTGCACCTGAAGCTGACGTTGACCGAAGGCAAATACCACCAGGTCAAGCGCATGCTGGCGGCTGTGGGCAACCGGGTGGAAGGCCTGCATCGCTCGCAAATCGGCGGCTTGACGCTGCCTGCCGATCTGGCACCAGGCCAATGGCGCTGGCTGACCGACGACGATCTGGCTTTGCTCAAGCCCTGAAAGCAGGGCTTTGGGCTTGGCGCTTGGCGCCAATGGGCTGGGCTAAATTTTTGGAAGCCGCTGCACGAAGGCCTCAATGGCCTGTGTCACCGTCTCGGCTTGATCCCGGTGGGGTGAGTGGCCGCAATGGGGCAGTTTCAGCAACTGCGCTTGCGGCACGCGCGCTGCAATCTCGTCGATCTGGGCCATGCTGCCGTAAAGGTCGCCTTCGCCCTGGATGGCAAGCAAAGGCGCCTGGATGCTGGCCAAGGCTGGGCGGATGTCAAACGCTCGAAAGGCATGGCTGAGCCAAACGTCGTTCCATTGCCAGAACGCGCCGTCCACATCGTCATGGTAGGGGGCCAGGCGCTGGCGCAGGGAGCCGTTTTCGTAGGCGTCTTTGGCCTTCAATATCGCCTGCACCGAGATGTCTTCGACCATCACATGCGGCGCCATGACCACGCAGCCGGCGACGTCAAAACGGCTGGCGTGGATCAGCGCGATGGTGCCGCCATCCGAGTGACCGATCAGCACGGGCTGCACAATGTCCAGTGCCTGCAGCAGCGCGGGCAAGACTTCCAGGGCCTCACGGTGCATGTAGTTGGGCAATAAGCGCCCATGGCGTTGGCCAGCCTTTTGCCCGGAAGGGCCCCGTACATCGGTGACTGGGTCAGATTGGCCATAACCCTGCCTGGAGTAAACCAGCCCCGCACAGCCCAGTCGCGCGCACAGTTGGGCAGGCCATTCGCGCCACATGGCGATGCTGCCCAAACCCTCATGCAAAAAAACCAGCGTATGCCCGGACTTGGCTTGAGGCGGTCTTGGCCACTGCAAGACTTCCAGCACCGAAGACTGAAGTTTGATTTTTGTCATGTGTGAGGGAGACATCCGATTTCCTGAGGGGGAGGCGATTACACTTGAACGTGATTTTGAAAGCGTTTTTGTGATTTATCTGCGTTTTGTGATCCGAGTTTTAATTTTCGCCGTTTGGGCCCTCCCTGCTCTCGGGGTCCATGCCCAATCGCAGAACCCTGTTTTTGTACTGAATTCCCTGGATGGCAATGTCAGTGTGATTGATCCTGTCACCTGGACAGAAAAAAAGCGGATCCCGACGGGCAAAGAACCCCACCATCTGTACCTCACACCCGACGAAAAATCGGTCATTGTGGCGAACGCCATGGGTGATTCCCTGACCTTCATTGATCCTCGAACCGCCCAGGTCCAGCGCACGGTGACGGGAATTCTTGACCCGTATCACCTTCGATTTTCGCCTGACATGAAGTGGCTGGTGATTGCTGCCAACCGGCTGAACCACGTGGACATTTACCGCTGGGATGGTCAAAACGCCACGCTCGCCAAGCGCATTCCGACCGGCAAAACCCCGAGCCACCTGTGGATCGACAGCCGCAGCAAAACCGCCTGGGTTTCCATGCAGGACAGCGACGAAATCGTGGCCATTGACCTTGGCATGCAAACCCTGAAGTCACGCACCCCGGTTGGTTCGGTGCCGGCAGATGTTTTTGGCACGCCTGACGACAAGTTTTTGCTGGTGGGGCTGACCGGCGGCGACGGTGTCGAGGTGTATGACATCAGCGGTGCTCAGCCCAAGCTGGTCAAAATGATCCCCACAGGCAAGGGCGCGCACGCTTTTCGTGCGCTGGGTGACAAGCGCCACGTGATGGTCAGCAACCGCGTGACCAACTCGATCAGCCAGATCGATTACGCCAACATGACGGTGGTGGCCGAGTTTCCCGGCCCATCAGGCCCGGATTGCATGGACATCACTGCCGATGGCAAATACATCCTGGTGGCCTCGCGTTGGGCCAGAAGACTCACGGTGGTCGACATCGCCACACGCAAGGTGGTGCGACAGGTCCGGGTGGGCAAATCGCCCCATGGTGTGTGGACACTGGACCATGCGCCCCGCCATTGACTGGCTTTGGCCTCTGGCGGCCACCGTGCTTTGGGCCGGCAGCTTCCCATTGGCGGCTGCCCCCTGCAGCAAGCCGGTTTACCTGACGTTCGACACCGGCCACATGGCGGTGGCGCCGCTGATCGCCGAGGTGCTGGCACGCCAGCAAGTCAAAGTCACATTTTTTGCAGCCCACGAAAAAACCCGACAAGGTGACGGCACGATGGGTCAACACTGGGCGCCTTGGTGGCAAGCCCGCGCTGCCGAAGGCCATGCCTTTGCCTCGCACACCTGGGACCACGCCTATTGGCGTGCCGATGTGCAGGAAGGCGGCGTACAAAAATTCCAAATCCGACCCAGCGCGGGCGCACAAGCGGGCCAGACCCTCACCTGGACAGCGCAAGAGTATTGCAGCAACCTGAATCAAGCGGCGCAGCGCTTGCAAGCCATGACCGGACAGGCCCCGCTGCCGCTGTTCCGTGCCCCTGGCGGGAAAACTTCCCCTCGGCTGATCGAGGCGGCTCGGCAATGCGGCTTTGCCCACGTGGGTTGGGCCGATGCCGGTTTTCTGGGCGACGAATTGCCCAGTGGCACTTACCCCAACATGCAGTTGCTGAAACAGTCACTCCAGCGCATCCGTGCTGGCGACATCCTGATGGCGCACCTGGGCATTTGGTCGCGGCAAGATCCGTGGGCCCCGGCCGTGCTGGAGCCGCTCATCGTCGGCTTGAAGGCGCGTGGCCTTTGCTTTGCCACCCTGCGCGAACACCCGGCCTACCGCGACTGGATTCGACAGCAACCCCTGCAGCTGCCGGTTTTGCCCGATTCGCGACAATAAAGCCATGGATGTGCTGATCGAGTTTTTTGAAAGCTGGCAGGCGACGCTTTACGAGGTCGTGGTGCAGCCCATCGCTTTTGCCGCAGGGCAAAGCAGTTTGCTTGAAAAAGCCTACGAGGGCACAGGCTGGGTGGTCGCAGGCCTGTTGCAACTGTTGGTGATCCTGCTGGTGATTGGGCCGATGCAGCGGCGCTGGCCAGTGCAGCCGATCACCGACCTGCGGGCAGTGTGGGTCGATGTGGTCTACACCCTGATTCACCGCCTGGGCTTGTTCAAGCTGGGGATGTTTTTCACGCTCGAGTACCTGTTCGAGCAAGGCCTGGGCAGGCTGCGCGCCCTGGGTCTGCCCACCTTTCACTTGGACGGTCTGTGGCCTGGGGTGACCGATCTGGCGCTGGTCAGTTTTGTGATTTACCTGGTCTTTTTTGACTTTGTGCACTACTGGATTCACCGCGCGCAGCACCAGTCGCACAACTGGTGGGCCTTGCATTCGCTGCACCATGCACAGCGTCAAATGACCATGTGGTCCGACAACCGCAACCACCTGCTCGATGACATCGTGACCAGCTTGATCTTGTCGGCTGTGGCGGTGCTGATGGGCGTGGGGCCAGGGCAGTTCGTCGCCTTGGTGGCCATCAGCCAATTGAGTGAAAATTTTCAGCATGCCAATGTGCGAATCTGGTTTGGCCACATCGGTGAACGCCTGTGGGTCAGCCCGCGCTTTCACCGCAGACACCACAGCATCGGCATTGGCCACGAAAGCCGGATTGAAGGCAAAGTGGTTCTGGGGGGCTGCAACTTCGGCGTGCTGTTGCCTTGGTGGGACGTGCTGTTTGGTACCGCCGATTTTCAGCAACGCTATGACCCGACCGGTGTGCGCGATCAGGTGGAACAGGGGCGCGATTACGGACTGGGTTTTTGGGCCCAACAAAAGCAGGGCTTGCTGCGGCTGGTCGGGCGGGCCTGACTCTTTTCGGCTGAACACCGCCAGCCAACAGGCATTCCACTGTTAAGCTTTCAAACATGAAATTGTTGATGGATTCCTTTTGGCGCGCGGTGATGTATTGCCTGTATCCCCGGGTGATTGGTTTGTCGATCTTGCCGTTGCTGCTGATCGTGGCCCTGTCCTGGTTGCTGGGGTATTTGTATTGGGACATTGCCGTCACGTTGGTGCGGTCCTGGCTGGACGCATCGAGTTGGCTGAGTCTGGTGTGGCGCTGGCTGGAAGGCGTTGGTTTGCCCGATCTCAAGACTGTGGTGGCGCCCTTGCTGGTGATTTTTTCGGTCACGCCGCTGGTCGTCGTGGCGTCCTTGTTGGCAGTGTCTTTTTTGATGACGCCTTCGCTGACACGCTTGGTGGCCGAGCGCCGCTTTGCTGGCCTGCAGCGCAAGCACGGCGGCAGTTTGATGCTCGGTTTGTGGTGGACTTTTTCATCTTTGCTGCTGGCGCTGGGGGCCTTGTTGCTGACTTTGCCCATGTGGTTGGTGCCGCCCCTGGCCATGCTGCTGCCCGCACTGATCTGGGGATGGTTGACTTACCGCGTCATGGCCTTCGATGTGCTGGCCGAGTTTGCCAGCGCCGAAGAACGCCACACCCTGATGGCCCGCCACCGCATGCGCTTGCTGGGCATGGGGGTGGTCACAGGCCTCATGGGTGCAGCGCCCAGTCTGGTGTGGGCCTCAGGCGCCTTGTTTGCGGCCGCCTTTGTCATCTTGGTGCCCGTGGCCATCTGGATCTACACCTTGGTGTTTGTCTTTTCGTCGCTGTGGTTTGCCCATTTCGCCTTGGCCGCCTTGCAAGCCTTGCGTGATGAGCCCCAGCACATGGTGGTCGATGGTATTTTGCCCGCTGTGCCCGCTTCTCCCCACGCCGCTGCCCGCTTGAGTATTGGGCCGGGCGACAAGGCGCAAAGCGTCACCGATGTCGAACCCCGGCCGGGCCTTTGACCCCTTTTCCAGAAAGCTTTCCAGCATGACCCCCACATTTGGCCTCATCATCATTGGCGACGAAATCATGTCGGGCAAGCGTTCCGACAAGCACATGCCCAAGGTCATTGAGTTAATGTCTGCACGCGGCCTTGACTTGGCATGGGCCGAATACGTGGGTGACTCCCCCGAGCGCATCACCGCCACCTTGCGACGTGCCTTTGAGTCTGCCGATGTGGTGTTCAGTTGCGGCGGCATCGGGGCCACCCCTGACGACCACACCCGCCAATGCGCTGCCCGCGCCCTGGAGGTGCCCCTGGTCTTGCACCCCCAGGCCAAACTGCTCATTCAGGAGCGGATGCAAGACACCGCCAAAGAACAAGGCGTGGCCTACGAGCCAGACCGGCCGGACAACATCCACCGGTTGAACATGGGCGTGTTCCCCGAGGGTGCGGCCATCATCCGCAACCCGTACAACAAGATTCCCGGCTTCAGTTGTCAGGGGCATGGCGGCGCAGCGGTACATTTTGTGCCGGGCTTTCCGGTCATGGCCTGGCCCATGATCGAATCCGTGTTGGATGCTCATTACAGCGCGCACTTTCGACAGAACGCCTATGTCGAGAAGTCGGTGATCATTTTGGGCGCCATGGAGGCCACTTTGACCCCGCTGATGGAGTCCATCGAAGGCGCTCACCCGGGCGTCAAGGTGTTCAGTTTGCCCAGCGTGGACCACCCGCAGTGGGGCCGCCATATCGAATTGGGCGTCAAGGGCGAGCCCGCCAGTGCTGACCGGGCTTACGTGGACCTGCGCCAAGGCCTGAAAGCTTTCCCATTGGAATATGGCCCTGAATTGGTGCGCTGATCCATTTATCACCAATATGGTGCAATATTGCACAATATAAGTGCATGAATCCTGCGAGGATTTTTGAGCTGGGCCTCTGCTTGGGCCCTGAAAAAAGCCAGCGGCATGAATTCTGTGACCCAGGCAGCGGTCTAAGCAGGGATTTTTTACGCTTGAAACAGGTCAAGGGGTCCCGCTCAAGGCACAATCTTGGGCTGTTCAGCTTCGGTTGACTGGGCCCAAGTTGGCACAGAAACTGCAGAACCTGAGAGTACGCTTTTTAACCCCCCTTTCCATTCAGGAGAATTTGATGGCCAAGACCGTCGCAGACGTGATGAAAATGGTGAAAGAGAACGAAGTCAAGTTTGTTGACTTCCGCTTCACCGATACCCGTGGCAAATGGCAGCACATCACTGCGCCCGTGTCGCAGTTTGACGAAAGCAAGTTCGAAGACGGTCAAGCCTTTGATGGTTCTTCGATTGCGGGCTGGAAAGGCATTGAAGCATCCGACATGTTGCTGATCCCCGATCCCAACAGCGCCATCATCGACCCCTTCTTTGAAGAAGTCACCCTGGTCCTGATCTGCGATGTGATCGAGCCGACAGACGGCAAAGCCTATGAGCGTGATCCACGCTCCATTGCCAAGCGTGCCGAGACGTACCTCAAGCAATCGGGCCTGGGCGATACGGCCTACTTCGGCCCTGAGCCAGAATTCTTCTTGTTTGACGAAGTCCGCTGGAGCACTGAGCCGAACAATACTTTTTACGCCATCGACGAAGTCGAAGCCCCATGGAACAGCGGCACCAAGCTTGAAGGCGGTAACCGTGGTCACCGCAACCGCGTCAAAGGGGGGTACTTTCCGGTTCCGCCCGTTGACAGCACGCATGATATGCGCAGCGAAATGTCCCTGATTCTTGAATCCGTGGGCATCCCCGTTGAAGTGCACCACCACGAAGTGGCGGGCGCAGGCCAGTGCGAAATCGGCACCCGGTTCTCCACCTTGGTCGAGCGCGCTGACTGGACACTGCTGCAAAAGTACGTCATTCACAACGTGGCCAACGCTTACGGCAAGACCGCCACTTTCATGCCCAAGCCTTACGCTGGCGACAATGGTTCTGGCATGCACGTTCACCAGTCGATCTGGAAAGACGGCAAGAACCTGTTCGCAGGCAATGGCTACGCCGGTTTGTCCGAATTCGCCCTGTACTACATCGGTGGCATCATCAAGCACGCCCGTGCCCTGAATGCGATCACCAACCCCGGCACCAACAGCTACAAGCGTCTGGTGCCCCACTACGAAGCACCCGTCAAATTGGCCTACTCGGCCAAGAACCGCTCGGCTTCGATCCGTATTCCTAACGTGGCCAGCGACAAAGGCCGCCGTGTGGAAGCCCGCTTCCCTGATCCGCTGATGAACCCCTACCTGGGCTTTGCTGCCTTGTTGATGGCGGGTCTGGATGGCATCGAAAACAAGATCCACCCCGGCGAAGCTGCTACCAAAGACCTGTACCACTTGCCGCCTGAAGAAGACAAGTTGGTGCCAACGGTTTGCTCCAGCCTGGACCAAGCGCTCGACGCACTCAATGCCGACCGCGCTTTCCTGACCAAGGGTGGCGTGTTCACCGACTCGTGGATCGACGCCTACATCGACCTGAAGATGTTGGAAGTCAACCGCAGCCGCGTGGAAGTGTCACCGGTAGAGTACGACATGTACTACTCGCTGTAAGCGGGTATGCGCGGCATTGCACATCTTGGTGCAATCCAGAAAAAGGACGGCATTGGCCGTCCTTTTTTTCTGGTTCAATGCCCTCTTGGCCTTGCAATATCCAGTCAGCATCGGAGTCGAAACATGAGGCGTCAAGCAGTCAGTGGGCGATCGTTCGGGACACGCCCATGGCGAGCGGTGGGACTCGGCTTGTTTGGCTTGGGCCTGTGTTGGCAAGGGCTGGCCCAAGAAGTCATTTACCGGTGCGGCCAGGAATACACCAATGCCCCACGGGACATCACCCGGTGCGAGCGTTTGCCCGAGCAAGCCGTGACGGTGATCCCTGGCCTTCGCCCGCAGGCTGCTCGACAAGCTGCGGGGTCCGATACCCCCGTTCTGGCCCCGGCTCTGGATGCGGAGCGCATCAAATCCGAGCCCGCACAAGCCGCGGCAGTCCAGCAAAGCGAACGCGATGTTCTGGCCCGCACCATTTTGGCGGAGGAGTTGGCCCGGATGCAAAAACAGCACCAAGCCTTGTTGCAGGTGTTCAACCAGGGCGAGCCCACCCAGTCGCTTGCTGAAACTGCTGCACCCCACAAATACCAAGAGCGCGTGACTGAGCTGAAGGCGGCCATCCACCGAACCGAGCGCGACATCGACAGCGTGCAACGGGAGTTGGCACGTCGCCCATTGGCCACGAAGGCCCTGAAGCCATGACCTCAACCCCTTCCCGATTTCAGTCCTTTGATCTGCTGGCAACGCCTGTGGCGGTCATGCAGGGCCAAGGCCGTGTGCGGTTTGTCAATGCCGCACTGGAAGACGCCTTGGGCATGTCCCGGCGCACGCTGTTTGACACGCACTTGCCCGATTATTTTCTCGACCCCCAGCCACTGATCATGGCCTTGGCGGGGGCGCAGTCGAACGAATTTGCAGCTTTGCGTTACGAAGCCCAGTTGCGCCGCCTGCACCACGAAGACCCCTTGCCTGTGCATGTGATCGTGGCCCCGTCCGACCAGCCTGACGAAGTGATCGTCGAGTTATTGCCGGTCGAGCAGCAAACTCGGCAAGAGCGTGAAGAACGCTTGCTGGAACAGGCCCAGGCCAACAAGGAGTTGATTCGCAACCTGGCCCACGAAATCAAGAACCCCTTGGGCGGTATCCGGGGCTCGGCTCAATTGCTGGAAATGGAGCTCGACAGCAAAGAGCTGACCGAATACACCCAGGTCATCATCCGCGAAGCGGACCGACTGCAAACACTGGTGGACCGTTTGCTGGCCCCCCATCGTCGCCCGCATGTGGTCGGCGATGTGAACATTCATGAGGTGTGTGAGCGGGTGCGGGCGCTGATTTTGGCCGAATTCCCCAGAGGCCTGAAAGTGGTGCGCGACTACGATATCTCGATCCCCGAGTTTCGTGGTGACCGTGAACAACTGATTCAGGCGGTGCTGAACATCGCGCACAACGCTGCGCAGGCCTTGCAAGATCGCATCGCGCAGGGCGATGGCCAAATTTTGCTCAAAAGCCGAATCTTGCGACAAGTCACGTTTGGCAAGAAGCGTTATCGCCTGGCATTGGAATTGCATGTCTCGGACAACGGGCCTGGTGTTCCAGACTCGATCAAGGACCGTATTTTCTTCCCGTTGATCTCGGGGCGCGAAGGCGGCTCTGGCCTGGGGCTGACATTGGCACAAACCTTTGTCCAACAGCACCACGGCATGATCGAGTGTGACAGCGAGCCTGGCCGTACGGACTTCAAGATTTTGATTCCGTTGCCCTGAGAACCACAGAAAGTGCCACGTTGATGAAGCCGATCTGGATCGTAGACGATGACCAATCCATTCGCTTTGTGCTTGAGAAAGCACTCTTGCGCGAAGGCCTGCCCACACGCAGTTTTACCAACCCGCGCGAGGTCCTGAAGGCCCTGGAGGCCGAGGCTGATGGGGAGGGTCCGCAGGTGCTGGTCAGCGACATCCGCATGCCGGGTGGATCCGGTCTGGATTTGCTCACAGCCATCAAGCAGCGCATGCCCGGTTTGCCGGTCATCATCATGACGGCGTTTTCTGATCTGGACAGCGCCGTGTCGGCGTTTCAGAGCGGTGCGTTTGAATATTTGCCCAAACCGTTTGACCTGCCCAAGGCGGTCGAGCTGATCCGTCGCGCTGTGGGTGAGAGCCAGCGTGAAGATGTGGCCGAAGAAAAAATGACCGATGCACCCGAGATGCTCGGCCAGGCTCCGGCCATGCAGGACGTGTTTCGCGGCATTGGTCGCCTGGCGCAAAGCCATGTCACGGTGCTCATCACCGGTGAGTCGGGTTCTGGCAAAGAGTTGGTGGCGCATGCGCTGCACAAACACTCGCCCCGTGCCAACCAGCCCTTTGTGGCCATCAACACCGCGGCCATTCCGAAAGATCTGCTGGAGAGCGAGCTCTTTGGTCACGAGCGCGGCGCCTTTACTGGCGCCCAAGCCTCGCGCAGAGGCCGCTTTGAGCAGGCCGATGGCGGCACGCTGTTTCTGGACGAAATTGGCGACATGCCCTTTGATTTACAGACCCGGTTACTGCGTGTTTTGTCCGACGGCAACTTCTACCGTGTGGGCGGGCACAGTGCCGTCAAGGCCAATGTGCGCGTGATCGCAGCCACCCACCAGGACCTGGAGCAACGCGTCAAGGAAGGCGTGTTTCGTGAAGATCTTTACCACCGCTTGAACGTGATCCGTTTGCGCTTGCCCGCACTGCGCGAACGCCGCGAAGATGTGCCCATGCTGGCGCGCTATTTTTTGCAGCGCAGTGCGCAGCAATTGGGGGTGGAGCCCAAGCGCATCTCAGAAGCTGCGCTGGAGCGCCTGGGCCATTTCCAGTTTCCTGGCAACGTGCGCCAACTGGAAAACATCTGTCACTGGTTGACGGTCATGGCACCCGCGCAAGTGATCGAGGTGAAGGATTTGCCGCCTGAAGTACTGGACAGCCGCACCAGCGCTGGCCCGGCTGGCGGGCCAGCCACTTTCACCGCGCTCTCGTCGGGTGCTGGGGTGCCTGTGGCCTTGCCGGGTGGCCCTGCAACAGGCACGCCTGCCGACGCAGCGGCGGCGAATTTTCAGCCAGGGCTTGCCTCTGCAGCGGATGACAATGCACCTCTGACAAGTCTGCACATGGCGGCATCCTCAACCTGGCAAACAGGACTGGAGCAAGAGGCCCTGGCTTTGCTGAATGGGGGCCAAACCGATGTCTGGGATGTGTTGTCACGCCGTTTCGAGACCAGCCTGATTCAAGCCGCACTGGCTACCACCCGGGGGCGTCGCATCGAAGCGGCTCAAAAGCTGGGCATTGGCCGCAACACCATCACCCGCAAAATCCAGGATCTGGGCATCGAGGACTGAATCCTGAATGCAGGCCTTGGCGAGTGCGCATTTCTGGGCACTCCATCAGGCTTCATTCAAGTCAGTTTTTGCGGGCTACCCAAAAGGTGGCGCCTTCGGGGCCGTAGTGTTCGGCGTGGGCTTCTTCGCGTGCTACGCTGAATTCATCGCCAACGGTGAGGTAGCGCTTTTGGCCACCGATGCTCAGCCACATCTGCCCCGCTGACAACCGAACTTTGACTGCGAACGGGTGGGTGTGGGTGTCCAGCATCAAATCCGGCGCCCAGACGCGTTCCAGCACTTCGTCAAAACCCTCGGCCAGGGCTTGTTGTTTGAACGTTTCAAAAGACATTTCAGGAATCTCCTTGAATGCACCATAAGGTGCTTGAGCTGACCAGTTTGTGGGCGCAGAAAACGCCATCGGCGCATCGGTGAAAGGGTGAGGGAACGCCAACGATTGTGCATGCAACAACAAACGTGGGCAAAGCGCCCGCACTGCAGCAGGGGCATACAGTGCATCGCCCAGCATGGGGTGGCCAATGCTTTGCAAATGCACACGCAACTGGTGCGTTCGGCCTGTGACGGGCTCCAACTCCAGCAGCGTGGCCGTATTGCTGCTTTGCAGGGCACGCCAGCGGGTGCGGCTGGGTTTGCCATCAGGATGAACCATGTGGATCGGTCTGCGCTCCCAGTCCAGCAGGATAGGTCCTTCGATGGTTCGCCAGCCATCTTCATCACCGATGGCTTCGTGCTGGGTGTCGAGAGGCAGCCCCACCACCACGGCGATGTAGCGCTTGTGCACCTGACGGGTTTCAAACAGGCGGCTCATGCGCCGCTGGGCTTCTATGCCCCGTGCCATGACCAGCAGGCCCGAGGTGTCTTGGTCGAGCCGGTGCACCACCAGCGCTTCAGGGTATGCGGCCTGCACGCGGCTGGCCAGACAGTCTTGTTTGTCGGGGCCACGTCCGGGCACCGACAGCAGGCCACTGGGTTTATCCAGCACCAGCAGGTGTTCGTCTTCGTGGATCGGGGTCATGTGGGGCAACATCACTCAGCCCACCGTGGCGGCAGCTTGGTCCAGCACCACATCGGACAAGGGTCTTGCCACGCAGGGCAGCACCAGACCTTCGGCTTTTTCTTCGGCCGACAGGCCAGGCCATTCCACGGTGTAGGCCACCTCACCGCTCAGCAACTTGCAAATGCAGGTGCGGCAGGTGCCGTTGCGGCAAGAACTGGGCAATTGCACCCGCGACATCTCTGCCGCCTCAAGCAGGGTCAGATCGCCTTCAACGTCGTATTGCAAGCCGGCGGGTTGCACCTGCACGGTGAAGATCTGGAAGTTTTCAGGCATGGGTGGGCGCGCAGGGGGAGGCTGAACGCCCAGTCGGTCGGTTTACTTGTCTTTGACTTTGCCACGCGGGGCCACAAAGGTGGCCGGTGGCATGGGACGGTCTGACGTGAACGTCTTGGGTGGAGACGTGTCTTTCTTTGGCTTCTTGGCCATTTTGTTGCTGCGTTGTTCGCCTTTGGCCATGGTCGTTTCCTTGCTGAGCATCCCGACTTGGGAAAACCCAGATGTTAAAGCACAAAGCCGCAGGATTTGCGGCTTTGTGCTGGACGGGGTGCAATGAAGGTCTGCCACCTGAGCGGCAGCCGCGATCACTTCACTTCGGTCACAAATTGCGCAGTTGGACGGCGGACCTTTTTCAGGTTTGCCAACCAGTCGCCTTCAGCGGCGCGGTAACCCAGGGGGACCAGCACCACACTGCGCAGGCCACGTGCTGACAAGCCCAAAATTTCGTCCACGGCCTTGGGGTCAAAGCCTTCCATGGGCGTGGCGTCCACCTCTTCAAAGGCGGCCGCAATCAGGGCGGCGCCCAAGCCAATGTAGGCCTGGCGGGCAGCGTGCTCGAAGTTCACTTGCGGGTCGCGAACAGGGTAGGACTTCAGCAACATCTGGCGGTAGTTTTCCCAACCTTCGTTGGTGCCACCGCGTTGTTCGTTGGTCATGTCGAACATCATGTTGATGCGTTCGGCCGTGTAGTTGTCCCAGGCCGCAAATACCAGCAAGTGAGAGCCGTCGGTGATCTGGCCCTGGCCCCAGGCTTTGGGCTTGATCTGCTCGCGCACGGCGGGGCTGGTGACCACAATGATTTCAAATGGCTGCAAGCCGCTGGACGTGGGGGCCAGGCGGGCGGCTTCGACAATGCGGTCTACTTTTTCTTGCGGCACGACCTGGGTCGGGTCCATTTTTTTGGTGGCGTAGCGCCATTGCAGCTTGCTCAGCAATTCAGACATTCAGTTTTCCTGTTGTGGTTTTGAAAGTGCTTGATTGTGGCTGAAAGCCGAGCCCCCCTCTTTGCGCTGGCTCATGCTGTGATTTCTTGCAAGCTGCCGGTGGGCAGGTCATCTAGGTTGTATGGCCCCACGGCAGTTCGGATCAGCCGCAGGGTGGGCAAGCCCACGGCAGCAGTCATGCGCCGCACCTGGCGGTTGCGGCCCTCTCGGATCACCAGTTCCAGCCACGATGTGGGAATGCTTTGCCGTTCACGGATCGGCGGGTCGCGTGGCCACAAGCTGGCAGGCGATGCCACGGCCCGGGCCTGGGCGGGCAGGGTGGGGCCATCGTTCAGCGTCACCCCCCGGCTCAGTTGGGCCAGCGCTTTGTCATCGACCACACCCTCGACCTGTACCAAGTAAGTTTTTTCCATCTTGAAGCGGGGGTCTGCAATGCGGGCTTGCAACTGGCCGTCGTCGGTCAGCAGCAACAAGCCCTCGCTGTCGGCGTCCAGCCGCCCGGCCACATACACACC
>NZ_JBIKHV010000129.1:0-5282 GCF_044361985.1 Limnohabitans sp. | reverse complement strand
ATCAATGGACACTCTGCCCCCCAGTGGCGTGTACAAACCTGCCAGCAAACGCAACAAGGTGCTTTTGCCGCTGCCAATGCGGCCGAGCAATGCCAGGTGCTGTCCGGCTGCCAGATTCAAGGACAGTTTGCGGATGACCGGGATCGGTTGCTCACCGGGGTATGCAAACTCCAGATCATCGGCGCGCAAGCTGCCGGCAATTTTTTCGGGCACCACGTAACGGCGTGAGCCATCGCGGTCGCGTGGGCGTTTCATCAGGGCGTCCAGTGTGTCCAGTGAACTGCGCGCTTGCTGGTACCGTGCGGCCAGGGCCATCACGCTGCCCAATGGCGAAATGGCACGACCCGCCAAAATGACCGAAGCGATCAGGCCACCCAGTGTGAGGGTGTTGTCACCAATCAGATAAACGCCATAAACCACCATGCCGACCGTCACCAGTTGCTGGGCCGTGGCGGTCAGACCGAGCATCAGGTTGGTGAGGGAACGAATTTTTTTGTACGAATCGGTGGTGGCCAAATTGGCGTTTTCCCATCGTCTTTGCAGGTAACTTTCTGCGTTGTGGGCTTTGAGCATTTCCAGGTTCAAGAGCGATTCGACCAGCACACTTTGCTTGTCGCCACTTTCTTTCATGTTCTCGCGCATGGCCCGCATCAGGGGCCTTTGCGCCCACAAACCCACGATGACCAGAATGGGCACTGCAGCGGCTGGAATCCAGGCAATCGGGCCGCCAATGATGCCGATCAGCACCAGGAACATCAGGATAAAGGGCATGTCCACCACCATCACCATGGAGGCCGATGACATGAAGTCGCGCAGCGATTCAAAGTCACGCATCGAGCTGGCAAAGATGCCGATCGATTGCGGCCGGTGCTCCAGCCGGATGGCCATGATTTCACGCAGCAAGGTGGCGTTCAAACTCAGGTCTGCTTTCCGTCCAGCCAGGTCCACCAAGCGTGCCTTGAGCCATCGGGTGCCAAATTCCAGAAGAATCGCCACCGTCGTGCCAATCGCCAGGGTCCACAACGAGGTGTAGGCCTGGGTGGGCACCACACGGTCGTACACGTTCATGGCAAAGAACACCGCTGCCAACGTGAGCACATTGGCCACCACGGCGGCGGTGATGGCCTCCATGTAAAAACCTTTGTAGCGCCAAACCGTGTTCCAGAACCATGCCAGCGCCTCGCCTTGGAAAGGGACCAGTTGATGGGCTGATTTTTGTGAGGCGGGTTTCACTACCAAAATTTCGCCATAGCTCAATTGTTGGAGTTCGTCCAAGGACATGGTGATTTCCGCCATACCCGAATCGGCCATCAGCACTTTGGCCGTTTGTCCCGCCACAGACACCAGCACGACGGCACGACCATCGACCAGTGGCACGATGACGGGCAAAACATAACTGGGCAGTTGGTTCAGGGGGGTGCGTGACCAGACCGCGACCATGCCGTGCAGTTGTGCCAGGTCGGGGTAGGCACTTTTGGGTATGCGGCCTTCTTCGTCTACGGCAAAACCGGCGCGCAGTGCCGACAGATGGACCTCGCGGTCGATTTTTTTGGCAGTCAGGGCCAGACAGACCAGCAGGGGGTCACGCGCTTGCAGGTCGGGTGTGGATGTCTCCGGCGTTGGCCAATCGTTCGTTTTGTGGGCATCAGTTGGCTGAAAGGCAATGGGGTCCATGGTGGTCACTCTTGGGGTAAGGGAAGGGCAAAGGCTTGGCTCGGGTCCACCATGTGGGCCATGGTCAAAGCATCCGGGCTGCTCAGGGTCTGAGAGAGGGTCGCCAATGGGGGGCTTTTGGGCGGTGCAATTTGCACTGAGCCCGGCAGCGCACGGCCGGCAGGCGCCAGCGTCCAGGTGTTGGCCAACTGGCCGAGGTTGGCCAGGATGCGCAGTTGAGACAGGCGCGATTCAAGCAAGGCGGTGGCCGTGTTGCTTTGGTAGGTGTAGAGATCGCTTTGGATGTTCAGCAAATCCAGCAAGGAGCGTCGCCCCACCCGAAACTGTTGCCCATAGCCCTGTGCCAGGTCCTGGGCGGTACGGGTTTGCTGTTGCCCCATTTCGGCCCGGCTTTTGTAGGACACCCAGCTTGCCCAAACTGTGGCAAGTTGTTCGTTCAGGATCAGGCGGGTTTCTTTCAGGTCGGATTCCAGTGCCTGCAAATTGGCCGTGGCCACGCCCACAGCCCCGCGAGCGGTGCCGCCATCGAACAGCGGCAGGTTCAATTGCAGTTGCGTCACGAATTTGCCATCTGCCAGACCGGGCGTGGTGGATTTGGCATGGGTCAGGTTGACGCTCGGTGCGTTTTGGGCCTGCGCAAAGCGCACGCTGGCCTGCGCGGCCTCACGTTGTGCCAATAGCCTGGCAATGACGGGGTGCTGATCGTCCAGCTTCATTTGGGCCTGGTCAAGGGATGCGTACTGAATGGGGGGCAGCCATTCGAGACCACTGGGCTCGGATGGCACGGGCGCCATCAACATGCGCGCCACACGCTCGGCGGCCTCTGCCGTGTCGGTCTGGGTTTTGAGCAAGCTGATTTGGGCGTTGTCATAACGCACCTGGGCCTGGTTCAAGTCGATGCGACGGCCTGGATCAACTTGGGTAATGGTGAGGAAATCGCGGAGAATTTTTTCATGGGTGCTCAAATTTTCCTGAGCCAAGGCCACCATGTGCTTGTAGTGTGCCCATTGCAGGTAGGCCTCGCTGCTGAGCAGTGCGACATCGTCGCGTGTGATGCCTTCTTGCTTTTGGCTGGCTCGCGCCAATGCCTCGGCGCGCTCGACATCCGACTGAATGCGGCCGCCAGACCAGAGGTTCAGGCTCAACAGCGGTGACTGCACCCAACGGTCCGACAAGGCATTGCTTCGGTAATCGTTGTAAGTCGCTGACCACGATAATTGTGGCCAATGCGCACCCTTGGCCCGCATGATGTCCGATTGGGCGGCTTGGGTTCGTGACTGACTCGCAGCGATGCTCGGGTACTGGGTCAGCGACTTTAAAACAGCTTCTTGCAAGCTTTGTGAAAAGCACCAAGTCGGCAACATGGCCGCAGCCAGGCACCATGTGCGTGTTCTCAAAAGGTGCATAAATCTCCTGTAAGTCTGGGTTCAAAAGGCATGAAGTGCAGGGGCCTTAAAAGCAGCACAAGCCATGCGACCAAGCTTAGGCAGGTGTTCTGTTCATGGACATCCTTTGAAACCGATAGCGGCATTACCAGCGAAGCAGTAGCCCATGAAAAAACGGGTAAGCCGCAAGGCTTACCCGTGGGCCATTCAGCCCCTCAGCGTGGCATCAGTGATGGACGCTGCGCATGGCTGTTGCTTACACACCCAGGTAGTAGGCGTTGTCGATGTCCACGACAGGCGTGAGTGCAGTGGCTGTGACCAAGGCATCACCCGAGTTTTGCCCCAGCATGAACGGCGCTTCAAAGATGAACTCGGCTGTCAGTCCTGGCGCCAGATCCCCCCAATCCAAGGCCAATCCGGCCGCACCACCATTCAGGTCATAGGTCCCATCGGTGAGCGTCAAGTCATTCAAGGTCACGGTGCCATCGTTCAATGCGGTGTACTTGTACAGTGGGTTGATGCCTGCCGCAGACGACAGGCTGGGGCCCGTCGGCAAGTTGGCATCTTCCCAGGTCAGCCCATCATCCACCGAGACGTATTTCGTCAGATCGATCTTCGCTTCGTAGATCACGGCCACGCCTTCAATGTCCGTCACGGCAAGGGTTTGGTCCGTGTCTGCCGTGGCGGTGTTCTCGACCCGACCGTCGCCACCACCGTTGCTGTCCAGGTCTGACTGCAGCAAGGTGTAGCTTGAATTGAACACGGCCTGACCGCCAGGGGCGAGCGAAGCCAGCGTCTGGTTCAGTCCCGTCACCGCGTCTGTCACCACCACGTTGGTCAAAGTCACAGTGCCCTGGTTGGTGACGGTGAAGCTGAAGTTCAAGGCGTCGCCAGCGAAGTCGGCGAGGGCATTGCCGTTGCCGCCCGTCACGTTGACAAACTCCTTGTCAAAGGCCAGCGCGATGCTGCGCAAGATCGGCACAGACTCCACATCACTGATCTGAGGTGTCTGGGTGCTGTCGGCAATGACGATGTTGTCGATGTAGCCGTCCCCCCCGCCGTTGTTGTCCAGATCGGCTTGCGTCAAAACATACGAGGTCTGGTAAGTCAGTGTTGCATTGGGGGCCAAGGTCAAACCGGTCTGGGTCAGGCCGGTCAGGGGTTCGAACACCGACACATCGGTCAGGGTCACGTTGCCGGGGTTGGCCAGAACAATTAGGTAGTTGAGTTGATCGCCTACAGCGTCTACCAAGTTATTGCCGTTGCCCTCGGTCACATTCAGGAAAGACTTGTTGAGGAACAACAAGGGCCTGGCCAGCAAAGGCACGGCTTCCCCGTCGCTGACTGGGGTGGTCTCGACAGAGTCTGCCACCGTGATGTTTTCGATGATGCCATTGCCACCCGCGTTGTTGTTCAAATCAGCTTGCGTGACGGTGTAAGTGGTGATGTAGTTCTGGAACTCGCCCGGGGCCAGTGTGGGAATGGTCACGTTCATGTTGGTCAGCTCATCGGTCACCGTCACACCGGTCAGGGTCACGCTGCCGGCGTTGTAGACCCTGATCTCGTAGGTGATGACCTGGCCAGCGGCATCGACAAATAACCTTCCGCCAGCGATGTCTGTGGCGTTCTTGTCCACCCCCAAGCCCACGCTGCGCAGCAAAGGGGTCGCTTCGTTGTCGCTGATCGCAGGTGTCTGATCGGAGTCGGCCGTGGCCACGTTGTCGATGTAGCCATCGCCTTTGCCGTTGTCGTCCAGATCGGATTGCTTCAAGGTGTAAGAGGTTTCGTAGGTTTTGCTTTCACCTGGCAACAAGGTCAGGCCTGATTCGTTGAGCCCCGTGCTTTCGTCCACCACGCTGACATTGGTGAGGGTGAGCGTTCCCAGGTTGGATACGGTGACCAGGTAGTTGAGGACATCATTGGCCGCATCGGCCACCTGGTTGCCGTTGCCTTCGGTGATGTTGTTCAAACTCTTGTTGATGTTCAAAGCCTTGAGGCCAATGATTTCCAGGGCTTCGGTGTCGCTGACGGGGCCGGCCTCTGTGCTGGTTGCAATGGCCGTGTTTTCAATGAAACCATCGCCTCCACCATTGGTGTCCAGGTCATTTTGCGTGAGCGTATAACTGGTCAGGTAGGTGGCGCTGGCGCCCGGTGCCAAGGTCGCGCCTGTGATGGTCAAATTGGTGAAGGGGTCGGTCACCGTCACATCGGTCAGTGTGATGT
>NZ_JBIKHV010000008.1:0-67463 GCF_044361985.1 Limnohabitans sp. | reverse complement strand
AGCCCCCACACCAGGTGATGGGCGACCGAATTGGCGGCTGAAAAAATCAGGGTGTAATTCAGCAAGCGGTGCGTGGTCAGGGCTTGCATCAGCTGGTCTGCGCTCTTGCCTCTGCCAAGAACCTTCATGACCACATAAGGCGTGAGCCCTGAAACCACACCATTGAGCATCGCCAACCACGTGGCACCGTTGTTCAGCAATTCGCGGTCAAGGTACCAAGTGCCCAGCACGATGCCTAAGGCCCCCGGCAAACCAAGAACCAAGACCAAAATAATGCGAAACCCCGCAGGCAAAAAAACCCAACTCACGTTTTCCCGGTAAACCCAATCAGCGAAAAGCCATGCATTGAACTGAAAGAAGCTCGCAAATAAAACGGCACTGCCCAGGGTCAATGCAGCGGTTTCAAGCGCAATCTGAATGGGGACCTTCATGCCACCATGTTTTGATGGGCTTGATGCATGGACTGGCCAAGCTGGTTGAAGTAATCGAGTGTGCGCTGCGTTGGAATCAGAAACTTGGCTCGACGATCACTGGGAATGCTCAGGGTGCTGAGCATTTCCTTGTCGCGCAATCGCGTAATGCGTTTGTGCAGCGTGGCAGGTGAGCCCAAAGCCGCCAGTGCAATCGCCTCGCGTACCGTCATGGGTTGATTTTCGTACCAGCGAAGCACGACGGCTTCCAGCAAAGCACTTTCGTTGGCATCCATCTCCATGCCTTCGGGCAGGGCCTGAACGATTCTTGTAAGTTGCAAAAACCGCAAATAAGCAGTGGCAAATGGGCTGTTGGATTTTTCCATGATTGTTAAATTTTAACGAATTAAACACAGATTCAAGTCAAAAAAACCCTTTTTTTTGAAGAAAAAGGTGATGCAATTCATAAATTGTTCGATACCGAACCATGAAATTTATGCCAATGATTAATTCTTTGGTAAATTCTTTTTGTTATTTGTTTGAGCTGTACTGATCTTCCAATCGGTGCCCAGGAGAATTGCCCCGCATCAGCGTTGTGCGTGCTGCGACTGCAGCCCACTGCATATCGGCTGAAAAAGCTCAAAAAATCAGATGTTTATCTATTCAAGATCTCCGCAATTGTAATATCTTAAACAAAACTGACACCCTTGTGTGTGGTGTCGCACAAAAGAATTGTGTGATGCCACACTAAAAGTTGTTTGATGCTTTTTGGCCGGTGGGGGATCACCCCATCAGACAATGGCAATCTGTTTGTTGAAGATTCAAAAAAGTATTTATTTAAATAGTCTTCGTGGGGTCAGTGATGTGGCCGCCAAATTCAAAATGTTCTGGGCATCTTGGGCAAGCCCGTTCAACCAGCATCTGCATAAAAAGGCGCCCCAAGATCTTGACGAGCCGTGGGAGTCGCTCCAGACAAAAGGCACAGCCTCAGGCGTTGGATGCTTGCGAAACCCGGGGGCGGCTGACGTCGTAGCCGAACCAGCGGTTCGAAATAGCCCTGAATTTCTTCTCTTTGAGCAGAATTTGCACTGCCTGCGTCAAGCGATTTTCAATCTCTTTTTGGCCTTTGAGCACGGCCAGCCCCACACGAATGGGCGAGGCAAAGGGCACCCCCACTTTCAGGGGCAGCCCTTCGCGGTCGATGAAATACTCGGCTATCAGGTTCTCTTCCAGCACGGCGTCGATCTTGCGCTCGGCCAAGGCCCGAAAAGCATCCTCGATCCGCTCGAATGCCTGGACCGCATTGCCCAAAGTCCCGCGGGCCTGGTCGGCCACGCCCGTGTTGGCCAACACCCCCAATTTTTTACCCACAAAATCATCCAGGCTCAATAAATCGCGGTCATCGTCCTCATGCAAGACACTGACCAACTGGATCGTGGCGTAAGACTGCACAAAATCAAAATGGCGGCGGTTTTCGGGTGTGACGAGCAACTGGTTGCCAATGAAGGTGATGTCACCGTTTTGCAGCTTCGTGCGCAAGTGCCTTAAGGTGTCCGTGACCGGGTCCAGCTCATAACCCAATACCTCCAACAAAGCCGTGACCACATCCACATCAAAACCTGTCAAACCCCCATCAGGCTGGACAAAACTGTAGGGTTGGTAACGGGCGATGAAGCCCACCTTCATGCGAGGTTTGCTGCCCTGCGCCAGCGCTTGCGATGCAGCGCCGGCCAAAAACGCAGACAGCGCCCATTGCAAACATGCCCTGCGCTGCAATGCCCGCGCACCCAGCAAAATGCGGGCCTTTTCATCAATCATGAAAAGCCCCCTCAAAGCAGTGACGCAGCTCATGCCCCACGTAGTTGAAGCTTGTGACCTCGGGCGTGACCACCGTGCACTCACCGCGCTTGACATTCCAGTACGCGCAAGCCATCGGGCGCGAGGTGGGTGTGATGGGAACCCCGGTGATGCGTGAACAAAATTCATAACCATCCTTGCGTGCCAGCAATTTGATCTTGGGCTCGTTGATCAAGCGTTGCTCTGGCGACAAGGGCTCAAACCGAACGCGATCGACCACGGGAGGGCTGAACTTGCGAAACAGCGTTGCATCGGGCGTGTCCAGCAGTGGCGGGTTTTGTCCATGCGCCGTATTGGTGACACCGCAAATTAACAGGATGACCAAACACTTCACGAGCTCTCTCCTGCATGCATGCAGTACATGAATAAACGACCCATTTGAGAGTGGGTGGTTTTGGCTGTGGTGACGATGGTGCAACTGGGTTTGGATCTCGACCAGTAAACACAGCCCTCTTGCCAGACAGAAAATCCATCTTGTTCACTCACCTGCTCGCAATATTGCGCCGCATCGGGCTTGACCAACCAATTGACACTCGGTTTGACCAGTTTGATCTTGTCTCCCTGCGGAGGCATGACTAAAGAAAAATCCAGCAGCGGATCTGTGGACTGCGCCATCACCAAACTGACGCCGCAAATGGACAAGCTGGCCCATGAAACGTGCAACGCCATCATCAGCACCCGCAAGTGCTGTCCTCGCAAAGATTGGGGGAATATGCGTTTCATTTTTGAGATCAGACGATATGAGTGCTACAAAATAGCTCATTTTAACGTCTCAAATATGGGTTTTTGAGCCTCCAAAAATGGAAAAGACCCGTGCGAGGCGGGCTTTGGGGTGGCGTTGAATAAGGCCCATTAATTTGCTGCCGACTCTCTGAGACAACACTGCTGCTGCCTCACAGCCAACTCAGAGTGGCGTGGAACCCAACACGCCACCAAGCTTTTTCAAAACGGTGTCTCCGAAATCACAAGCTTCCAAATCAGACCCATTGCAAGACTGCGTCACTTGATTCATAGGCTGTTCCACGACGGTAGCCACAGCCGCTTGTACAGCGACCACTGGAGGCATTGGTTTTGACTGCACTGCCCTTGCAGTCGCTGCAGAAGGTTTCCCTGTTTTGAATCAACATTTCACGGGGGTTTTGGCGAGATGATGCGCGTGTCAACCTTGTGAAATTTGATATTCCTGATCCCTCCATCAAGAAAGAAAAAAATGTTCGACAGTGCTGCCGCCATCGCGATCATTCTGGGTTCTGCATGGTTTACGGCCGTACCTGAATCAACTACCGTGAATAAAGAAACTGTGACTTTTTCGTACATGACGGATGTCCACAACAAGGAGTGGGATCTGTCGTTGACCAAAGATAAAAGTGCCATCGATGTGTCTTACCAGTCCAAGCCGACAAGCTTTTATGGACTGCGGTACGGTGCCTCGGCGATGCTGAACGGACAAGGCACTTACATGTTCGGGCCGGGTGTTGGCAAGACCATTGATGTCAAAGGTCTGGACATGACGCTTTTCATCTATCCCTCTTACTCGTCCATCAAGGGGAATGACAGAATCCGCTCCCTGAGCGGAAGCTTCAATTTCAGAACCACCCTCGATGTCATGTACCGGCTCAACGGAAAAACGAAGCTGGGCATTGGCTTCATGCACATCAGCAACGGGGGCTACAAAGAGCCGAACCACGGGCTGGAAGCCGTCAGACTCACTTGGGCATACGACTATTGAGCCTGCATGAAATGAAGGGCAGTGGGCATGGCCAGTGCACCCCATTCAAAGCGTTCGGGGGGCATCGTCCGGCTATCCCGCACACGACTGGGCTGATGGTGGCTTGGTGATAAATTGCGTTTTCAAGATGGCCTTTGAAACCCAACACCCGAGACGCCCCATGAGCCCCTCCAAAACAGATCGCCTGCCAGAAATGTCCCCGGAACAGATGACCGATGCACAACGTGCGGCGGTGGACGAACTGGTCAGCGGCCCAAGAGGCAAACTCAGTGGCCCTTTTGTGCCCCTGATGCGCAGCCCCGAACTGATGCGGCGTTTGCAAAAAGTGGGTGAGTACCTGCGCTATGACAACACCGTGGGTTTACACAACTCTGAATTCGCTGTTTTGGTAGTGGCCCGCCATTGGTCACAGCCGGTGGAGTGGCATATACACAAACCGATTGCGATCAAGGCCGGTGTGAGTGAGGAAACTTGCGATGCCCTGGCGGACGGTCGCCGCCCGCCCAATATGACGGCCGAAGAAACCATGGTGTACGACTTTCTGCAAGAGTTGCTGCACAACCAGTCGGTCAGCGATGTGACGTGGGCAGCCGCCCAAAAAATGTTTGGTGACCAAGGCGTCATCGACATGACGGCCCATTGTGGCTATTACAGTTTGCTGGCCATGGTCATGAACACCACGCGCCGCAGCCTGCCCGACCATGCGGCATCGGGTCTTGCCCCCTTCCCGAATTGAGCCACGGGTCTTTTGTGCGATCAGCGAAGGCCCGACTCGGGGTTTCGGCCATCAGCCCTGGATGATTGGCACCCCAAGGCTCGAAATCAACCAAAAGCCTTGAGTGTCTGGTCCCCAGCCTGCACAGGGTGGGCATGCACCAGAATCACTGCCATCACGCAGGTTTCTGTGCCCCGATTGATCCAGTTGTGCACGGTGCCGCGCTGCACCATGACGTCACCGGCTTTCAGGTGAACCTCTTGGCCGGACTCGAGTTCCATGTCGATCTCGCCAGACATCACCACGATGTAATCGACCGAGTCGGTGCGGTGCACGCGCTGCTGAACACCCGGGTGAAAATCGAGAATGCGAAAGACACTGCCGTTTTCGATCACCGAAAACTTGCCCTCACGCTTGCCAGCATCGGCATGCCCGTTGTTGTCGGCCGGGTGGGTGTCGGTGGTCCACACGTTGCACACAAAACCATTGGGTCGGCCCTGACGGTAATGGCTGCAGATCTCATCGATTTCCACGATGGCTTTGCCTTGTTCATCGTGACCCGTCACGATGCGGCGGATGGACGGGTTGGTCGGTGTGTTCATGCCAATATCTCCTTGCTAAATTTCATGCGCCATCATCCATCACCCGGCGCATGAAATCGGCCATGGCTGTCGCCAGGGTTTCTTCGTGTGCCGCCCAGGCGGAAAACGGCAAAGCGGTTACGTCTTGGTCTACCACCGGCAACTCAAACAGCTCACAGCCCGGAATCAGGCCAGCGGCTTCGCGTCCATGACGCGACACATGGGTCAGGTCATTGCCAGGGACCAGCCAGGTGGGGACGCGAATGGCCTGCAAGGCATCGGTGGTCATGCCCAGCACCGGCACGCGTGGGCCTTGCAAAAAAATGGCCAGCCAATGGCGCATCACCGAGATGTATTGGCCGGGGTCCATGGCCATCAGTCGATCCCGGTTGGCCGGATGGGCCTGGATACATTCTTGGTAGAAAGTCGTCTCGCAAACGGCTTGCATTCCGCCTTGCTCGGCAGCGCGAATGAACTGACCGTAATAAGTTTCTGGCAAGCGGCTGGCTGTGAACGCACCCCCCGTGATGCGCATGAGCAGCAAGCCACGAACCAGCTCGGGGTGGCGCATGCTGGTCAGCAAGGCCAAACGAGCGCCTGAAGACCCACCCCCCAAAAAAGCAGGCACCGCGTCAGGTGCTGCAACAACTGCGCCCAGTCATCGGCCCAGATGGCTTCTTCGCCCGAATCACCCTCGATCAGAACATCTGAGGCGCCTGTGTTGCGCCGATCGTGCAACAGCACCCGAAACCCCCGGGCAGCCATGTTCGTGGCCAGTGGCCGAAATTCAGCGCCACTGCGGCGCCCACCAGACACCAGCGCCAGCCAAGGCCCTTGCTCTCCCATCACCTCGTAATGCAGACGCACGCCATGGATGTGAACAAAGGCCATGCTTCAAGCCAGCAAGCTGGGCCATTGCCAAGCGATAAGCGCTTCAAAAGCATGGGCCACCTGCAGCAAATGGCGCTCGCTGTTCAAACCACTGCCCATTTGCAAAGCCATGGGCAGGCCTTGCGTCGACACGCCCATCGGGCAAGTCAGGGCAGGATGCCCCGTGAGGCTGAACAAGCGGTTGCACGCGCTGCGCTGTGCGGTGGGTTGGTCCATCAGTGCTTGCAAGGTCTCAGGCAAAGACTCGCGGCCTGGCCACATTAAGACATCAACTTGCCCTGCCAGCACGGCGCTGACCTGGGCCTGCCAGACATTGGCCTGGACCCTGGCGGCTTGGTAATCGTTCAGGCTCAGTGTGGAAGCGCTGGCCAGTTTTTGCCTCAGACCCTGGCCCAGATGGGCAGGCTGATCGCGCCAAATGTGCTGCAGTTGCTGAAAGGCTTCGTAGCCAATGAGGGTGTTGGCAGCGTGCACTACTTGTTGCCGGGGGGGCAGGTTCACGCTCACCAGCTGTGCGCCTGCGCCCTGCAATTTATCCAGGGCCATTTCGAAGCAGGCCCGAATTTGAGGGTCGTGTGTGGCTTGGTCGTTTTCAGGGTCTTGCCACAAGCCCGCAGGCACACCCATGCGCAATCCTTTGAGCACTGAAGACTTTGTATCGGCCAAGCATGTGGCGGACACGTCGGTGCCGTGCCAGGCATCCCAGATCAAGGCCTGGTCGAGCGCTGTGCGGGTGATGAATCCGGCCACATCCAGCGTGGGTGCCAAGGCCAAAACGCCCGACATCGGGTAGGCATGTCGCGTGGGCTTCATGCCCACCACGCCACAAGCCGCCGCTGGGTGCCTGATGGAGCCGCCCGTGTCTGTGCCCGTCGCTGCCAGGCACAGAGCCGCTGCCACAGCTGCACCCGAGCCACTGCTGGAACTGCCCGGCATGTGCGCCAGATTCCAGGGATTGCGAGCAGGGGGAAAGGGGTCGTCGGGCGCTGGCGAGCCAAAGGCAAACTCGTGGCAAGCCGTTTTACCCAGGCTGATGGCCCCAAGTTGCGCCAAGCCTGTGACCAGTGTGGAGCTGATGGGCGGCAGCCAATCTTGCAAATGCCGTGAGTGTGCGGTGGTGCGTTCGCCCTGCGTGAGAAACACATCCTTGTGTGCAATGGGAATGCCATGCAAAGGCCCCTTGTAGTGGCCTTCACGGATTTCCCGAGTGGCCTGGTGTGCGGCTTGCATGGCCGATGCCAGGGTGGGCGTGACAAACGCATGCGTTTGGGCATCCAGGGCCTCGATCCGGTCGCTGTAGGCCTGCACCAATTGCACCGGCGTGATCTGTCCTTGCCGTATCAAGGCACTGGCTTGCGCCAATGACAGCGCATGCAGTGGTGTTTCTGAAGGCGCCTCTAGCGGTGATTCAAAGGACATGGATCAAGATGTTGGCAGTGGGCTGGCTTGCTGAAACCAGTTGCAGATTTCAGAGCCATTCCAAAACACCACACCCGGTTGGCTTGCCAGAAACTCCAGCATCATTTCAAAGTGGCGGATGCGGTGTGTCGCGCCTGAAATGTAGGGATGGACCCCAAAGGCCATGATGCGGGCACCGTTGGCCGATTCGGCATACAGGCGCGCAAAAATTTCTTGTGCACGCAGCAGCATCGCATCTGAGCGCTCATGCGCAGTCAACATGATGTTGATGTCGTTGAGCTCGATGGTGTAGGGCACCGAAACCAGTGGGCCATGCCGGGTGTGCACATGTTGCGGCTGGTCGTCGAGCACCCAGTCGCCAAACCATTTCATGCCCAGCTCCTTAATCAGGTCCGGCGTCTGCAGCGTCTGGCTGCGGCCCGGCCCCAGCCAACCTTCGGGGCGGGTGCCTGTAAAACGGGTCAGCACGTCCAGCGTCTGCTGCATCATGGCCCGCTCGTCCGGGATTTTTTGGATCGGAATTTGCTCGTAGCAATGGGCCATGAACTCCCAGCCAGCATCCAGTGCGGCCTGCGTCACGCGGGGCCTGGTTTCGCACACCTTGGCATTGATGGACAGCGTGGGACGAACCCCCACATTTTTGAAAGCATCCATGAGGCGCCATACACCGATCCGCATGCCGTATTCGTGCCAGGTCCAGTTGGGCACATCGGGCACGGGTGCCTGGCCGCCGGGAGGGGGCGAGACCATGCGCGGCATAGGGCGCGAAATATCCCACTCCTCGATGTTGACCACCGGCCAGACCACCAAGCGAACACCTTCAGGCAGCAACAGGGGAGGGCGATCGATGATGGCCGAAAAAGGCAAACGGTCTTGGGGGCGCAGATCCCCGTTGATGAGCGGCACCATCAGTTCACCCCACCAGGAATCGAGGCGGCAATCTGCCGCAGCTTGGCTGTTTCAGTGCGGATTTCCTGCACCATTTGTTCGGGTGTGCTGCCCACCAAGGTCATCCCCATGCCGTTGAGCTTTCGCTGCACATCGGCATCGGCCAGCGCCGTCTTCACCGATGCATTCAGGCGCGCCTGAATCTCAGGCGGCAAACCTTTCGGGGCAAAAATGCCCACCCAATAGGTCAGGTCATAGCCCGTCAATCCGCCCTCACTGAGGGTGGGCATGTCCGGGTAACGCGGATCGCGTACGGAACTGGTGGTGCCCAGCAAGCGGACTTTTCCAGCATCGATTTGTGGCTTGGCAGCACCATCAAAAATGACTTGGCAAACGCCCACCAGTACATCCTGCATGCCGGGGCCAGAGCCTTTGTAGGGCACATGCACCATGTCGATTTTGCCCATGGCATTGAACAACTCACCGGCAAAGTGGAGGCCGCTGCCCATGCCCGATGTGGCGTAGTTGATCTTGCCCTTGTTGTCGCGGGCGTAGGCCAGGAACTCGGGCAAATTCTTGGCTGGAACCGATGGGTTGACCACCATGAGCAAACCGTATTTTCCGACCAAAGAAATCGGCGTGAAGTCAGTCACCGGGTCGTAGGACAGGGACTTCTCCACCACCGCCATATAGGTCTTGGTGCCATTGGTGGTCATCAGCAGTTGGTAACCATCGGGCGTCATTTTGGTGACGGCCTCGCTGCCAATGCGGCCCCCCCCGCCAGCACGGTTTTCGATGACGATGGTTTGGCCCAGATTTCTGCCCATCGCCTCGGCAATGATGCGGCTGGCCTGGTCAGAAAAGCCGCCAGCGGCATAGGGCACGATGGCCTTGATGGGGCGTTGCGGGTAGCTTTGCGCCTGCACCGACACTGCTGCGGCACTGGCCAGCAGGCACAGGCCCAAGCGGGCCAAAAGATTGCGTTTGGATGTTTGCATGGGGACTTGGCTCTCCTAGTCTTGTGATGGCGTAACGGTGTTTTGAACCGAATCAAAAATGGCATCGAAATTCCAAAAAATAAGTATGCGTGCTGGCTTTTGACTTGGCAATCAGGGCCTGCCCTTTTTGCCCGTCAGCAAGGCAGGGTGAGGTGCAATATTCCGGATCATGGAATTTTTTGTAAGATCAAACCATTCAACCGATTCGCCCCTTTTTTTGCCTGAACCCTTTACAGCGCCATGACCACTTCCCTGAAAAGCGAGGGCGCGCAAAGCATCGCCCGCGCTGCACTGCTCTTAAGAACCTTGTCCACTTTTGGCTCGCAAGGTGCGGCACTCATGCAAATCAGCATGCTCACCCAGTTGCCCAAAGCCACAGTCCATCGCATCTTGTCGGCCATGCTGGACGAGCACCTGGTCGAGCGGCCCTGGGGCACGCGCAATTACCGGCTCGGCCCCGAGGTCTATGCCCTGGGCATGTCGGTGCTGGATGTGTTTGACGTCAAGACCATTGCCCAGCCTTCCTTCGACAGATTGGCGCAGACCACCGGAGAGGCGGTGTACCTGGGCATCCGCTGTGGTTACGACGCCGTGTGCCTGGACAAACGGCAGGGGCACCTCCCCCAAAATGCAGAAATTTTGCAGGTCAACGACCGTTGGCCCATGGGCATCGGCTCTTTCAGCTTGGCCATCCTGGCGTATCTGCCCGACGAGGAAATTGCCGACATCGTGGCCTTCAACAGCCTGCGCAGCGGCGCTGACAAGGCTTTCAGCAAGATCACCAGCGGGATCCAGAAAACCCGAAAAAATGGCTACGCCCTGACCAAAACCCGATCTTCC
The DNA here is from genome assembly GCF_044361985.1 of Limnohabitans sp. Lineage (GTDB taxonomy): Bacteria > Pseudomonadota > Gammaproteobacteria > Burkholderiales > Burkholderiaceae_C > Limnohabitans_A. Next base: position 57,135 of record NZ_JBIKHV010000008.1, on the reverse strand, counting down.
CGCGGCATCTCGGGCATTGCCGTTCCCATATTTGACCGACGCGGTTACCCGATTGCTTCTTTGTGCACCGTGTCCACACTTGATCGCATGAAGGGCAGCTACCTGAGTGGCCTGGCTGCCGCGCTGAACCATGAAGCACAGATCATGTCGGCCCAATACGAAATGGCCCGCACGAACCCAAGCCAAGCTGAGACCTGGCGCACCGCCATCAAAGACCCTCAAACGCCACGCATCGCTTTTTGAAATTCAGCCCGCTGATACACGACTGACTGCGACGATGCCATCCGCCACTGGACAGACGCTGAAAAAAACGAAGCCAGCGGCTTGAGTTCGGCAGACCCCCCTGGATTGGAAAATTCCATATGGCGGAACTAAAAGCTTGGTCAATTCAGTCGCCAATCCTAGAATGTGCGCATTACAACCAAGATGGAGACTGGGAATGAATAAGCTTGTCCGATTTCTGACGTGGGGCCTGCTGGCGCCTTTGGGCTTGTGTGTGGGCCTGGCCAATGCGCAGGGCTTTCCCAACAAGCCCATCAAGATCGTGGTGCCCTTTGGGCCCGGTGGATCGGGTGACATCACGGCCAGGGCCTTTGGCCAATACCTGGAAGCGCAGTTCAAGCAAAGCGTGGTGGTTGAAAACAAGGCCGGGGCCAATGGCATCCTGGGCACAGAGGCGGTCAAAAATGCACCCGCTGATGGCTACACCCTCTTGCTGACCACCAACACCACCTTGGCAGCGAACCTGAGCCTCTACAAAAAAGTGCCTTACGAACCCCTCAAGGACTTTGAGCACCTGGGCCAGTTCGGCACGGCGGCATCGGTGGCCATGGTCAGCAAAGACTCGGGCATCCGCACGCCGGCCGATCTCACTGCTTATGCCAAGGCCAATCCGGGCAAGGTGTTTTTCGGCCACTACAACTCCGCTTCGCAAATGACCGCCGAGATGTTCAAGGTCAAGACGGGCGCGCCCATGACCGGCATCCCCTACAAGAGCATAGGCTCGGCCTTGCAAGACTTTTATGGGGGTCAATTGCAGGTGCTGTTTTTGGAATACCTGCCCGCCATGGCCCACATCGACAACCCCAAGGCCACCGCCATTGGGGTGACGGGTGCCAGCCGGTTCAAGCCCTGGGCCAATATTCCGGCCATTGGTGAAACCTACCCCGGCTATGAACTTGGCTTCTTCCTCGGCTTGGCGGCCCCTGCAAATACCCCTCCCGATGTCGTGCGCAGGCTCGATGGCGCGATCAGTGCGGCCTTGAAGGATGAGGCCTTTTTGGCGCGCCTGGCGCAATTGGGCCTGGAACCTTCCAAGGTATCCAAGGCCGATTACCCTCGCTTTATTCAAAGTGAAATCACGCGCTGGGCCCAGGTCATCAAGGACGCGGGCATCAAGCCTGAGTAATGGCCACCCTCTTTAAAGACCACGAACTGGATTCACCATGCGTTTAGGCTACTTCACCATGCCCTTGCATCCCTTTGAAAGGGACACCACCGAAACTTTGCACGAAGATCGGCAAACCATCATCCTGGCCGACAAGCTCGGCTTTTACGATGCGTTTGTGGGTGAGCATTTGACTGACAAGGCCGAAAACGTGACCAACAGCCTGCTGTTTCTGGCCACCTTGATCCCTGAAACTAAAACCATCAAGCTGGGCAGCGGCACTTCCAATCTGTCGCACTCTCATCCCACGCTTTTGGCCTCGCAAGCGGCCATGTTTGACCACCTGGCCAAGGGGCGTTTCATCTTCGGCATCAGCCCGGGTGCACTGGCCTCGGATGCCGAAGCGCTGGGCATCCTGGACCAAGACCGCAACAAGATGTTTGCAGAAGCCATTGATGTGATTCTGGCCATCTGGGAGCGTGAGCCGCCATACAACATTGACTTTCCGGACAACCGGTTCAAGGTCACCACGCAGGTCACCGCCTTGGCAGAGATCGGGCGTGGCGTGTTGATGAAGCCTTTTCAGAAACCCTTGCCCGAAATCGTGGGCACTGTGGTGGCACCTTTTTCCAAGGGTGTCATCGCCATGGGCAAGCGCAACTTTCACCCCATGTCGGCCAACTTCCTGATGGACCACTGGTTGAACAGCCATTGGGACAATTACTGCGAAGGCAAGACATCGGTCAACCAGCAGGCCAACCCTGCCGACTGGCGGGTTGCCCGCACCATTTTTGTCAGTGACGATGCCGCCACAGCCAACCGCTATGGCCGCGCGGATGCCAACAGCCCCTACCGGTATTACTACCGTCAGATGCTGACCAAGATGATGCTCTCCAAGCGGCATGTCATCTTCAAAAAGCACATGGAAGAAGACGACAGCCACGTCACACTCGACCGCTTGCTGGACGAATTGGTCATCACGGGCACCGCCAGTGAAGTGGCCGACAAGATCCTGGCCTTGCGCGAAAAGGCGGGCCCCTTTGGAGAAATTGTCTACGCCGGCATGGACCTGGTCGATCCCCAACTGGGACGCCGCTCGATGGAGCTGATGGCCAATGAGGTGATGCCCCGCGTGAACCAGGCTTTGGGCCTGGGTTCGGCGATCAATGTGGACGCTCCTTTGGAAACAGTTGCCGCATGAGTCCGCAAGCATTCAGGCAGTTGATGCGCATGCACCCGGCGGCCGCCAACATTGTCGCCACCGGCAAGGCTCCCAACCGCACGGGCATGACGGTTTCGGCCTTCATGTCTTTGGGCGTTGAGCCGCCCACTGTGGTGTGCGCCATCAACCGAAGCGCGCTCAGCTATGCGCACATGTCTGACAACCAAGTGTTCAGCGTGAACACCTTGGCAACGCATCACGTCCAGCTGGCCCTGCTGTTTGCAGGCCAGGGCGCGTTGTTTGGTGACGAGCGTTTTGACCGAGAGCTGTGGGATGAATTTGATTCGGGTTCGCCGTGCCTGCGCGATGCGGTGATGAGTCTGGAGTGCCGGTTGATTCGGCAAGTCGAGGAAAGCTCGCACAGCCTCATGATTGGTGAAGTCATCTCGGGGCGCTGCAACGAACGGGCTGCGCCTTTGCTCTACCGCGATGGCCAATGGGTGACCACCTGTGAAGATTTATCGCCTGCATCCGCAGCACGCAGCACCGCACAGAACGGGGCGGCAGTGCAGGCCTGAGGTGCGGCTCGGGCGTTCAGCTCGGGCGTTCAGGCCGACAGGAGGGGCAGGCCGATCAAGCCTGAAAGCTCCTCCAGCCCCAAGCCCTCGACCGTGTCAATGACCACCAGGCCACGCGGTGTGCAGGCCAGTGTGGCCAGGTCGGTGTAGACCTTTTTCACGCAGCCAATGCCTGTCAGCGGGTAGGTGCAGGCTGCGACCAATTTGCTTTGGCCTTGTTTGGTCAGCAAGTCCATCATCACCCAGGTTTGCTTGGCACCGATGGCCAGGTCCATGGCCCCGCCCACAGCCGGAATCGCGTCGGGCTCACCGGTGTGCCAATTGGCCAGATCACCCGTTGCGCTGACCTGAAACGCACCCAGCACGCAAATGTCCAGATGCCCGCCGCGCATCATGGCAAAGCTGTCGGCGTGGTGAAAAAATGCGCCGCCCGGCAGCAAGGTCACAGGCTGTTTGCCAGCGTTGATCAGGTCGTAATCTTCTTGTCCTTTGGTGGGGGCAGGGCCCATGCCCAGAATGCCGTTTTCACTGTGCAGCAGCACCTCGCGGCTGGCAGGAATGTGGTTGGCTACCAAAGTGGGCTGGCCAATCCCCAGGTTGACCGTGGCGCCTTCCGGAATGTCTTGGGCCACGCGGGCGGCCAACTCGTCTTTGCTGCGTCGGGTGTAGCTCATGCCTTGATGCCTCCGGCCTGCGTGGCCACACGGTCGATCTTGACCACCGCCTGAACAAAAATACCGGGTGTGACTACGCTCTCCGGGTCGAGTTCGCCCAGGGCCACTTGTTCATGCACGGTGGCCACTGTTTTGCGTGCAGCCATGGCCATGATGGGGCCGAAGTTGCGTGCTGCCTTGCGGTAGGTCAGGTTGCCCCAACGGTCACCACGTTCGGCCTTGATCAGCGCCAGATGGGCATGGATGGGGGTTTCGTAAACGTACATGCGGCCATTGATTTCGCGGGTTTCCTTGGCTGTGCCATCGGGATTTTTGGCCAGCTCGGTGCCGTAGCCTGTGGGCGTGAAAAAGCCGCCAATGCCCGCACCTGCCGCGCGAATGCGCTCGGCCAGATTGCCTTGCGGCACCAGCTCCAGTTCGATCTGCCCCGAGCGGTACAAAGCATCGAACACATGGGAGTCGGTTTGTCTTGGAAAGCTGCAGATGATTTTCCGCACCCGACCCGCCTTGAGCAAGGCTGCCAGACCCCGCTCGGCGTTGCCCGCGTTGTTGTTGACCAGCGTCAGGTCTCGGGCGCCTTGCAAGATCAGGCCCTCGATCAGCTCATCCGGAATGCCTGCAGTGCCGAAACCACCGATCATGACGGTGGCACCATCGGGGGTGTCGGCCAAGGCCTCGCTGACCGAAGCCACAAACTTGTTGATCATGTTCCAGGTGCCTAAATTGAATGGGTCAGCATAGCTTGAGGGTCAATCGGTGCCAAGAGAAAAAACCCGGACCACAGGCACATGGGAGACTGCACCAACCCCTCTAAGCATCAGGCGCTTCGGCTTTGAATTGACAGCCTCAGTACCCAGAGGCCAGCGCATTCATTGCGGTTCATTGTCGCCACTGGAAGGTGGGGGCTGATCTCACATGAATGAAGAAAATGGTGCGTTGCAGTTGGGGGCAGCCTTTTTTTCAAATCGATTCATTTCTGCGCTGGCTTCTCAAATGATCGGCCATGCTCAAAGGGTATAACCGTGTAAGCGATAAATTTTTCTAACAGGCGTCCTTCAGGAAATACACATGACACACAAATTGGCCATCGTCGGACTCGGCATCATGGGGCGACGCATGCTCGAAAATGCTTTGCAACACCCCGCTTTTGATGTCTGCGGTGTGTGGGACCCTTCAGCCGTTTCGGTGGCTAAAACGCTTGAAATCATGCCCGATGCACCTGTATCAGCCCATGCCGAGGCAGCGATGTCTGGTGCGGATGTGGTGTACCTGGCTTGCCCGCCTGGACCGCGTAAAACCTATGCTTTGCAAGCTGCGTCTGCCGGGCAAGGGGTGTTCATGGAAAAGCCTTTGGGCACTGACAACGCGCAAAGCCGCGATTTGGTCGCGCAGCTGCGCAAATCCCGCTTGCCGGGTGTTGTGAACTTCACGCAGGCTGCATCAAGAGGATTCGAAGAGCTGCAGCGGGCCATGGATGCCGGTGAAACGGGTGAATTGCTAGGCGTTGACATTGTCGTGAATTACCCCGCCTGGCCACGCTCCTGGCAAAAGGACGCCGATTGGCTGCGCATGCGCGAAGAAGGTGGCTACACCCGCGAAGTGATCTCGCATTTTTTGTTTCTGGCAGGGCGCTTCTTGGGACCACTGAGCTTGCAGTACGCTTCTGTTCGTTACCCTCAAGACCCTGCATTGTGCGAACTTGATATTTTGGGCCGGCTGTCAACGGCAGATGGGCGGCCAGTGACGGTCATGGGTACGACCGGTGGCCAGCAACCTGACCGTCAGGAAGTGACTGTGCGCGGCAGCCTAAGAAGCCACCAATTCAGGGAGTTTTACCAACTCTGGCGTTCAGATGGCGGTCCATGGGAGCAGGCCTTGGACTGGACCACAGAAGACCCTCGAACCAGCGCGTTGCAGCGACAGCTCAGCGAGGTGTCCCAATGGCTTCAAGGCAAGCCACACAAGTTGGCGACGGCAGAGGAGGCGCTTGCGGTGCAGGAGCTGGTCGAAGCCATTTTGGAGAGGCATTCCTAAGTCGGCAAGGGTGCATGCCTGGCTTAGCGTAGATAACCTGGAAGGGACCTCCATGGCGTATACATTGATGGGCAATTGAAGTTCGGCGGTCAGGATAGTTGATATCAAGCATTCTTTGCTGAGGTTCAACTTTGCTCGGCTACGCGTTCAAGTTTCCTGCTTAGGAGCCACGACAGCAAGAGAAAAACAAGCAGCATCACCATGCCAACCCCAGAGAAAGCATCGTTCATGAGCTTCTCCGAGATTTGGCCAAACGCATGGCCAGCAGCAAGAACTGCACCGGACCAAAGTCCAGCCGCGACGAAATTGAATGCCAGGAATGTCGGCCATGGTAGTCGTGACATTCCGTAGGCAAAACCTGCTACGCCACGAATGCCGTGCGGATAGCGATGAAACAGAATTAGCCACAAATAGTAGCGATCCACCAAACGGACCACGATCTGGCTGGTGCGGTGAAGCCTTGGAAATCGCAAAAGCCATTGGATTCCGAAGCGACGTCCGATCCAGAAGCGGATCGCATCACCCAGAAAACTGCCTGCCCAGACGACCGCAATCAGTGTGCCAATATCAAGAGCACCTGAGCTGGCGGCATAGCCTGCAAAAAGCGTGAACAGCATGTTGTGCGAGGCAGCAAATGCGAAGATCAGGCCGTAGGCCTCATGACCGTGCAGGCGCAACAACTCAAGGAACGAAGCAAGGTCAGTTGGGAAGATCAATTTTGAATGACACGTTACAAAAAATTGATCATAGCGCAGCAGTCTATTCCGTCACTTTTACCCATGAAGTCCGTATCGTTCGTGGCCTTGACCCCTTAACTCAGTACCGCCGGTATGTTTGATTGACCGCTCGTCTTCCCCTAATCAGCCCGGCTGGCAAATAGCCCAACGCGCTGTGCAGTGGGTCCCCCTGATGGCCACCAGCCAGCACCGCGACCTTGAAGCGGCTCGTAGTTTCATTTTTTAATGTGTAGAGCTACCTGAAAACAGGGGGCCGTTAGGCTTGATGGCGCGCATTCCATCATCGTATTTGAGATTGATCAATCCTGTTCAGCACTGCAGGGCTAGGATGAATTACGGGTTGGCGTTTTTCTGCGCTCACCCGCAATCATTTTTCAAATAAACACAGGAGTGCTGAAATGAAAAAAATCGTGCCTTGGCTATTTTTAGCGCCCATCAGCTTGACGCTTTACAGCGGTGCTGTTTGGGCACAACAAAAAACGGATTTGGGTAAAAGGGAGTTTGAAGCCAATTGCGCCAGCTGCCACGGCGTCAGCGGCAAGGGTGGAGGCGTGTTGCTTGAGTTCTTAAAGCGCAGCCCACCCGATCTCACTCAGCTGGCCAAAAACAACAAAGGCGTGTTTCCCATAGCGCGACTTTACGATGTCATTGAGGGGGGCAATGTGCCGGTTCACGGTGCTCGAGACATGCCGGTTTGGGGCCGTGAATACCGCATCAAGGATGCCGAATACTACGGTGAAGTTAACTACGACTCGACTGCTCTGGTTCGCGCCCGGATCCTGACCTTACTTGAGTACATCAACCGCCTGCAAGTCCCTTGAGTTGATTCGACCAAGATGAACAGAGTTGGCTCTGCTGGTTTGATAGAAGGCATCGGCTCAACACTGCCCGCTGATCAGCACTGCGGTTGATCCATCCTTGTTGATTCAGTAACACACACAACCAAGTGAAGTTTTGTGGAGTTGTTAAATGGCATGTAGAAACGAAAAATGCGCCCTGAGGCGCATTTTTTCTTGATGGTTGGCGGAAGCGGTGTCTACATTACCGCTTGCATTCATGAGCCTTTTCGAGGAATTTTTCTAGAGTTCCCCCATAAGAGCCCCCATAAGACCTTTGGCACTTTTTGTAAGTTAAACACGTCGAACACTACGAGCGCCATTCACCCAAGAAATTGCTGTCAGTTCCGCGGAGCTGCGCAAGCAGTGAGCATGGGCATATGCGCCCATGTCAAGAGTGCCTGAGTCTCTTCTACCGTCGCGCCTAGCCAGTGCTGATGCAACTCGGGTCCAATGATCACTGGGGTACGTTTTTCATCGCCGGGCTTGTGGTTCAACAATCACCGTCTGCACAGTCCGATTGGTGTATTCCACCGGCTGAAGCTGAGGCGAACTACTGGCGGCAACTAGCCGGAAAGACCGAGACCGAGGTCTCAACTTAAACCAACTGGCCTCCACGAAATCCAGGGCGATTCACTACTTGCTGCGCGGCGTGCCCGTGGTGCGGGCCAATCAGGTCTGGAGCAAGGACATCACCTTCGTGCTTAGGGCGCGGGGCTTTGCCTACCTCGTGGTTGTGATTGACTTGTACTCCCGGCGGGTGCTCAGCTGGCGAATCAGCAACAGCGTCGAAGCCGCGTTTTGCGTGGACTGCCTGAAGGACGCCTTGCGTGAGCACGGCAAGCCTGATGTGTTCAACAGCGACCATCGTGTTTGGCGCCGAAGCGGGCATGGCCCTAGACTGCACCTTCAATAAGGTGATGGCCTGGTGCGACAACGAGTAAGGCTACTCGAACAAGTGCCTGGAGATGGCGCCGGTGGTGAGGCGCTGATTAGACCGCCGCAGTCACCACCACCTCAATTTTCCAGGCCGTGTTGGCCAGCGCCGCCTGTACGGTGGCACGCGGTGGTGTTTGACTGGGCACAACCCAGGCATCCCACACCGCGTTCATCCCGGCAAAGTCATGCAGGTCTGCAATGAAGATCTGTGCCATCAAGATGCGGCCTTTGTGCGAACCAGCCTGTGCCAGCAAGATGTCGATGCCTTCAAGCACCTGGCGGGTCTGCCCTGCGATGTCTTGCGAGGAGTCATGCGCCACCTGGCCGGCCAGGTAGACGGTGCCGTTGTACACGGCGATTTCTGACATGCGAGTTCCGACTTCAAAGCGGTGAATCATGGCGTTAATTTTCAGAAAATAAACCAGGGGCTACGGCACGCTAATCGTTCGATGAGTGAGTCGTCTTTTGTTGATACTGCAAGCAACATCGCGGCCAACAGCGAGACCGAAAGATCGGTCTACCGGGCCCGCATCTATTGCGACATTGTGGGCAAGGCAACACTTGCGCAGTGTCCAAAGTGCTCAGGCATCGGGCCTTTGGATCATGGGCAAGCGCAGGTGTTATCGCTTATTGGGGTTCGAAGTTGATCGACCGGGCAATCGCCTGGTAACGGGCGATCTCATCGCGGTAGACACGGTCCAGGTCTGCCACCGAGGTCGGGTTGACGATCAGGTTGCCGGTGGCCTCGAAAGCCGAGCGGATTTCCGGGTTCTGCAAAGCCTCATAAACCGCCTTGTTGATACGGTTGGCAATCACATCGGGCGTGCTGCGCGGCACCACGATGCTGGCCCAGGAGTCGAATTCGAAGCCTGCCAACTTGGGGTGAGCGGCCATCGCCGCGATCTGTGGGAACTTGGGCAAGGGCGTGCGGTTGGTCAGTCCAAGAACCTTGACCTTCCCGTCCGCAATCATCGAGGGAATGCTGCCAGCGAAGATGGTGAAAGCCAGGTCGACTTGGCCACCCATGAGGTCGGTCATCATGGGGGAGGCACCTTTGTAGGGCACATGCACAAACTTGGCCCCGGTCTGCTGTCCAAATTTCTCAGCCACCAGATGAAACAAGCTGCCGTTGCCGCCATTGCCCACCGACAAGTCCTTGGCGCCCGGCCGGGTGGTCAAGGCCACCAGTTCATCGAGTGTGTTGGCTGGCAGGTCTTTGCGTGCCAACAGCACCAGTGGAGCCTTGACGATCTGACCCACGACCTTGAGGTCTTCGGGCTTGTACTTGACAGCCGCCAGCGTGAGTGGTGCCACGATCAGCTCTAACGGGCTGGCCAGTGAAAAGGTGTAGCCGTCAGCAGCAGCCCCCACGTTCTTCTGAATCCCAATGGCACCGCCCGCACCACCAATGTTGTCAATCACAAGCGGCTGGCCCAGCGCCTTAGCCATCTCGGGCTGCAATTTGCGTGCTACAAAATCTGAAGGGCCGCCAGCCGGCCAGGGCACGATCATGGTGATGGGTTTGACTGGCCAGGCCTGCGCACTGGCCTGCAAGGTGGTCACGCCGAGCACCAAGCCTGCGAGCAATGACCGAAGCAGTGAGGAAATGTTCATGAAGGTCTCCTGGGTTGTTGTGAATGAAAAGGGTGAAACAAATTGGCAGGCGTCAGTGCGCCAGCAAATAATCCAGCGCCGAGAATTTCGCGGCCCGCTCGATCACTTCGCCCGCTGCCAGCATGCGGTCTTCGCGGAATTTGGTGCTGACGATCTGCACACCGACCGGCAAACCGCTCACCACGCCCGTGGGCACCGACAGGCCAGGCAAGCCGAGCGTGGCGGTGCCGAGCATCGGAGCTTGAGCCAGAAAGATCTGTGCGATGCGCTCGGGTGAGCGTTGGTCCTCGTCGATCTTGAACTGCCGCTCCCAGGAGTTGGGCATGAGCAGCACCGGGTAACGCTCGAAAAACACCGCCCAGTCGCGGGCAATGTTGAAGCGCCGGGTCATGGCCTCCAGATATTGGTCCCGATCCCAAACGGGCGAGACCGCCATGTAATGACCCAGGGCCTTGCGCAGCGCATCGTCACCGTTCTCGCGCATGAAGGCATCACCTGCACGGCGCATGTCGTTCATGACCATGTGCATCTGCATGGCCGACACCTCGGCGAAATGCGGGGGTTCCACTTCTTCCACGGTGTAGCCTGCCACTTCGAGCCAACGTGCCGCCTGGTCCACTGCCGCAGAGGCGGTAGGGTCAACCGCCGAATGTGTCCAGCTGCGAAACACCGCCACGCGGGTGGGTTGCTTGGCATCGGCAAATTCAAGAGGCGCGGGCACCCATTGTGGGTCCAGTGGTGTGCCTTGCGACATCACTTGCAGGGCCAGCCGGGCATCGACCACAGTGCGGGTGAGCGGGCCTTGCACCGACATCTGCTGGTTGCTGATGATGCGGTTGGGTGCGCTGGCCTTGTACGACGGTACGCGGCCCACGGTGGTGCGCAGGCCGACCACGCCACAGGCCCAGGCCGGGTAGCGGATCGAGCCGCCGTAGTCGTTGCCGTGCGCGATCGCGCCCATGCCCAAGGCGGTGGCAGCCGCCGCGCCACCGCTTGAACCGCCGGGGGTCACGCCCACATCAAACGGGTTGAGCGTGCGGCCATGGAATGCGTTGTCGGTGAACCAGCGCAAGGAAAATGCGGGCGCGTTGTTGCGTCCCACGATGATCGCGCCTGCCTCGCGCATGGACTGCACCAGGGGTGAGTCGCTGCTGGCGATGTTGTCCTTGAATGCGGCCACAGCGTCGGTGGTGGCTTCGCCTTGCACATCGATGTTGACCTTGATGGTGACCGGCACGCCGTGCAGCGGCCCGAGCGCATCGCCTCGGGCTTGCGCGGCATCGGCGGCGTCAGCGGCTTGCAGGGCTTTGTCGGGCTTGACGCTGGCCAGGGCGTTGACCTTCGGGTTGGCCACGGCGATGCGGCCCAACACGCTTTCGGTGGCGGCGCGTGCTGTGGTTTCGCGGCGGGCGATGCGCCCAGCCAGTTCGGTGGCGCTGAGTTGCCAGAGTTCGGTGGTCATGGTGTTCAGTCTTTCAGGTAGCGTTGGGTCAGCAAGGCCCAGAAGGCTGCGCCCACGGGCAAGATGTCGTCGTTGAAGTCGTAGCCCGGGTTGTGCACCATGCAGGCGTGGGCGACCGCGCTATCACCCATGCCTTCGCCTGCACCGTTGCCGATCATGAAATAACTGCCCAGGCAGTGCTCCAGCATGAAAGCAAAGTCTTCGCTGCCCGTGAGCGGTCGGCCATGACGGGTCACGCGTTCGGCCCCCAGCAGCTCAGTGCCGACCTGGCGTGCCAGCTCGGTCTCTGCGGGCGTGTTCACCAGCACAGGGTAGTCGCGCTTGTAGTCGATGTGTGCTTGCACGCCCAGGCTTTGGGCCTGCGCTGTGACCAGGTGGGTGATGCGCGTTTGCAGCAGGTCGCGCACCTCGCGGTCGAGCGAGCGCACGCTCAATTCGAGCCGAGCGCTGGCGGGGATCACGTTGTTGGCTTTGCCCGCCACCAGCGAACCCACGGTGATCACGGCAGTGTGCTGCGGGTCCACATTGCGTGAGACGATGGTTTGCAGCGTCATGATGATGGCCGCCGCTGCCACGATGGGGTCTTGTGCGAGGTGCGGCATGGCGCCATGCCCGCCCACCCCGGTCAGGGTGATGGTCACGTCGTCGCTGGACGCCATGGCTGGGCCATCGATGAACACCAGCTGCCCTGCAGGAACGCCAGGCATGTTGTGCGCAGCAAAAATGGCATCGCAGGGAAAGCGCTCAAACAGGCCCTCTTCAATCATGATCTTCGCGCCGCCGGGGTTCTCTTCGGCGGGCTGAAAAATCAGGTTCAGCGTGCCCGAAAATTCGACCTCTTGCGCGATGTACTGGGCCGCTGCCATCAGCATGGCGGTGTGCCCGTCGTGGCCGCAGGCGTGCATCACGCCCGCGTGCACGCTGCAGTGCGCCAAGTCATTGGCTTCGTGGATGGGCAAGGCGTCCATGTCTGCCCGCAGGCCCAGGCGCTTGCTGCCCTTGCCGCGCTGCAGCTGGGCCACCAGCCCGGTGGTGGCCAGGCCCCGCGTGACGCGGTAACCCCAGCTTTCCAACTGCTCGGCCAGCACCTGCGAGGTTCGGAACTCTTTCAGGCCCAGCTCGGGGTGGCGATGCAAATCACGGCGCAGCGCCACAAAGGGCGCGGCCCGCGTTTGCAAGGCATGCAGCACACTCATTGGGCTTCGAGCTTGATGGACTTGGCAATGCCTTGGTAGAGCTTGACTTCCTCGGCATAGACCTGATCGGTCTGGTCCAGACGCAAAGCTTCACCCACTTCCTGGCCCATGGCGGTCATGGTGTTGCGGAAATCGGCGTCAAACATGACCTTGGTCAGCGCCCGGTGCAAGGCCTCGACGACGGGCTCGGGTGTGCCTTTTTTCACGTAGTAGCCACTGCCAATCGTGTAGTGAAAGCCTTTGAGCTCTTTGGCCTGGTCCACCGAGGGCACCTCTGGAATCAGGCGCTGCGGCTGGGGCGACAGGGCGGCGATGAATTTGGTTTTGCCTTCTTTGGCCATGTGCACATGGGGCGCACCATAGGGCGTGATGAACAGGTCAATCTGACCACCGAGCAAGTCTTGCAGGATGGGGCCGCCGCCTTTGTAGGGCACATGCAGCATTTCAGCGCCGAGCTTTTTGGCCATTTCCTCTCCCAGCAAATGGTAGAAACTGCCGATGCCCACGCTGGCGTAGTTGACCGGTTTGCCAGCTTTGGAGCGTTTGATGATCTCGGCCACCATCTCTTGCGGATTGTTGGCCGGAAAATTCTTGCTGGCCACAATGGCCATGGGGGCCATGGCCATGCGCTGGATCAGGCGAAAGTCGTCGGGCTTGTGCTTGACGGCCTTCATGGCCAAGGGAGCGAGGATGAGTTCGTTGGGCGAGCCCTGGAAGAGGTAGTAGCCGTCTGCGGGCGCATTGAGCACCTTTTGCGCCGCGATGGCCCCGCCTGCGCCGCCCAGGTTTTCGATGATGACGGGTTGCTTGAGCTCGGCTGCCAAGGGCACGTTGATCTTGCGCGCGATGATGTCTGACAGGCCACCTGCCGGGTAGGGCACCATCAAGTTGAGGGGCTTGTTGGGAAAGCTTTGCGCTTGCACAGGGGCCTGAACGGCCATGGCCGCGCCCAGCAACAGGCCCAGGGTGTTGATCAGTTTCATGGCGTTCTCCATCGTCAAAAATATGGCCTCATGCTAGTCCCGCCAAGAGACAACTGAAAGACTGTCAATTTTCTTCATGACAACCTGAGGTTGTCATTGCTTTAAACTGCACCCCATGAAACTGCACCAACTCCAGGCTTTGGTGGCCGCAGTCGAGCACGGCAGCATCCGCGCCGCCGCCCGAGAACTGCACCTGACCCAGGCGGCCCTGACCAAGTCCTTGCGCCAACTGGAAGAGGAGGCGGGTGTGGCCCTGCTGGTGCGCAAATCGCGAGGGGTTGGGCTGACCGAGGCAGGTTTGCGCTTGCACGCCCGGGCCCTGCTGGTGATGCGCCAGTTGGCGCTGGCGCAAGACGAGTTGCAGCAAGCGCAGGGCGACGAGGCAGGCACGGTGCGGGTGGCAATCACGCCGTACCTGATGCTCACCGTGCTGGGTGAGGCGTTTTTGTGGTTTCGCAAGCGCTACCCGCACATCGAGTTGCGCCTGATCGAAGGCCTGGTGGCCCGTGTTTTGCCGGGCTTGCGCGATGGCACCGTGGACTTTGCCATCGTGGCTGACAGCGGCGATGTCACCCCCCAGGAGTTCCAGTGCACCCGGCTTCAAAAAGACCAGCAAAAACTGGTGGTGCGGGCAGGCCACCCGGTGCTGCGCCAGCCCACAGCGGCCAAGCTGGCCGCGCTGGAGTGGGTCATGCCAGGCCCATTTTCACAAGGGTTGGACGAGGGCTTGCTGGCCATGTTCGCGCAGGCGGGCGTGTCACCACCTCAGCAGATCACGCGCTGCGACGCGATGGCCGCCATGGCCTTGATTCGGCAAACCGATGCCATGAGCGTGATGCCCGCTCCCTTGCTGGCCCAGCCCGAGGGGCATGGTTTGGTGGAGTTGTCGCTGCGCAGCATGCGCCCGCCCGACATCGAGCTGGTCTTGTTGTCCCCACCCGAGGTGCCGCTCACCCCTGCGGCGGCTTATCTGGCGCGGTGCTTGACTGATGCGATCGCGTCGCGAAGCCCAAGCTGAATGCGACTTCAACCATGCAGGCCTCGCGCCAAGACTTCAGGCCGTAGCCACAAGGCGTGGCTGCCTGTGTAGGGGAACGGCTTGGAGGGGACTGTCGAGCAAGGTGCCAAACAGGTTTTTCGGGTTGGCCATTTGCGGGATCAGGTTCAGGCGCTCGCCCAAGCCCCATGCCAGCGCTTCGGTGTGCATGAAACGCAGGGCTGAAAAGTCCTCCAGTGCGAAGCCCACCGAGTCAAACACGGTGATTTGAGCGTCGCTGTCGCGGCCTGTACGGCTGCCATGCAGCACTTCCCACAACTCTGTCACGGCAAAGTCGGCAGACATTTGCTGGATGTCGCCTTCGATGCGGGTTTGGGGAGTGAACTCGACAAATACCTTGGCCGCTTGCAGCACATCGGCGTCCAGCTCTGTCTTGCCCGGGCAGTCGCCGCCCACGGCGTTGATGTGCATGCCCGGTGCCAGCATGTCGGCCGTGACGATGGTGGCGCAGGCCTTATCAGCGGTGACGGTGGTCACGATGTCGGCGCCTTGCACGGCTTGGGCTGTGCTGGCGCAGACCTGCAGCGTCAGGCCGCTGCCACTCAGGTTGGCCACCAGCTTGGCGGTGGCTTGTGGGTCGATGTCGAACAAACGCAGGGTGTCGATGCCCAGCAGGTGTTGAAAGGCGATGGCCTGGAACTCGCTTTGCGCGCCGTTGCCAATTAGCGCCATCACGCGGCTGCCTGGCCGGGCCAAGGTCTGGGCCGCCAGCGCCGAGGTGGTGGCGGTGCGCAGGGCAGTGGTCAGCGTCAATTCGCTCAGCAGCGTGGGGGCGCCTGTGGCCACATCGGCCAGCACGCCAAAGGCCATCACGGTGGACAGGCCGATGACGGTGTTTTGGGGGTGCCCATTGACGTATTTGAAGCTGTAGGTGGTGCCGTCTGAAATTGGCATCAACTCGATCACGCCGTGGGGCGAGTGGTGGGCCACGCGGGCCGTTTTGTCAAAGTCCGGCCAGCGCAAAAAGTCGGCACGGATGTGCTCAGCGATGCCAGAGATACAGTTTTTCAGGCCTTTGCGGCGCACCAGGGCCACGGCAGCGGGGGCGCTCAGGTACAGGGGCATGGTCGAAAAAGAGGCCTTGGAGGGGGTGTTTTGGGGGTGTTTCATGGTCGTGCTGCTCAGGTCTTTTGCCCTTGGTGGGTCGATGCGAGAAGTTTCAAGGCCCAGCGTGGCAATGTAAATCGCCAAAAATATGCTGTAAAAGTCATATATTTGGCAAAATGATCGATCCGAGTGACAATATGCAGCATGGATGACATTGACCAACGCCTCATCAGCCTCTTGCGGCAAAACGCTCGCATGAACATTGCCGGCCTAGCGCACAAGCTGGGGGTGTCGCGCGGCACCGTGAACAACCGCTTGCGCAAACTCGAGGACAGCCAGGTCATCGTGGGCTACACCATCAAGCTGCGGCCCGAGGCTGAGCCCGAGCGCATCAAGGCCTGGATGGGCGTGCTGATCGAGGGCAACACCACGCGCCAAGTGATTGCCAGCTTGTTGGGCGAGCCCAGTGTGGTGGCGCTGCACGACACCAATGGCCGCTGGGATTTGTTGGCCGAAATCGAGGCTTCGTCGATGAAAGAGTTGTCCGATGTGCTGGAGCGTATCCGGCTCATCAGCGGTATCCGCAGTACCGAGACCAACATCCATCTGGCCACTTATCGCTGAGCGTCCATGCACACCCTTGGACAACTGCGCAGCGGCGCTTTGACAGGCACGCACCCACACCAGTCACTGGATAATCAAACACCACGCCAGCAGGTGGTGGAAACGGCGGGTAATAAACCCCGTTCACAACGCACGAACAATGAATCCAACCGACTCAGGTGAAGATAATTCTCATCTGTGGCCAGTTATGGGGTAGCAATAAAACGAAGGATCCACTGCGGTCTAACGTCAAATGCCTCCAGGGATGTACACCCCCTATCCCCCTGGAGGTGGTTAGGTGGTTAAGGTGGTTAATTTCCAGCCCCTGCAAAACATGGCATTGCCCGAAGTGTTTTTAGTGCACACCGTTGCACATCGTCGCAACAGACAGCAATGCTGCAAAAGTTTGTTGTCTCACGCTGTATCACTAACGATGTTGACCGTGACGACAGCTTTTTTATCTCACAAGATATCTACAGCGCGCAGGTCGTGTCATTGCGTCTCAACATTAGCATCGGGATACCCCAAAATTGTCCTCAAGGGAAAACACTGATTTCAATCACTGCGGCACGGCTCAAGATCAACTGTCATTTGAATCCTTCAGATGCAGGGAGTAGCCCATGTACCAACGCATCCTTCTCGCCTACGATGGCTCCCCCACGGGGCAGAAAGCCCTGCTTAGTTTTCAAGACCTCAGCCAATGGCGGCAAGCAAAGCTGACATTGTTAACTGTCGTGCCCACGTTAGAAATGGCGACGGGGGCGGTGGAAATGGGCTATATGAGTCAACCCTTTTCAGCCACGCACGAAGACGAGACTCACCAGCTGTTGGATACCGGTGTCCAGGTCCTCTCAGACTTGGGGTTTCATGCAGATGGCGTACTGCTGAAAGGTGAAACCATCCGCGAGATCACCCGCTACGCACAAGAGCAACAAGCTGATCTGATCGTCGTTGGCCACAAGCATGAGAAGAGCCTGCTACGCAGGTGGTGGAGTGGCTCCACAGCGAAATCCCTGGTCGAGGAATCGCCTTGCAACGTGCTCATCGTAATTACACCTTCTTGATTTGGTCGCACATTCCATTGATGTCATCCAGAGACCAGCTTGGTTCTATGATTGGCTAGCTGCTGGCTTGTAGCGTTAATCCAGCTAAAGACTGTCAGCATTTTTCTCGCACCATTTTCTGAAGCTTTTACCGATTTAATTTGACTTCAGATCAGCCCGTTCCTTTACGAAATGAAACGGGTCAGGTGGGTCCTGTGCCCAGGGTCGAATCGTTTCGCAAACAAGAAAATATTTTTGTTGCAATCCATCACATTCGGCCTCAATACGACTTACCGCATCACGTTGGATCGGCGTCAACCCCCGGCTGTACCACGCGGAGATTTTTTTAGTTCCAAAAAAGTGGACTAAAAGGTGGACTGATTCAGACTTAAAAAAACCCTAAGTAAATCAATTACTTAGGGTTCTTAACTGGCGGAAGCGGTGTCCTCCATAATTATCGTAAATTGAACCTCTTTGAAATCTTAAACCGTTGATTTCATTGGATTATTTGATTTCTAGTTTGCAGAGCCGTACAGGTTCATCTACACTGGTCCACCTCAAAAAGGTGGACTGAAAGGTGGACTCCCATGTATGGCGGATTAAATGAACTCCGGTGCAAAGCGCTCCTCAAAACGCCCGGTAAATACGGTGACGGCAATAACTTGTGGTTCGTTGTCGGACCCAACCACCGCGCCAAATGGGTGCTGCGTTACACGGTGCACAGCAAGCGCCGTGAGATGGGCTTGGGCCCCTACCCACAGGTCTCCCTCAAAGAGGCCCGCCTGCAAGCCATGACACGCTTGAGTGAGGTCCAGCAAGGTGCTGACCCCATCAATGAGCGTGAGGTCAAACTCACGATCAACAAGATGCCCACCTTTGGCGAATGTGCCAAGCGCTACATCGACAACCGACGCGAGGGTTGGCGCAACGCCAAACACGCGCAGCAGTGGGCCAACACGATCGATCAGTACTGCAAGCCCATCCTCAACAAGCCCGTGGACCAGGTGAGCCAGGATGATGTGCTGGCAATTTTGTTGCCTATCTGGGCAGAGAAAAATGAAACAGCTTCCCGACTGCGCGGCCGCGTCGAAAAAGTCCTGGGCTATGCCACAGCCGCCAAACACCGCACCCAAGCCAACCCCGCCGTCTTCGCCGGTTCCTTGGAGTACCTGCTGCCCAAGGTCAAACGCACGGTCAGGCACCACCCCTCACTGCCTTGGCGACAACTGCCAGCCTTTTGGGCTGAGCTTCGCGTTCAAAACGGTGTGGCCAAAGCGGCCCTGGCGTTTTTGATCTTCACAGCAGCGCGCAGCGGTGAGGTGCGGGGCATGACCTGGGGCGAAGTGAACTTTGATGAAGCCACCTGGACGGTGCCAGGAGAGCGGATGAAGCTGGGTAAAACCCACATCGTGCCGTTGAGCACCACCGCCTTGGCGGTTTTAAAGACCTTGCAACAAGGAGAGCCCCAGGACTATGTATTCACCACTTGGGGCCGCTCGCCCCTGTCAGACATGACCTTGGCGGCGGTGATCAAACGCATGAATGAGCGGGCTGTGCCTGAGGCCCGATACCTTGATGCCGATGGCCGCGCAATCAGTCCACATGGATTTCGTTCGAGCTTTCGCGTGTGGGCCGCTGAGGAGCCCAACCATCCCAAGGATGTGGCCGAGTTCGCCCTGGCGCATAAGCTGCCCGACCCGGTGGAGGCCGCCTACCAACGCAGCACCTTGTTCGAGGCCCGCAAAAGCCTGATGCAAAGCTGGGATGACTGGGTCACAAAGGGCGAGTAAAAGCTGCCGGTTATGTCTAAGCAATACCCGCCCTAGGATCTATGGGGCGGTTATCCATGACCCATTGGTCATCCCTCCACTCCCTTGCCGCCCCTGGGTTGTGTGTGCTATTTAACGACGTAATTTGTACAGACTTGGCACAAGTTCTTTGGATCGGTTACCATTTACATTCCTGATAACGAATCAGAGTCGCGGCATGCCTCTTGGCAGGCCGCGGCGTCATCAAAACAAACTCCCCTGCTGCTACAGCCCCTGATCGAATGATCCGGGGCTTTTTTGTTTTTGGACCCCCCATGAATACATTTTCATTGGCCGCCATGTTCGGCCAGGCTTGGCTGTGGCCGCTGGTTTTACAGGCCGTGGCTCTTAAGGCCTTGAGCGGCCCCGTGAATGAAATCGTGCGCTGTCCCATCTGTCGGATAACCTCGCGCAGCCCTTGCGGCCGCGGCCCACCAAAACATTCAGCACCACCGATGCGCCGGTTTGGAACACGCTTTCCAACGGGCCCACCCCGGGGCCCACCACAGGGTTAAAACACCTGCCACAGCACACCTCAAGACATTGGCCGCCCAGTCGGTGTGCAGCCGCTGTAACCACCGGGCAAGCCCCAACGTTTTGCAGCACCTCCCCGCATTCCTCACCTGCAGGAATGACTAGGGAATCCCCCCTTAGTTTCTTCATCAATTCAACCCAACAGCTGACTGTCTGGGTAGCAACTGCTATGCGCAGAAAGATTCACCATGTCCATGTTACGAATGCCAGCCGTCAAGGCTGAAACGGGTCACCGTAGCCACGCCAGCATCTACAACGCCATCCGAGAAGGGCTCTTTACCAAGCCTGTGCGCATCGGAGCCCGCGCTGTGGGTTGGCCATCCAGCGAGGTGCAAGCGATCGTGTCGGCTCGGATCGCCGGTAAATCGCCCATCCAAATCCGAGCCCTGGTGAGCCATCTCGAGTCAGCCCGCCAAAGGCTGTTATGAGTCACCCCAAGCCTTCAACCCAGGCTCCGGCCATCCACGAAACCCCCTCCTCCAATATTTCTGAAAGTCTTTTTATGAACACCCCTATCAACAGCCCCGCCCACACCACCCCCGCTGACGCATCCACCCACGAGGAAGCCAAGCAGATCCTTGCCGAGCAAGCCGAAGACGCCCTCATGGCCAAGCTGCGCATTTCGCAAAGCTATGCCGATGCGATCGTCGGCGTGAAGAAACCCTTGCTCACAGTGGCCGTGCGCAAGCCCAACAAGAACGAGTTCTTTCGGGTCCACCCCAGCCATTTCTTGGACTGCTGCCTGATCGAAGACAAGACTGAGCGCGAGAATTTCTTCGTGCTGCCCGAGGTCGTGCCGATTGTCTCGTCGTTTGTTGAAGGGGTGCGGCTGCACTTTTGTGTCACGCGCCAGGATGTGGTGTTTCTTTGGCCCGTCAAGCTGCCCCGCGAGGACCGGCGCGGAGATGCTTGGCGCAAGTCCGCGGCCGATTGCGCCTCCCTAGCCCAAGACCGCTGGGTGCGGATAACGGCGGACATGAACTTGGGGGCCTACCAGCCCTATGTGGCCATGGCCGATCTGGGTGATCCCAAGTGGCCCGAGGAATCTTGGAGCAAGGTGTTTCAGTTGGCCACGCGCGATCGCATGATCGAGAGCGAGCAACACCCGCTGATTCGCCGTTTGCTGGGCCAAGAATGAGTGCGGTGCACTTGACCACTACCTTGCCCGCTGCCTTGCCAGCGGTCTTGGACCGCTTCCCGCAAGTCTGGTGCGTGGACTTCGAGTTCATGGCCAGGCCCGGGGAGCGGCCCGAGCCCGTGTGCTGCGTGGCGCTGGAGCTGCGCAGCGGCCGGGAGATTCGGCTGTGGGGGCCGGCGCTCAACACGCCACTGAGCACGCCGCTGCCCATCTCGCCGGATGACCTGTACGTGGCCTATTACGCCTCGGCCGAGATGGGTTGCCACCTGGCCCTGAACTGGCCGATGCCCGCGAACGTGCTGGACCTCTTTGCCGAGTTCCGCACCTTTGGCAACGGCCGCGATGAGCAGCTGGGGCTCAAGGGCGCCTCGTTGCTGGCCGCTCTGGCCCACTTCGGTTTGTCCCATCTGGACCCGGACGTGAAGTCGCACTGGCGCGAACGCATCATCGCGGGTCCCCCCTACGACGCCAGCGACCAAGTGGGCATCCTGGACTATTGCGCAAGCGACGTGTATGCCTTGCAAGGCCTGCTGCCCAAGCTGGTGGCCCAGCTCGCTGTCCGAGCGCACTGGCTGGAGCACGCCTTGCTGCGCGGGCGCTACATGCGCGCCGTGGCCCGGATGGAACACACCGGCATCCCGGTGGACAAACCATTGTTCGAGCGGCTGTCGGCCCATTGGGACCAGATCAAGCTGGCACTGATCGACGGCATCCGCCAGGAATACCCGTTCTACGAGGGCACCACGCTCAAGCACGCCAAGTTCGCCGCTTGGCTGCAGCACAAGGGCATCCCCTGGCCGCGCACGGAATCAGGCCACCTGATGCTGACGGAGGACGTGTTCAGAAAGCAGGCCCTGGCCCATCCCATCCTTGGGCCGGTGCGCGAAGTGCAAAACAACTTGGCCAAGCTGCGCATTACCGACATGGCCATTGGCGCCGACGGTCGCAACCGCACCTTGCTCTCGCCGTTTCGCGCCCGCACTGGACGCAACCAACCGGCGGCCTCCAAGTTCATCTTCGCGCCCTCGGTGTGGCTGCGCCGCATGATCCAGCCCGCCCCGGGCCGCGCCTTGGCCTACATCGACTTTGGCAGCCAAGAGATCGGCATTGCCGCAGCGCTGTCGGGGGATGCGGCCATGCTCCAGGCCTACCAATCGGGCGATCCGTACCTGGGCTTTGCCATCGCGGCGGGCTTGGCACCACCGCATGCCACCAAGGCCAGTCACAAACCCATCCGCGATGCCTGCAAGAGCCTGGTCTTGGGCACCTTGTTTGGCATGCAAGCGCGCACCTTGGCAGAAAACATGGGCACCAGCTTGGCCCATGCGCGCTCTTTACTGAACGCGCACCACCGCACCTATGCCGTGTTCTGGGCCTGGATTCGGCGCGTAGGTGACCACGCCATGCTGCTCAACCACATCGACACCTGCTTTGGTTGGCGCTTGCATGTGACGGGCAACACCCGGCCCACCGCGCTGTTGAACCATCCGATGCAATCGCATGGCGCTGAGATGCTGCGCCTGGCTTGTTGTTACCTGACCGAAGCTGGCATTGAAGTTTGTGCCCCGGTGCATGACGCGGTGCTGATTGAAGCGGCCGAGGACGAGATCGAGGCGAAGGTGGTGCAAGCGCGTGCCCTGATGGGGCGCGCCTCAAGGGTCGTATTGGGTGGTTTTGAGGTGCGCACCGACGCCGACATCATTCGCCACCCCGAGCGCTATGACGACCCGCGGGTTGGCGACATGTGGGATCGGGTGTTGGAACTGCTGGAAGGGCTCGAAAGCCGCTCGCCGAACCCTGCCGAAACGTGTCGGACAAATAACGACGAACCCATCGCAAATGCGTGACAAAAAAGGTCGAAGTCCTCCACAAACAGGTAGGCCCGTATCTATTCCCTTTTCCCTTTATTCCCTTATTCCCTGTCTATTAACCAAGTAAGAAAGAAAGGAGTTCAGTCATGACACCCTTGCAGACACATCACCCAGCAGAAGTTCAATCGGAGATGGCGTTCGATACCACCACCTTGCAACAACTCAAAGCCCAACGGGGGATACGCCAGGACAAGTTGTACGTCTTTCGATTGGACAGCGCACAAGTACAACGGGCCCGTGAGCTGAACTTGCCTGACAGTGCCTTGATCGCTTTAGCCGCAATTGAAGCGGCGGCATATGGGGTGCGGCGCAACGACTGGATCACCTTGCCCCCACGCACAATCGATGCCTTTGCGCGGGGCTTTCGGTGGTGGCATCGCGCCACCAGCAAACTGGAAAAAGTGGGCCTGATTGAATGCCAACGACACACTGGCAAGTTGCCGCGCTATCGGCTCAAAAAAGCAGGGGCAGGAGCGCCTCAAAAGGCTCGCCGCACCATCCCCATCAAGAGCGCAAATGAACGCAAGCAAGGCCCGATCTAAGGCCTTGGTGAGCCTTTCTTTTTACGCAGACTTGCTGCAAAGAATCATCGATTTGCCAATGAGATGGCGTGCGACAAAGTCGGAGGCCGAAAGGGGGGGTAGGGGGTGTACATCCCTGGAGGCATTTGGCATCAGACCGACGTTTTACCTTCATTTTATTGCTAACCCATGATCCTTTATTTGGTTATATTTCATAACTAAAATTATTCGTGTTCGTGTTCGTGTTCGTGTTCGTGTTCGTGTTCGCGCGATGCGCGTATTGCAGCTTGTTGGTAAATGTCCTGAAGGTGAGCCAAGAACCGCCCCTGAGGCATAAGTGAGCAAGGCGGCTTTAGGCTGGCTACCGTCGCTCGCGGCAAGTCGACTGACCGGCAGCATCCGACCCCATGCAGACATTGGCACGAGCGCTTTTAATGCTGGCTTCTGGCAGAGTACAGCCGTTCAAGACAGCCTCCAGGCCTTGAGCGGCCAGTTGACAGCACCCTTTGAATGTCGGCACTCTTCAAAAACTGGTGAGAAGTTGTCACTTCCATATTTACGCACCTCACAGACTACAAACTCACTTAACAGATTTGTAGCCCGTCCGCATTCCTGGAGTCATGGCGCCGAATCGGGGCCATTCAAGAAGCACCCCTTGGGATCGGAGTAATTGCTGAAACTCTTGCAAATGTGCGCTCTGGACACGTACCGCTCGGGCTGGGATGGCTTTGCCAAGTGCAAACGCAGCCAACGATCCAGCAGCTTCTCCAATGCTCCACTCGGTAGCGTGCTCGCGATAGGCCCCGTTGGTGATGCGCGTCGTTCCGATGTTCTTGCATGCGGGCAACAGGTTGTCCACACGCTGCGGTAGCAGCGCCCCCAGGGGAATCTGAAATGGATATGAATCGATGTCGACCGTGTTCCTGCCTCGCGTGCTGGGATGCAGGTCGATGCGATAAGCCCCAATACCCACGCTGTCGTGAAAGTACTCAGCAGTATTCTGTCCAGGTCTTGCCGACACGCCGATGTGCTGCTCCAGCACGGTGAATTCTGCAAGGATGCGTCGCCCCTCACGCCAATAAACCTGTTGGGCCAGGCCATCTTGAGTGCCAAGCACATCACCGCGCAAACGCAGGCCGGGATAGCCCTGTCCGCCATCATGCCGAGGTGCTTCGGTTTGCATCCAGTAAAAAAAACCCAGACTGAATTGGCGAGCTTCGTGCAAGGCCTGCTTTTCTTCTTCTGGCAAGACACCAATGAAGGGGCGTTCCCAATAATCCATTTGTGGCCAGTTGGCCAAAGTGATATCGCTGGCATAAACACCGGGCTGAAAATTCCCCCGCCAGGCAATGCGCCGGGCGTGCCACAAGTCGTACAGGCCAGACGCATCGGTTGGCCCCACAAACAAGGGACGCACACGCGGCTGGTGAGTCACAAAATCCGACACAGTCCAGCTGTATTGCGCATTCGGCCAGCAGTCGAGTTGCAGGGTACGGTTGCCGTCATAGCCTTCGGGCTTATCTATGACATGGTGCTCACCCGGGTGGTACGCCATTGCGAAGCACCAGGTCGCGGCCTGCTGATCCCATGGGTCTGCATTGACAAGGGCGTGTGGCTCCTGTGTCTGCGATTGAGCTTCTGCGCCAAACACATGTTCAACTTTGGCCAGATCCAGCAGCGAACCGGTTTCCGTGGCATCAATGAAAAGGGATGCCTCCAGAACGAGGTTGTCGCCGGTGGAGAGATCTTGCATATGCACCGCTGTGATCCGGTCTCCCTTTGTTTCAGCGCGCATCAGACGATGGCGGCGAAGTAGGCGCAATTGACCCGTGAACGCCCATGGCGCAAGCAATTCATTGATCACGCGCGCAGCAACCCAGGGTTCATGACACAAAGTGCTGACATTACCTGAGCCGGGGTTGAGGCAGAACGCACGTGCTGCCGTAGGTGTCAGGGGCAGGTTTTGGCGGTAGTAATCGCGAATGGCACGGCGCAGGTGTGCATAACTTTGCGATGCGACCAGAGATTCGATCCAAGGGTATTCGTCGGGGGGGACGGCCTGAGCAGTCAGTTGACCACCGAGCCATTCAAGTTCTTCGGTTAGAACCACGGACTGACCCAGCCGCAATGCTGCCAGCGCAGCCGAAACACCACCAAGGCCGCCGCCAACAATCACCAACTGCGCTTTGGGCGTGCGTGATGTGGTCATGCTCAATCAACTTTAATGCCCATGCGGCGAATGGCTTCGCCATACCGTTGAGTGTCGGTTTCAATTAACTTTTGGAAGTCCTCGGAGGTACCGCCCCCTGTCTCAAGACCCAAACTGGCGAGTTTTTCACGCATGTCGGGTAACCCCAACAGCGTGTTGATTTCCCGATTCAATCGGCTGACGGTTGCAGTTGGCGTGCCTGCAGGAGCCATGAGACCAAACCAGCCAATGACCTCGAAATTACGGATGCCTTGTTCGATGGCGGTGGGGACCTCCGGCAAAGCAGGGCTGCGTATGCGTGAGGTGACGGCCAGTGCTTTGAGCTTGCCGGACTGGATGTGCGGTAATGCGCTGGTGGGAATTTCAAAGCCCACCTGAACTTCGCCTGACAGCAATGCGGTCAAAGCGGGGCCAGATCCTTTGTAGGGCACTTGGACCATATCCACGGAGGCGTCTTTCTTAAGGAATTCTGCGGCCAATGCGGTTGTGGTCGCTCCTCCTCCTCCTGCTGCATAGTTGAGTGTGCCGGGTGCTTTACGAGCGGCGCCCAGCATTTCGCCGAGTGATTTCCAAGGCTGAGCACTGGGGGCAACGATCACGATGGGTGTAGCTGCGATCTTGGCAACTGCGGAAAAGGACTTGACCGGGTCATAACGCAGGGTGCTGTAAAGCGCGCCGCTACCAGCATGACCCGATGTCACAAACAACAAGGTGTGACCGTCCGCAGGCGCGGTTGCCACAGCAGCACTGGCGATGGTCGCACCAGCACCGGGCTTGTTCTCGATCACGACCGGTTGCCCTAAGGCAGCAGACAATTTTTGTCCAACCGCACGGGCCAGAATGTCTGCTGACCCCCCGGGTGCGAAACCAACGACAAGCGTCACTTGTTTGCTTGGCCAAACGGCCGACTGCGCACTCACTATCGAGGTAAAGGCACTGAGAAATGCGGCGACGACTATGCGCCGTGAGGTGGGCTTCTTTGTGCTGAACATGGGAGGTCTCCTGTTAATAGGACCTGCCGAGGTCCGATGGACACCATCCTAGGCATGCCTTTTAATGCAATCAAATACCAAAATGTGTCTTGTGAATAACATTAAGTTATTGACTGGATAATATTAAACATGAACTTGCGACAAATTGAAGTGTTCCGCGCAGTGATGAATACGGGGACGACCACCGAGGCTGCACGATTGCTGCATGTGTCGCAGCCTGGCATTAGTAGACTGGTGCGGCACCTTGAAGTGCAACTGGATGTGGCACTGTTTGAACGCCGCAGTGGAAGGTTGGTGCCCACGGCAGAGGCACGCGAGCTGCATATAGAAATTGAGAAGGTTTACCGCGGCGTTTTGCATGTGCGAGATGTCGCAGCTCATCTGCGTTACGGCACCCACTCAACCCTGCGTGTGCTCTCCAGTGCCAACACGGCTTTGGAGCTGGTGCCGCGCAGCATGGCCATGCTGATCAACCAATACCCGACCGCTCGCGTGCTGTTCGAGTCACTTCCGACGCGCGAATTCGTCAAACTGTTGGTTTCGGAAGAGGCCGATGTGGCCATTTCCAGCGCCCCTTTGGATCATCCGTCACTGGAGGTCGAGGAAATCGGACGCTGGCTACTTTTGTGTGCACTCCCTACCGATAATGCATTGGTGACCCAGAAAAAACCCAAATTGGCAAAAGCGCTGGCGGGGCGGCTTGTGGCCTACAGCGCAGAAGCGCCACAAAGTGCAGTGATCAATCACTGGCTTCAGTCTCACAATGTGACACGCAACGTGGCAGCCGAAGTGCGTTCTGGGTTGGCAGCTTGCGCGGTGGCTGCCACGGGCGTGGCAGTGGCATTTGTGGATGACCTTTCTGCACGCGCACACAAGGCGGATGGCCTTGTATTTGCGAGCATTGAAGATGCACCTAGTTTTCCTATTTATCTGGTTAAAAACCGCCATCGTCCATTGCCTCGCCTCGGAGAGGCTTTCAGCGAGATTGTTCGAGAGCAACTCAAGCAACTTCAGTCAACCGCTGTTCCGAAAGCAGGATTTTCATTGCTGCAATGATGTGCCTCTTCAAGTTTTAATGCGCCTCCAAGACTCGAGAGCAGTCACAATTTGGTCTAGCTCGATAGTCCACTCTTGGCCGGTTGATGTCACTCAGCACGTCTGACCAGGTGCCCGCTTCCGCTGCAAACCGGCCCTTTTGGGGGGGGTATTTGGTGTCGGCGATAAACTGCTTCCGTGTGCACCAATTTCACGCCAACTAAAAGTGCTAAGTGGGTCAAAGAGGCGCTGGGCGTAGACTTACCAGTGAGTTTTCCTGCTGAGTCTTACTCGGTCTTCTCGGCACCTTTAGTGGTGAAAAGTCATCAGTCAGATCGCGTTGCCTTTGGTCTAGTGCGGTTTTGGCTGGTTCCTTCGTGGGCCAACGATGTTAAAACTCACTCAGTCCCATCAAATACCGAGGGAGCCTTGTGTTTACGATATGCAACAGCCTAACTTTTAAGCAGCACCCCCAGGTGGTCAATATTGGATCTGCGCCAACACTTTGAAGACAGGCTCCGCTTGTGAGCCGCGAATTGTAAATTAAGCCAGTTCGACCGCAGCCTTCAGTTGGCTTGGAGTCTTTATCACGCCGAGAGCCTAAAGTCCCACCTTGGCCTTGAACTCCGGCGAATGAACTCCGCGTTTTTTGCTTCAGTCATGAGTAACCCGTTTCTTTGGGCAGTGTCCCAATTAAAAACCTGTTCCAAATTCGGGGGCCACTTCAGTGCTCACAACTAAGTAAGGTGGCTTCTCAAAATCATTGTTTCATGTGCCGTGTAACCGGTTAAATCTCATGCCGATGGGTATTCACATATGAATCAAAGCGTTCATAGGTATGATTGAGCTTGGATTCAATTGAACATATGCGATGGGGTTGATGTGGCGAAAAATTTGCTTGAGGTTGAAACACTATCGGCTGACGTTGAGCGGCGCAGTTATGCCGCGCCGGCCTTGGAAAAAGGGCTGGACATTCTCGAGATGCTATGCCGTCATGAGAGGCCGATGACTCAAAAGGAGTTGGCTAAAAGTTTGGATCGCAGTGTGGGTGAAATTTACCGAATGGTGGCGTGCCTGGTCGACCGTAATTACGTCGCGCAAGTTGATGACAGTTCCTACACCATCACGACCAAGTTGTTTGAATTGGCTCACATAAGCCCGCCCACTCATCGTTTGCTGTTTGAAGCTTTACCAGTCATGCAAAGATTGGCCAAGGAACTGGATCAGTCTTGTCACCTCACGGTTTATTCGCAAGGGAAACAAGTTGTGCTTGCCAAGGTGGATGCTCCCAGCGGAATGGGTTTCAGCGTGCGAGCAGGTTCTGAGTTGGATGTGCTCATTTCTGCTTCAGGACGGGTCTTGTTGGCGTTTCAAAACGCTGAAACGACCAGGCTCTGGCTTGAGGAGTCTATTCAACGTAGGCCGGAACAATCAGATCAGCAGATCACGACAATTCTTGAGGCCATTAAAAAGATTGGTTTTGAATCTGTTCCAAGCGTACAGGTTCGCGGGCTTTATGCGGTCAGTTTTCCCATATTGGACACGCAGGGCAGAGCCCTGGCCGCGTTGACGGTTCCGTATGCTGAGCGAATTGATCAAAACCAGCGGAAGTCCATACCGGAGGTCACAGCAGCTCTTGGGTCTGCGGCAAAGGCTATTTCGGGCAAGGTCGGTGGCTCTATCAGAGGTGCAGCTTTAAGTTGATTAAAAATGCATGCTCTTGTACTTTTCAATCGACACGCGCGCCAGATTGTTTGACGATGCGAGCCCATTTTGTGAGCTCTGTCTTGGTGAAGGCCGCAAAATCTTCTGCTGAATTTCCAACAGGTTCAGCACCCAATGCTAAAAATCGTTCACGAACATCGGGCAGCCGAGTGATTTGCCCTATCTCTGATGACAGTCTTTGCACGATCTGAGTTGGTGTCGATTTAGGTGCCCAAACCCCATACCAAGTGCTGAAGTTGAATCCCTGGAGGCCACTTTCAGCGATGGTTGGAATGGCTGGCAGGCTTGAAGACCTGCGCTGTGTTGTGACAGCAATCGCTTTCAGCGCCCCTGACTTGATGAATGGTTGACTTGAGGGCAACGAGTCAAACATCATCTGAACTTGTCCACCGAGCAAGTCAGTGAGAGCCGGTGAGCTCCCTTTGTAGGGAACATGCTGCATGTTTTCAATACCTGCAGCAAGCTTAAAAGCTTCGCCTGCAAGGTGTGGTGCTGTTGCATTGCCAGATGATGCGAAATTGACGGGTGTCTTAGACACCTTCACCCATGCAATGAGCTCCTTGACGGTTTGGACGGGTGTTTTCGGATTCACCACAAGTACAAGTGGTACGTCCGCAAGGTTGCTAAGCGGAGCGAAATCCGCGATGGCGTCGTACCGCGATTTTTCATACAGGCTGGGGTTGATCACATGGAGTGATGCGTTAACCAGAAGGGTGTAGCCATCAGGTGGCGATTTTGCAACCATGTCTGCACCAATCATTCCGCTTGCTCCAGGCTTGTTATCAACAACAACACTTTGCCCGAGGCGTTCGGAGAGCTTTTGTGCAACGATGCGCCCGAGAATGTCTGTTGGGCCACCTGGTGGAAATGGAATGATGACCTTGATGGGGCGGGATGGGAAGTCTTGAGCCCATGAAGGAAAGGCGTTGAGTGCGAGGCCACTCCCCAGGATTTGAAGCACATTTCGACGGTTTGTCATTTTCATTGGTTTCAGAATTAGTTGTTGGAGGAGATGACAGCACCAGATGAAACCAGTTCATCGATTTGGCTTGGGCTCAAGCCCATTTCACTCAGAATTTTTATCGATTCCCAGCCTTTGGGCTGCGATGGAGTGCGCAGATCGAGGAAGTTATCGTTGACCTTGATGGATGCGCGTATCGCTGCAGTTTTTCCTTCTGTTGGATGGTCCTCATGTTTGATGAGGCCGACAGCCTTTAGATGCTTGTCATGCTGCAGCGTTTCCAGGGTGTGGCAAGGTTGGGCCGCGATGTCCGCTTTTTGCAGCAGTTCAAGCCATTCATCAGTTGACTTGTCTGTCAATGGGGTACCCCTTACCTCAAACCATTCTTTGACATATTTCGCACGAGCCGAAACGGAGTTGAAGCGAGCATCGTCCAGTAAGTTGTCGCGCCCGGTGACTTGTAAAAATGCACGAACTTGTGAGTCGGTATTGACCGTAAACGAGATCCAGCCATTGGCAGTCTGAACGGGCTTGTTGTGCGGGCTGAGCAGTCGACGATCTCCAACGGGTCCGACTGGAGGATCAAAGCTTTGTTGCGCAAGATGCTCCTGAAGTACAAAAGCCGCCATGGTTTCAAACATCGGCACTTCCAGTGTGCAACCTTTGCCTGTTGATTGATATTCAACAATTGCAGCAAGAATGGACCCCGCAGCGATTTCACCAGCGACATGATCACAGATCAACATAGGAACGTAATTGGGGGCACCATCCCTTTCCAGAAACAAACCTGCCATCCCCGTGACACCTTGCACAACACTGTCGTAGGTTGGCAAACCCGCATAGGGCCCATCTGTTCCATAGCCTGTGATCAGGCAATAAATCTTTTCAGGAAATCTCGCCCGAATTGTTTCGGCGTCAATGCCCAATTTTTGCAAGGCCTGTGGACGCATGTTTGCAACGATGACATCGACTGATTCGATCAATCGATCCATGACGTCACGTGCACCAGGTTTTTTAAGATCAAGGCATACATTGCGTTTTCCTCGATTCAGATGCAGGTAGGCGCCCGAGTGTTGGCCCGTTGGCGATTGCCCGCCTAGACCGCGCATCAGATCGCCTTCAGGGTTTTCAACCTTGATGATTTCAGCCCCGTACTGTCCCAAACGCCAGGTGCACACCGGGCCCACCACAACGCTGGTTAAATCAAGTATGCGGATACCTTGCAGTGGTTTAAAGCTCATGGGTGTCAACCTCCATATCAATGGCTAGCGTGAAACGATGGTCATAGGCCTGTAGTTGCCACTTGGACTCAATTTGATTGGCAACCATGGTGATCGGGCTTCCACAAAACAATGGCGCGACGTGACGAACCTTGATGTTCTGTGGCGTTATTCCTATTTCATGACGCAGAAATTCGGTCAGCATCAAAGTGGCCAGACCGCCATTGACCACCAAATCCGGGAATCCTTCTACATTCCTTGCGTGAGAACGGTCAACGTGAATCTTGTGAGAGTTAAAACCTAAGGCCGAATACTGAAACAGCAATGTTTCGTCTGGAACAACTGTTTTTGAATATTGACCCGTCAAATCTTCGGGATGTCTTGATACGCCCACGGACCCGCCCCCCTTGCTTGCGGGCAGCAGCAAGTAGGTCTGGGTTTCAAGCAACAGGGGTAAATCATTGGCCGCCAAGTTCAATTCATGATCAATCGTGGCGATAGCTATGGGGCCTGATGCATTGGCCTTATGAGTGAGATTGCGAATGGAACTTTTCCGAGTCACTTGGGCACCTATCGGGATATCTGCTTTGTAGACAACCGATCTGCCACCCAGCAACAACCTGGGCAGTCCCAGATCAGGCATGGCCACACCCAGACCCGGAAACCCGTCTGCGCGAAGTTGCGATCTTCTTGTGTCTGCTGCCATCAAGATGAATTGCCAGCCCCGAGGCAGCGGCGATCCCTCTTCATACGCATCAGGATCAAGGTCCAACATTGCTGCAACTCTGCGAACTGCTGAAACGCTGCAAATCTCTGAACGGATTGCCACCTCGTTGGACGGTGTATCTGTCAACAGGTCAATCGAATTTGAATTCATCAGCGAATAATATCATTCATCAATGAGTGTGAAAAGTGAAGAAAAGGACAAATTTAACCAAAAAAATCAGGGATAACCCCGATAATAATTCATGAGCGCATCCTTTACTTCATATGTGAATTTAGATATCGTATGCCTCAGAGCTTGAGGGGAGCCATCACACTCCCCGCCTGCGTTCATCCCTTGTGGCATCAGCCACACGGAAATTTCTTAACTTCAACACAGGAATCGCAATGAATTTCAAGTTTCATCACATGAATATTTGTACTGATAACCTGCCCCGCTTGACCACGTTCTATAAAACGTTGTTCAGCTTGGGCGCAATTACCGATGCCGAGCACACCGTGATCAGTCGTGAGCGTGAGGACAGGGCTTACACAGGTAAGGTGGACTTCCTGACTGATGGCGACATTGAGTTCCATTGGTCAGAAAGAGATCTTGAGACCGGATTCAAGATGAAGAAGTTTGTGAACCCCATGGGGCATGGCCACTTCTGTTTTCGCACCGATGACATCAAAGGCTTCATGCGTCGCTGTGATGAGTTGAAAATTCGCTATTCCGACTACGGATGCTGGGCTATCCCCGGTTGGCACCAAGTGTTCTTGTATGACCCGGACGGTCATTGCATCGAAGTTCATCAACCCAATGTTTTTGCTTGATTCAGTAACAAATCACTTTAGGAGACAAAGATGTCATTTAATTTCAAAACCAGCCAAAAGCCACAAGATTCCAGCCGTCGTGAAATTTTGATGGGTATGGCTGGCGTGGCTGCAACAACACTGGTGCCTGGTGCCGTCCTGGCGCAGGGGGCGGGCAAGATCACTATGAAAATCGCGATCACATTGCCAGAGAGTCATCCCACACCAGTCGCATTGAAGGCCGCCTGTGCTGAAATTTTGAAGGAATCAAACGGCCGTCTGAGCATTGATGTTTACACAAACGGGCAGTTAGGTAGCGACACCGACACGCTTTCGCAGGTTCGCTCGGGCGCCATTGATTTTGTCTGCACCGCTGGCTCTATCTACGGCAACCTGGTTCCTGTGGCAGCCATCAATTCCATTGCCTTTGCGTTCCCAGACTATGCAACTGTTTGGAAGGCGATGGATGGTGATCTTGGTGGCCACATGCGCGCCGCTTTCGATAAATTCAATTTGGTCCAAGTCGGCAAAGTGTTTGACCACGGATTCCGTCAAATCACCCACTCCACCAAGCCGATTACATCGCCTAAAGACCTTGTAGGCATGAAGATTCGCGTGCCAGCGACACCGCTGTGGACATCCATGTTCAAAGGATTGGATGCCTCACCAGCCACAGTCCCAATTGGCGAGCTTTACACCGCACTTCAAACCAAAGTGGTGGATGGTCAAGAAAATGCGCTGCCAACCATCGATGCCGTCAAGCTCTACGAAGTTCAGAAGTACTGCTCTTACACATCACACATGTGGGAATACTTCTCACTGGTCGGTAACAAAAGAAGCTGGAATGCGTTACCAGATGATTTGAGGGCATTGGTCACTCGAGTCTTTGAATCGCAAGCGCTCAAGCAGCGCACTGCACACGATACGCTGAACGCCAGCCTGGAAACCAAACTCAAAGGCCAAGGTATGCAGTTCAACCGACTGGATACCAAGCCTTTCCGCGATTTGTTGCAAAAGTCAGGCTATTACGTTGAATGGCAAAAGAAATTTGGCCCAGAGGCATGGGCATTGCTTGAGAAGTACAGCGGCAAGCTGGCTTGAGTATCAAGGGCCATCAACTGGCCCTTTTGCGCTTACGTTTGCAGGCATGTCGATATTTTTCGATGTGCCTGCTGACCCGTTTAAGCCTATTGCTTATTAAGAATGTATGAGACCCCTATGACCAGCCCTGACGCCATCACCGCATTGTTAGCGCAAGAGCATTCTGCAGCGCCTGCAGAGACAGCGTTCAATCGCATTCTTTCAAAATGGATGATGCCCTTGGAAGCACTTTGCGCCGCCCTGATGGTCAGTATCGTTGCTATGCTTTTCAGCGGCGTCATTGCACGCTATGTATTTTCTCGACCCGTTGGGTGGATCGATGAGGCTGTTTCGATCGCCTTCATTTGGGTTGCGATGCTGGGGGCGGTCATTGCCATGCATCGCAATGAACACCTCAGATTGTCGATGTTCGTTGATAAGCTATCCGAAAATTTGCGAGGGCTGGTACATGCTTTTGCCCTTGCCGCAATAGGTGCATTTTTGATCGGTCTCATTGGCCCTGCTATTGAGCACGTTGAAAGCGAATGGGTTGTTAACTCTCCATCTCTTGAGATCCCCAGTGGCATCCGGGTTACTGCGATTGCTGCAGGGATGATTTTGATGCTGACGGTCATCGGTGCGTATGCGTTAAAAACGGTTTCGAAAAAACATCTTTCAATTGCAATAGTAGGCGTTGGATTGTTTGTTTTTCTTTGCTCTAAAATTTCTCCGCAAATTGCACAGTTGGGATTGATCAATATCCTGATCTTCTTGTGCGGTCTGGTGGCACTTTGTTTGGTCTCTGGCGTTCCCATTGCCTTTTGCTTTGGCATTGGTGTGATGACGTATTTGGCGTTCAGTAGCAATATTCCATTGGTCGTGATTGTTGGTCGCATTGATGAGGGGATGGGCAATATTGTTTTGGTCTCTGTTCCGATTTTTGTTCTATTGGGCTGTGTGCTCGATGCGACTGGAATGGGTAAAGCCATTGTCGATCTTCTGGCATCGATGATTGGTCACGTCAAGGCTGGCATGTCATATGTTCTTTTGGCATCGCTTTTCATCGTGTCTGGAATTTCAGGCTCCAAGGTTTCAGACATGGCGACGGTTGCCCCTGCACTTTTTCCTGAAATGCGCAGACGAGGAAATAAGCGATCTGAAATGGTCGCACTGTTAGCTACCGGTGCCGCCATGGCGGACACAGTTCCCCCAAGCATCGTCTTGATTGTTTTGGGTTCGGTCGCTGGTGTCTCAATCGCTGGCTTGTTTGAAAGTGGATTTTTTGTAGCCATGGTTCTTCTTTTGGCGTTGCTTGTACTGGCAAGATGGAAGGCGCGCAATGAGGACACAAGCCAAATCAAGCGGCCAAGTATGAAAATCATTGGCCGACTGGCTTTGATCGCTGCGCCTGCGTTGGTGTTGCCATTTTTGATTCGCAGTGCCGTTGGGGGTGGCGTTGCAACCGCCACCGAAGTTTCCACCATTGCAGTGTTGTACGCGATGATGATTGGTCAGGTGCTTTATGGCGGTATTGGCTGGAAGCGGCTGTATGCCATGCTTGTCGAAACAGCCGCCCTCAGCGGTGCCATCCTTCTAATCCTGGGTACGGCCTCTGCCATGGCATGGGCTATTACGCAAAGCGGGATCGTGCAACAACTGTCCTTGTTTTTGACCACATTACCAGGCGGTTGGATGGCCTTTATGGCGGTGACTATCATCGTATTTTTGATACTGGGCTGTCTTCTTGAAGGACTTCCAGCCGTGTTGCTGCTGGCGCCAATCATGTTCCCAATTGCTAAGAAGCTTGGGATCAACGAAATTCACTATTCGATGGTTGTCGTCTGTGCAATGAACGTTGGCCTGATGATGCCGCCGATTGGCGTTGGCTTTTACATTGCATGCCGTATTGGAGACGCGAAACCAGATGATGTCATTGTCGCGATTTGGCCTTACATCGCGGCTTTACTGGTTGGTGTCATCGTGATCGCTGCAATACCTTCCCTGTCCACATTCATGCTTTGATCTGACATCCAAGGTCACTGCACATGAATGTCTTTATCACTGGCGCGACTGGATACATCGGAGGATCAGTCGCCATCGCAATGATCAAAAATGGACACAAGGTCCGTGGATTGACGAGAAGCTTTTCAAGCGCTCAGCAGCTCATGACTTTAGGTATTGAACCCGTTATGGGTGAGCTTGAAGACGCGGAACTGCTTGTTCAAGAAGCTTGCAAAGCAGATGCAGTTTTCAATACCGCAAATGCTGATCACTTGGGTGCTGTTGAAGCGTTGATCGCAGGGCTAAAAGGAACTGGAAGGGTGCTGATTCACACCAGTGGAACAAGCATCATCGGCGACGATGCCCGTGGTGATTTTTGTTCGGATGCCATTTATTCGGAAAATTCGACCTTGGTGATTGACCCCAGGAAGCAGGCGCGTCGGGACATTGATCTGCGAGTCATTGAGGCTTCCAAGCTGGATATCAGGTCTGCTGTCGTAGCTCCCAGCTTGATTTATGGATATGGAAAAGGGATCAACAAACAAAGCATACAAATTCCATTTCTTTCAAAGAACGCTTCTGACAATGGTGCCGTTCAAATTGTCGGAAAAGGGTTGAACACTTGGTCCAATGTTCATATCGACGACCTGGTTGATTTGTATTTGTTGGTGGCAGAGAAATGCAAGGGTGGTTCGCTGTATTTCGCCGAAAACGGTGAAGCCTCCTTTATTGAAATTGCCAAGTCAATATCAAAACGTCTTGGCATTCATGCAATAGAGCATCTCGACCCTGAGTTCGCAGTGGAGAAGTGGGGCATGGCCAGAGCACTGTTCTCATTTGGCAGCAATAGCCGAGTCCGTTCTGTACGTGCTCGCGAAGATTTGGGCTGGAATCCGAAAAATCATTCGGCACAGCAATGGATTTTGAATGAAATGAAGATCTACCCCTAAGCAGATTTTCGAAAAAGGAACGTATTGATATGCTGTTAAAAAATAAGGTTTGCATCGTTGCTGGAGCAGCATCCTTGCGAAGTATCGGCTATGCAACGGCTGAGCTTTTTGTAGAGCACGGGGCAAAAGTGGTTGTAACCGATGTGAACATGAATGCAGTTGTACTTGCATCAATCAAAGAATCAATCGAGAAGAAGCTTGAACGTACCGCATTGATAGATGGGATTCAATGCGATATCAGCAACCGTCAAGACTGCGATGCCTTGGTTGCGAAAGTAGTGTCTATTCATGGTCACCTCGATTGCCTGATAAATTCAGCTGGCATTGTTAAATCCAAGCCCATTCTGGATATCTCTGAAAGTGAGCTGGATCTCATGCTCGATATCAATCTCAAGGGTGCATTTTTTCTTTGTCAAAGTGCCTTGAGAGTTTTTGAATTGCAGCGCTCAGGCAACATCGTTAACGTGGCTTCACTCGCAGCACAACGAGGTGGTGGCTTGGTTGGAGGGTCGCATTACGCTGCGTCCAAGGGTGGCATGCTGAGTTTGACGAAAAGTATTGCGCGTGAGTTCGGCGCCTTAGGTATTCGTGCCAACTCTATTTGCCCAGCCATGATTGACACGCCCATGCTGGATGGGCTCTCTGAAGAGCGGCTTAAGGCAATCATTGATGCGATTCCCCTCAAGCGCATTGGATCTACGCGTGAGATGGCCGGGGCTTGTCTTTACCTCGCTTCAGATTTGTCGGGGTTTGTGACGGGCGCGACGCTTGACGTCAACGGCGGAACCCATATTCATTGATTTTCAAAAAAT
This sequence comes from Limnohabitans sp., assembly GCF_044361985.1. GTDB lineage: Bacteria > Pseudomonadota > Gammaproteobacteria > Burkholderiales > Burkholderiaceae_C > Limnohabitans_A. Next base: position 19,411 of record NZ_JBIKHV010000008.1, on the reverse strand, counting down.
TCTGGGGTCAACGATGATTCTTGAGGTTGCTGACATTCGAGTCAAGTCTGGTCTAAACGATTCTTTTGAGAAAAGTGTTCAATTAGCACTCGACACAATTTTTCCTAAGGCGAAAGGTTTTCTTCATCATGAATTTCGCCGTTGCATAGAAACACCTGATCGGTATTTGCTTCTCCTGACGTGGGCTACGCTTGAGAATCACACCGTGGATTTTCGCGAATCTTCGCTTTATACAGAGTGGCGATCTCTGGTGGGCGACTTCTTTGCTCAACCACCGATTGTTGAGCATTTTTTAGAGTTGGTTGATTGTTAATGACTGTCTCAGTAGTGTCCTAACGTTGTCACATTCCAGAAACATCTTGTCTGCCTGATGCTTGAATTAGTGTCAGGTCTTTAATCGAGTTGCAGATTCAATGGTTTGATAATTCGCTCCCACCGGCGGGTGTGGTCATCAATCAGTCCGCCAAACTGAGCTGCTGAAAGTTGGGGGGCTGTTGCCCCATTGGCGATCAGGCGTTCCTTGATCTCTGGTGAATTGAGTAAATCATTGACCAGTTTGTTCAGCCTTTCCACCACAGTTGTTGGTGTACCCGAAGGTGCCACCAAGCCATACCAAGAATAGGCGACCATATCGGGTAGACCTGATTCCTTGAAGGTTGGCAAGGAGGGCAAAAGCGGAGACCGGGTATCAGATGAAATTCCCAGACCTTTAAGTGAGCCGTTTTGAATGCGGGGGATAGCGGTCGCAATGGCGTCAAAGTTGAGTTGAACATGTCCAGCCAGAAGATCATTGGTTGCAGGCCCAGCCCCCTTATAGGGAACATCTGGAATATCCACCCCCGTCATGCGTCGATACATTTCGTCCACAAAATGAGTCGATGATCCTGTACCCAACATGGCAAAGTTCAGTTTGCCTGGGTTGGCGCGCGCAAGGCTCACCAGTTCTGTAGAGTCTTTGGCTTGAACCGAAGGATGCGCGACCAATACGAATGGGGTCAGCCCGGTCAATGCCACGGGCCTTAAATCGGCGGGTTTGAACGGCATTTTTTTGAACACCAACGGATTGGTGCTCAGAGTACTGGTTGTGGCCATCAGCAAGGTATAGCCATCGGCAGGAGACTTAGCGACAATTTCTGCACCCAACATGGTGGACGCACCAGGCTTATTTTCAACGATGATGGGTTGTCCAAGTTTCTCTGACATACCCGTTGCCAGCATTCGAGCCAATATATCGGTGAATCCGCCAGCAGCATAAGGTACTACGATGCGCAGAGCCTTTTCAGGCCAAGCCGCCTTCGCTGAAGCAGGTAAGCAGGCTGCAGCCAATATTTGCAAGCAATTGCGTCGACTGATCATTGAGCGTCTCCTAATTGAGCCATGAGTAATTTGGACAACCCGGATTTTTTAGATCCTGTATTCAGAATGTCATCCTTGATTTCAACAAACAACTCAGTCGATCTTCAGCCCAGCCACTTTGGCCAAGCCTTGCCAAGTTTCCACATCTTTCTTTACAGTAGCTGCAAATTGGTCTGCCGTCTTGATCGGCGGTTTCGGCATGTTGTTACTGGCAAATTTTTGGATGACTTCATCAGTTGCCAATATGCGATTGATTTCCTGGTTCATCCGGTTGATCAAACTTTGTGGCGTACCCGCAGATGTAAACACGCCATACCATCCATCGGTATCAAACTTGAAACCCTGCTCTGACAAAGTGGGCAGATCGGGCAGTGCGGGGCCCCTTGAAGAACCGGTACATCCCAGTCCAACCAAACGACCGGACCGGATATGCGGCACAGGTGATGCAATGTCGACAAAGCCAACACTGATGTTGTTTGCAAGCAGGTCTGTCAGTGCAGGCAAGACCCCTTTATACGGAATATGCGGCATGAAAATTTGGTAATGGGCCTTGATGCTTTCCATGGCCAGTTGACCGCTGGATCCATTTCCCCAGGATGCGTAGTTCAGTTTTCCAGGGTTGGCTTTTGCATACCGCACCATATCGTCCAAGTTTTTGAAGCCCGTGGAAGGATTAGCGACCAGCAGAAAACCCGAAAGTCCGATTTGTGCCACGGGCGCAAGGTCCTTGACCGTGTCGTAGGGCATTTTGGGTTGAAGAATCGGGTTAATGGCAATGGACGATGAGGGCGAGAAGAGGAAGGTGTAACCATCCGGTTGTGCTTTGGCAACGGCATCATTGCCAATGATGCCGTTGGCACCGGCTTTGTTTTCAATGACGATGGACTGCTTGAGAGCTTCTTGCAAGGGGCCGGCCAACATTCTTGCAAAGATATCACCACCAACCCCGGCGGGACCTGGTACCACTATTTTTATAGGTCGGTTCGGCCAGTTGATGACATTGGCCGCGGTATGGACCTGTGCTCGGCTGTCCATTGCAAACAGCGCTGTGCTGGCCAACAATGCGCGACGCGAGATGGAAGAATTTTTCATGCTTGTCTCCTTTGGGTGTGTTAAAAAATCAATATCAATTCAAGGTTTCGAAAACTTGAGCACCTAACGCTGTGCCGTGCACGGATAAATGGGCACCCAACTGAATGGATTGCAAAGTTTGGGCACTGCTCAATCCGATCTCAATGCCCTTACGGATGTGTTCTCTGAGCGCTTTCGGATTGAAGGCTGTAAAACAAGCATGCAACGCGATCTGCACGAGGCAACGTTCTGCTGGACTCAGGCCTTCCGTTGAGAACCCATCGGACATTAATGAATGCGTGAGCTCTGCATAACTCGGATCATTCCAAGCCAGCCAGTCAAAAGCACTTTCGCCTGAGACATTTTTGACATCTTGTGTCTGGGATATTTCTTCTGCAAGAATTTCGATTCCTTGCAGGGTGCACTCAATGCCCTGCCCAGCCACCAAGTGCAGTACATCAAAAATATCCTGTCGGCTTGCACCGACTTTGAGCGCTTTTTCCATATGAACCCGAAGCCCGGCTTCGAACAAATGGCTGGATGAAGCATCCAAACCCACATAAATCAATTCGATCATGCGTTCACTCAACGGGCCGGTTCGTGCAGGGTGTCCGGCATAGCGCGCGTAATTCTGAAGAAAGTTGGGTCTTTCGCGCAGCAATGTATCGTTCCAGGGTCGCCAGTAGCCCCGCTCTCGTTCAAACTCATTCCTGATCTGGTCACGCATAAGGTCTTGTTCGCTCATCTTCGCACCCCGTGGTTATTTTGAGAAAGGCACAGTGTTTGCCCAGTGACATACTGAGCTTTTGTGCCTGCCAAAAAATGTAATAGTGGCAAAAAATGTAATGGCGTGATATTTTCAGCAACTTCGATGGCGTTGATCCGTAGTCCTTTTGCGCCCCATTCAACAGCAAGCGTTGAAACCAACATTTTTGCTGATGCCAAATCTCCTGCATGCATCCACTGGACCGATCGGGAGGGTAAAAGAAGTGTCAGACTTGCTGGGCCCACATGACTTCGAAAGAAATTGATCGCGGCAATTTGAACCGCCTTGAGTATCTGCCCGGTTTTTGCAAGAAGTACAGAGCCGTCGATGACGCCTTCGTAAAAAGAATCAGATGATGTCCGCGATTCCGCTTCAAGGTCGTGCCTAACTTCTGCCCATCCATCGGAGGCGAGGGATACGGTTTTCAATCTTGGTAGCGACTCGGAAGGTGACAATGTATATTCCGCCAAGGCCAGTTTCTGACTACCGCCGTAAACCGACGAGCCACCACAGACCATGAGGTTCTCACCAGAAAATTGCGGTGGAGCTTGAGTCGCTAAAAAATAAACGGCTTCAGCTATTTCTGTGGGTTCCGCCATGCGGCCAAGCGGAACTTTGGCCAGCGCATCTGGGCCATGGAGTTTTCCACTCTCAACTAATTTTTGCACCAGTTCAGTACGCACAAAACCTGGTGCCAGCGATGTGACCGTCCAATCCGGTTTTGCAGCGGCCAAGGCGCGAGTTTGTTCCAGCAGGCCAGCTTTGCTAGGGCTGTAGAGGCCACGATTTGGAATGGCCCGTAAAGCGGCGCCAGATGTGAGGTTGACAATTCGGGCCCCCGGACGGAGGCGACTCTCGCAGGCGTCAACCATGCGTGCCGGTGCTGCCAGATTTAGGGCAACCAACTGAGAGGGGATTTCTCCGTCAAGCGGGTCCAAAGCACTGGCACCTGAATGTGACATGCCTGCGTTGTTGACCAAGGCGTCCAGATCGGGCATGTCCTCAAGAACAGTAAGGATTTCCGATTCATGGGTTAGGTCAATCTGAATGATGAGATGCCCATTGGCCTTACTTGATTCCAGTTCGGATTGCAACTGCTGAAGAGGGCCCAGGGCTCGATCAAGCAAGACGCAACGCCAATTTCTCTGAGCAAATAGCACCGCCGTTGCCCGCCCAATGCCTGAGGCCGCACCCGTGATCAGCACGGTGCCATTTGGTTTGAGGCAGGAGAGGCCAAGCATGGACATGTGCTTGTCAAATGTTGGTAAAGGTCACGCCGCCATCCAGCACCAAGGCTTGCGCGGTCATGAAAGCGGCGTCATCACTTACCAAAAAACAAATGCCCCGCGCGATGTCTTCAACGGTTCCCAGTCTGCCCAACGGGGTCCGAGCAACACGAAGTGCGTCACGGGTTGCATCGCGGTTACGCAGTGTGCCTTCGGTCGGCACAGCAGAGGGGCACACGGCATTGACGCGGATACGACGATGACCCAATTCAGCAGCGGCTGCGCGCGTTAAACCAAGCACACCGGCCTTGATGCCCGAATAGACCAAGGAGTTGAGTGTTGAGCGAAGAGCTGCCGTGGATGCGATATTCACAATAACGCCGCCACGTTGGGGGTCCATGACTGCAGCCGCTGCCTGAATCCCCCAAATGACCGAATTGAAGCCGACATCCAGCATCCTGTCCAAGGTTTCAGATTGAATATCGGGTATGGCCTGATAGCGTACCCATGCTGCGTTGTTAACCAGTACATCGAAACGGCCCCGGAATTCATATGTCTGTTGCACTGCGGCCGTAATGCCTTCACGACTGGCGATGTTTTGCACAACGCCAAAAGCCTGACCACCCGCTTCTGTGATTTCGTTCACCACAGGGTCCACAAACTCCGCCTTCAGGTCGTTCACGACCACTATGGCCCCGCGAGTGGCCAGTAAGCGCGCTGTTGCTCTGCCTATGCCGTTACCAGCGCCCGTGACCAGCGCCACACGGTCTTTCATATCCAGTTGCATGTCATTGACTCCCTATTGATTCCATGAACCGACGACCGATGTCTTGTGTCAATGCGCTGCCATCCCATGCTGCATCTATCTTTCGAACTTCGCGAAGTGCATGGTGCAGTGGAATGTCCCATGTGAAACCCATACCACCATGCAATTGGATTGACTTTTCGATGATGAAAGTCGCGTATTTCAAGTTTGTGGACAAGACCGGAAACGGGTCTCTGGTGGCTCCCCATTCATTCTCATTCAGTGCTCGGGCAATTGAAGTGCCGGCAGCCTCGTGGTAGAGCTTCATGCGCGATAACCAATGCCGAATCGCTTGTTTGGAAGACAGAGGCCGCTCAAATTGAACCCGTGTCGAGGTATGTTCCACCGCTGCGTTCAAAGCATATTCTGCTGCCCCATGCACCGTGGCCGCCATCAACAGAGCGCCATCGCGCCATAGGGCTTCTGTGGTGTTTTGATCAAGATACGAAACAACCGGACACTGAGTCACATTCAGCCATACTTGTGGGTTTTCAGGGTCCAGATTGCGGTCTGATTGCCGGGGGGCATCCAATACATCCAGCAAAACCGCCCCGGCCTGGTGGCGGACTAGAAGCCAGCGAGCATCTTGCACCCGGCGGGCGTGACCGATCCAGGTGTCCTCTGTGGAGCCTTGCCAAGCAATGGTGGCCAACTGCAATCCCAGTGCCAGGGACGATGCGATCTCACTGCCCGCAAAACAGCGCGCCAAAAGTATCTGTTCAGCCAAAGCGAAGCGCAGTCTTAGCCGACCGGCCGCCTGTGCAAGGGGAATTGCAAAACGCAGATCAAGCCCCAGTCCATTTGATTTCTCGCTCGTGCAAACCCCCAGCAATCCAGCCTCAGCCAGGGTGCTGCTCACCTGCCCGGCCTCGCCCTTTATCGCGTCTTGAATGGCAGCTTCTGCCGCTTCAGCAAACTCTTCAGGCCGAAGCCCGTCTTCTTGGTGGCTCATGTGCTTATTCCCTGGGCAGTCGCAAAATGCGTTGTGCGATCAAATCAAGCTGGATTTCCGAGGTGCCAGCGTAGATTGTTTCGGCGCGTGAGAAAAGGTAAGCATGGGTGAACTCTTGCTTGGCGCGTTGTGCCAGTTCACTGGAAGTGGGCGTTACTTGGCCGATGATGCTTTGAGCCAGTCCTGCGAAAGCTTGGTGGCACTCTGACCAGTAAAGTTTGGTCAGTGATCCAAGTGCTCCTATTTCGGCGCCTTGTAGCAGCCGTTCCACGGTGCGCTCGACCAGACCCTTAAGTCCATCAATTTCACCCAATACGTCGCCAATTCGCCGTTGGAAATAGCCATCCTCTAGAAGTTTTGACAGCTTGGAGTCTGAACGACAAGCACGCACCAGGAAACGAAGCTCTGATTCAAAACGCCAGGCCCGGTACATCCGATTCGTGGCACGCTCAATCGAAAGCACTCGAACGGCCGCATTCCAGCCTTCATCAGGAGCCCCTAGGCGGGCATAGTCTGGGACCAACACGTCGTCGAAAAATACTTCGGTAAATGACTCTTTACCATCAATTGACCTGATGGGGACAACGCGAATCCCCGGGGTGTTCATGGGCACTGCAAACATGAGCATGCCCCGGTGTTTGTCGGCAATCGTGCCAGTGCGCGTCAACAAAAGGCAGTAGTGGGCCTTGGCTGCACCACTGGTCCAGATCTTTTGACCGTTAATTCGCCAGTGGTCGCCCTCCGGGATGGCCCGGGTTCTGAGTCGTGCCAAGTCCGATCCGGCGTCTGGCTCTGAAAAGCCTTGGCACCAGTAGTTGTCCATATTAAGAATAGCAGGAAGAAAATTCGTTTTTTGTTCTTCGGTCCCTACGGTCATGATGATGGGGCCGGCAAGTTCCTTACCGATGGAGCTCACACTCTCGGGCATGAGCAATGCACCTATTTCTTTGTTCACAGCCAAGTGCTCTTTCAAGCTCAGGCCATGCCCGCCATATTCTTTGGGCCAGGTCATGCCCGCCAAGCCAGCCTTGTACATTTCAGATTCCCACTGACGAGACTCTTCAAGGGTTGGCGATCGATAGTCCAGGGTGTCTGCCCGCATGTGCAACGGTAAATGATCGGCTAACCATTTTTTTGCGTAGCTGCGATAGTTTTCCCGTTCAGCGGTCTGGTTTAAATCAATGATCATAGGAAGTCTCAGAGTCCTTTACGGACTTTTTTCATGCATAGGAATCATCAAGGCATCAAGTACGGCGACCCCTTCACCTCGTGGGCGAACAAGGATCGGATTGAGGTCGATTTCTGCAACCTGATCGCTGTACCGGCAGGCGAATTCTGACAATTTGGCCACCAGGCTCGCCGCTGCTTGCTGGTCCATTGGTGTCTGCCCGCGTACACCGTCAAGTAGGGGAAATAGCCGCAATGAGCGAATCATTTTTAAAGCTTCTTGCTCTGAAACGGGAGCCACCTGCACGCAAACATCGTGCAGTACCTCCGCATAAATACCCCCCATACCGATCATGACTACAGGGCCGAAAACCGGATCGCGTGAGATGCCAGCGATGAGTTCTATTCCACCTTGCAGCATGGGGGCGACCAGGATGCCTTCGACCCTTGCCGTTGGGGCATGCTGACTTACGTTGGACAAAATGCGACCGTAAGCTGCACGCACCGCTTCAGTATGGGACAGATTCAGTGCAACCCCACCTGCTTCGGTTTTGTGAGGAAGGTCTTTGGAAACCACTTTGAGAACCACCGGAAAACCCATAGCCTGTGCGGCTTCCACCGCCTCGTCCAAAGAACTGACTTGTCGCTCAACGGGTATGTCAAAGCCAGCTTCCGCCAATACCTTTTTAGCGCCGTATTCATTTTGAAACGCGATGGGTGGCAATGAATCCTGCTTGACGACCGTTGGACTTTCATAAGGCACAGTCGAGGCCAGTAGCTCTGACAATTTGACAAGACCCGCCATACCTCGCGCTGCAGCATCAATGGTTGAAAAAACAGGGATTCCGAGTTGACGAATCTGCTTCAATGCATCGTCTGGACCTCGACTGATCACAATCAAAACACGCTGCGGATAGCGCAAGCGCAAGGCCGTCATGGCTTCGATATAAATACCCCGTAGCCGGCTGCTGTAGAGAGCCAGAGACTGGAACAAAATGGTGACTCGCGCCCCGGAGTCTTCGTGAAGTGAAGACAGGACTTCAAGCAAGGTTTCGGGTTTGCTTGAAATTTGTGCGGAAGAATCAAGCGGGTTATTGGTGATTGCAGAAGGAAGAACTGCGTGAATTCTGTCCTGTGTGGCTTGGGACAGAGGAGGTAAGTCGATACCCGCCGAGCTCATGGCGTCAGCCATCATGATACAAAACCCGCCTGAGGCGGCAATCAAATTCGCCTCAGCGGTTCGTGGAAGTCGATCAGGAAGAAGTTGTTCTGCTGCAAGACCTATTTCCACCAGATCTTCGTGGGAGCCCACACGAAGCGCACCATGGCGACGAAACACCGCATCTATCACGTCATCCGATCCAGCCAGAGCGCCTGTGTGAGAGGCTGCAGCTGCTTGACCCAGTTCAGTGGCACCAATTTTCAAAACGAAAACCGGTGTTTTGTTTTTGCGCGCTATATCCAGTGCCCGGCGTAACCTGTTGCCATCGCGGCAAGTCTCCATACAGCACAAAATGACGCGCGTATGAGGATCGCAGGCCAATGCTGCAATGCCATCGGCCAAGTCCACATCGGCCTCATTGCCGGTGGTCAGCATTGCGCTGATACCCACACCGCGTTGGACGAGAATCTGCAAGGTATAGCTGCCAATGTTGCCGGATTGGGAAACGATGCCAATGCCTCCCGGCATGGGCATATGGTCTTCAAGTGCTACCGAAAATGAACCAATCACTTTGTTGGCAACACCCAGACTCCCCAGACAGTTCGGACCCAATAACCGCATGCCATGTGAGCGTGCGATGTCCGTCATTTCAGCCTGCCATTGCATGCCGGTTGGCCCCGCCTCAGAAAATCCAGAGGACAGCACCACCACAGCTTTGACGCCGCGTGTGGCGCAGTCACGCAGGGCTTTCACGGCGTGTTGTGCTGGCACAGCGATGACCGCCAGCTCAGGAGCTTCCGGGGTATCGGCAAGGCATGTATAGGCCTTCAGACCTTGAATTTCTCCACCCTTTGGGTTGATGGGGTAAATGCTGCCTGAATAGCCATATTTGCGCAGAAGATGAATTGGTCGTCCGCCGATTTTGGAGATTTCAGAGGAGGCACCGATGACGGCCATGCTGCGTGCATGGAAAAAGACATCCATACCCTCGCCAGGCGCACGATGAATTGGCTCGGACATGGCTCAGCGGCCTTTGAATTGAGGGGCTCTTTTTTCGATAAAGGCCAAACGTGCCTCACGGGCATCTTCTGTCTTGGACAGCGCCATGGTGAATTCCTGCTCGAAACGGTAGGCATCACGTTGCGGCATGACATCAACCATATTGGCCGCGCGCTTAGCGTAAATCAGTGCCAATGGAGCTTTTGAGGCGATTTCATAGGCCAACTCCATGGTCACCGGCAACAGTTGTTCGATGGGAAGTACATCCTCAATGACGTTGCGGCGTAGCAAATCTGCTGCTGTGAGCCTTTGCCCGGTGAAGAACATGCGTCGGGCAGTCGATCGCCCAAACAAGGTGCGCAGCATGGATGCGCCCCCGGCCAGGCCGACATTGATTTCGGGCATCCCGAAAGTGGCATTTTCCGAGGCGTAAAGAATGTCACAAGAGGCCGCCAAACCCAAACCAGCGCCAAGTGCTGCGCCATTGACTGCGGCAATCACTGGCTTGGCGCATTCCCGGATGGCATTCCCCGTTTCACGGGTGATGCGGTTGTGTTCCAGGAAATCGCCTGGAATATCGTTGTTCGGTCTGTCCTTCAGGTCGGCCCCTGCACAAAAAACACTGCCGTTGCCTGTGAGTACGGCGCACATAATGTCCTCACGGGCAGATATTTCATCAAATACAGCGACGAGTTGATATCGCATTTCCCTATTAAGGGCGTTCACGGGAGGCCGATCCAGCGTGACCAATGCGACTTTGTTATTGACGTCCATCCGTACGCATTTTTCGCTCATGCGACACCTCCGTTTGTGTTGGAAATTGGAAGATCGAAATCCTGGAGGATGTCCAGGCTGAGTGCGGCGGTTTTCACCATGGGATTAATTGTCAAAATATGTCTCCTGTTGCCAGATTTTCGGGCTGCTGTGTTGAGTAGTTTGGATGAATTTTAGGGAGGATGCTGCTCACAATTCCAGCTGAATACTTGAGACTGTTCTGCATAAAAATATGCAGTCCAGTGGGTCGAGGCCACTAAGATTAAATGCATGATCCAAGAGCATATTTTTTAAAACCATGACACGCCCTGACCACCAGGAAAACGCGCAATTTCTGATCCCCGATGAAATTCACTGCTTCAGTCATGAGAAATCTGCGTTGGGTGAGTGCCCACTTTGGGATGTGCGAACCGAGTCGGTTTGGTGGCTAGATTGCCGACGAGGTGTGATCCATAAAAAGCATACGCGCACGGGATCGCATGTTCAGTTGGAATTGCCTGCACCCCTCGGCAGTGTGGCCTTCAACATGGATGGGCGACTGGTTGTTGCGCTCAAAGAGGAGATTGCTCTGCTTGACCCTGAAACCGGCCAGATTCAGCGTCTTGGGCGTCTTGATGAGCAGCACCCCAACTTAAGGTTTAACGATGGTGCAGCGCTTCCGGATGGCCGATTTTTGGTCGGCACAATGCACACCTTCCGTCTACCTGGGGAGAAGGCGTTGGGTGGCTTGTACATGGTGGAGACCGATGGGCATATGAGCTGTATTGACCGAGGTCTTGGGGTCGTAAATGGTCCGGTTGCGCACCCATTTACAGGAGTGATCCATGTCGCAGACAGTGAAGCCCGTCAAATTTATAGGTACACCCATACTGATGAGGAGCACTGGGGACGACAAATATTTGTGGATACGCAAGCACTTGAGTCTTCACCAGATGGTTGTTGTTTCGATGCCAAGGGAGGACTCTGGACTGCCCTGGTTCGCAAGGGACAATTGGCGCGTTTTGATGACCATGGGCAACTAACCCATTTAGTGCGCGTACCGCTGACCCATCCTACTGCGCTCTGCTTTGGCGGCGATGAGATGACAGACCTCTTCGTTACATCGATCAGTGACAGTGGTCGTTTGCGAGCAGATGGTCCATGGGATGGTCATGTGCTGCGCTTGCGCGGATTGGGATTTCAGGGTGTCGAACGTCCTATTTGCCGAATTCAGCCTTCATTGGGTTGACGCACCAGACGGGAGAGGTCGTTTTCCAGGATATCAAAGCGGTTTCCCTCCCCGGACAATTGGGCCGCGACGAAATCCATAAATAGTTGAATCTTGGCTGGAATCAGGGAAGTGTCGGAAATCGTGGCGTACATCCCGGCTTCCATGCTGGTGTTGTTTGCTTGATACTCAGGCAGCACATGAACCAAGGTTCCGCGCGCCAGATCGCGATGAACAATGTAGTCATCCAGTAGGGCGATGCCTTCTCCAAGTCGGGCCAATTCCAGTAATGCGAGCCCATTGTTGGTGAGTTGATGGGGCGTGAAAGTTTGTTCCTCAAAATGGTCTGCCTTTCGGAAATTCCAGGTGTATGAAACGCCGGGAAGCATATAGGCCAGACAGTTGTGTTTAAGGAGGTCCAAGGGCACTTCAGGGGCTGGATGCGATAACAAATATTCTGGCGAAGCCACCAGATACCGCTCAATTTTGAACAAGATGCGTCTTTTGACGCCGGCTTCCACTGGGGGGGTAATCCGGAAATCCATGTCAATGAGCCCTTGCCGAAGGTCGGCGGGGGTCTCGGACAGTGTCAGCTCGATCTTGATGTCCGGGTATTGACTTCTAAATCGGGAAATCAACAAGGGCAGCACCCGAACCCCGAACATCGTGCGGGAATGCACGCGCAGGGTTCCTTTAGGCGCTTGTCTTATGGCCGTTATGTTCGTGTGTGCCTCGTGGATGCTGCTCAGGATGCTTTCCAGGTGCCGAGCGTATTCCATACCGGATTCCGTGAGCATGATTTGGCGGGTGGAGCGCAGCAGAAGTTTGACTTTCAGTGTCTCTTCTATATCTGCAATCATGCGTGAAACAGCAGTTGCTGAAATTCCGAAATGACGAGCGGTTTCAGAAAAACTTTTGGTGTGGGATACAGAAAGAAATAACTCCATAGCACGCAGGCGATCCATAAATCCTCACTTTTTTGCAGAACAGTTTGTCGATTTCTGTGCATTCTCAAGCAGGCATTGCACTTCTAAAATTTGCAACATTGAGAAGATTCATTTTAAAGGAGACAGTCATGGAATTTGGTGTTTTTCTTCTGGCTCAGCAACGTGGTTATCACCAGACTTCACAGCAGGTGATTCATAACTCCATCGAACAGACAGTGATGGCTGAGCAGGCCGGGTTCGGTTCAGCTTGGTATGCCGAGCACCATTTCAACAATTACTCCCTGTCCCCCTCTCCGCTCATGACCATTGCGCATGTGGCGGCAAAAACCAAGAAAATTCGGCTTGGGACTGCGGTGTGCATTTTGCCGCTGTACCATCCGGCACGTCTGCTGGCTGAAATTGGTTTCGTCGACACTGTCTCTAATGGGCGGCTCGATTTGGGCGTGGGCTCAGGCTATCAAGAATTTGAGTTCGAGCGGTTTGGCGTCAACATTGCCGATTCTGGGGCCATATTCAATGAATTCTTGGACGTTCTGCCTATGGGGTTGTCCCAGAAGACATTCGAGTACCACGGTAAATATCTTGATATTCCGCCAAGTTCCATCGCAGTACGCTGCATTCAGCAGCCAGCACCACCTATTTGGATCACTTCGGGCAACCCCGTGACCTTGGGACGGGGCGTCCGCGAGAACCACAATTTGTTTGTAACGGCCTTGCTGGGGGGCAATGAGGCCATGACGAGTCTTCGCGCGCGATTGGACAAAGTGGCTGAGGACAATGGCAAAAATCTCGATAACGATGTGAATTTTGGCTTGTTGCGTTGCGCTTATGCCTCCGATAAAAAAGCCGAAGTTGATTCATATTTGGATAATGCGCGCTTCCAACGACGCATATCCGAGAGCCTGAAGTTCCGCCGTGCGCAGACCGAAGATGGCTATATGGTGCAAGAGGTTCCTTCTTCGACAGAGTTGAGTTTTGACGAAATGCGACATAACTTGCCCGTGGGATCCGTCAACCAGGTCATCGACAAAATGCTGCAGGAAATCAGTATTCTCAAGCCCAAGACCATTGCGATTCAGACACAGCTTGGGGATTTTGATCAAAAGACCATGCTCAAGCAAATCGAGCTCTGGGGAGCAAAGATCATTCCTGCTATCCGTAAGGAATTGGCTGAGCTGACGGTGGCCGCTTGAGGCAGCCAGGATGAGAATTCATCTTTCCAATGCGGGTTACGTTCGGCTCAACGAATCATCTGACTTTCGGCGTCTGGATGTTTTGGTAGACCCGCAATCCACTGAAATGCTGGAAAAGTCCATATGCAGCCTCGGTTATCGTGAAGATGAGCAACACATACGCGTAGCGCCATCTGTGCTGCGTTTCATGTCGGGAATGGGCGGGCACGCCGATTGGGAAGAGGGCTTTGCTCGCATGATGGCTCATGCAGTTCACCATGGTTGGGTGAATGAACAGGGCGATATTCGGGTTCATTTGGTGAAAGAATCAATCGATACATTGGTCTCTGTTGCCGATTTCAAGGAAGCCATGCGGGCGTTGCCCTCAGGCATCTGTGCCGTCACAACCGGCCAAGGTCACGATATTGCTGGCATGATTGTTTCTAGTCTGACCTCGGTTTCTGCCGAGCCGCCCATGATTTGTTTTTTTGCACATCAAACCTCTTCGTTCATTGATCCTTTGCTACAAAGCGGTGGTTTTGTAGCCAATGTTCTTGGGGAAGAGCATCACGACGTGATGTCAAATTTCTTGCGATCACCCCAAGGGCCAACTCGATTTTCAATAGGGAGTTGGACACAGGGAGCGTATCAGCGGCCAGTCTTGTCGGATGCGATGGCCAGTCTGGAGTGCGATATTGTTTGGACTCAAGCACTGGGGACACATCACCTGATCGTTGGCAAGGTGCGCAAAACAGCCTGCTCTAAAGCAACACCCGTTGTTCATTTCAATGCAGCAACACACCGCATTGCTGCTGTGGTTTGAAAAAGTCAGAAGATACTTCTCGTGCAGGCGCCTTTTTTATGGAAAAAATCATGCTTGAAACGATACTTTGAGGTTTCGTCATGAGTACAAAAAAGACATTCGATGGTGGTGCACTAAAAGGCTGTGTGGCGGTCGTGACAGGTGCATCAGGCGGTATTGGCAATGCCATCGTCAATCGTCTTTATGCGATGGGTGCAGTTGTGGTGGAGGCCGATATCGCTTTTACGGATGAAACACTGCAACCTGAGCGACGCTTGAAAATTGAATGTGATATTGCCAAACCAGAATCCGTGCAAGCCATGGCGGATTTTGTCCGTGGACATTTTGGCAGGTGCGACGTTCTGGTCAATAACGCTGCTATCAGCGCGGCTCCCGTTGCATTAGAAAATTTTCCTATAGAACTTTGGGATCAGATGTTGACCATCAACCTTCGCGGCGCATTGCTGTGTGCTCAGGCCATGGTCCCTATGATGTTCCAACGGGGCAACGGAAGCATCATCAACATCGCTTCAATTGCTGCGCAGGTAGCTACCCGAGTAGGTGCCTACGGCACTGCAAAAGCAGGCGTAATAGGACTCACGCATCAAATGGCCGTTGAGTGGGGCCCACGTGGCATTCGCACAAATTCAGTCAGTCCCGGAATGATACGAACGCCCTTGTCCGAAGCGCATTACCGGGATGAAAACGTGCATAACCAGCGAGTGGCAAAAATCCCCTTGCGCAAGATTGGGCAGCCTGATGACGTTGCAGGCGCTGTCGCTTTTTTTGCCAGTGATGCTTCGAGTTATATCAATGGTCAGGATCTGGTGGTTGATGGTGGTTTTCTCAAGGCCACTCTTGCCAACACTTACTGATTCGTGTGCTCAGGCCATGTCCAGTCTGGATGCATTGTCTGCACTCAACTATTTGAGTTAACTGAATCTCTTGCTCAAGAATCAACCTAGATGATCCGAAACCCTGAAAATTTTCAACAATTCCTGGCTTCGATCAGGAATTTTGTCCGTGCCGAGTGCCTTCCCCTAGAAGAGATGGTGGATCGAAACGACGAGATTCCCGAAGAACTCGTTGACCGGATGCGCGTTATGGGATTGTTTGGGCACAGCATCCCTGAAATTTATGGTGGTGCGGGCCTGACAACAGAGGAGTTGGCCATGGTGAACATAGAGGTTTCACAGGTGGCTACTGCATTTCGTGCACGTTTTGGGGGAAACACAGGCATCGCATCAGAGTCGCTGATCGTGGATGGTACGCCCGAGCAAAAAGAACGATGGCTTCCGCTGCTTGCCAGCGGGCGAGTGACGGGTTGTTTTGCACTGACAGAACATGAAGCTGGGTCGGATGCGACAGCGTTAAAAACCATGGCGCTCAGAACGGGTGATGACTTCATCATCACAGGGAAAAAATGCTACATCACCAATGCCCCGATTGCCGATCTTGTTACCGTCTTTGCGCGCACAGATCCTTACAGCACGGGTGCAAATGGCATTTCCGCTTTCTTGATTGAACGAGGGACAGCAGGTTTAAGCACGCCTCCTGCTTACCGCAAACTAGGTCAACATGGCTCCCCGGTTGGCGAGGTGCTACTAGAGCAAGTGCGTGTACCCGCCAGCGCGATCATCGGTGGTGTTGAAGGGCAGGGTTTCCGAACGGCAATGAAGACACTTAACAAGCAGCGGATCAATCTGGCGGGCTTATGTGTCGGACCGGCCCTCCGTTTGGTGTCAGAAATGGTCAACCGTGCCCGGACCCGGGAACAGTTTGGGAAGTCGATTGGAGAGTTCCAACTTGTTCAACAAATGATTGCCGAAAGCAATACCGAGGTTCATGCTGCCCGCGCCCTCGTTCTGGAAACTGCCAGAAAGCGGGATGCAGGGGGCGATGTCACGATGGAAGCCTCAATGTGCAAACTGTTTGCGTCGGAGGTTTGCGGCAAAGTGGCTGACCGGGCTCTTCAGGTGTTTGGAGGTGGCGGTTACATTGCAGACAACGTGGCGGAACGCTTTTATCGGGACGTCAGACTCTTTAGACTTTACGAAGGAACGTCCCAGATTCATCTGATCAACATTGCCAAGCGCACCTTGGCTGCTGCTGATGCTGGTAGGGCTTTATGAGCTATTCAACCGTCAATTCATGTAGCCATTGGAGCGGTGATGTCCATATCCAATAACGAAAATTCACCTTTGCCATTAAGTGGATTGAGGGTCATCGAGTTTGGACAATTTATTGCGGTACCCGCTGCGGCACAGGTGCTTGCTGATCTGGGGGCGGATGTCATCAAGATCGAGGCGCCGTCCGGTGATCCTGCTCGCCATTCGGGTTGGACCAGTGATTTGGCCGGCCCCATGTTCACCGCCTACAACCGGGGGAAGCGTTCGGTTGTTCTGGATCTTCGTTCAGAGCTTGGGCGTGACAATGCGCTAAAACTTGCTCTCAGCGCGGATGTTGTTTTGCAAAATGCACGGCCTGCCTCTATGGAAAAACAAGGACTGGGTTCAGCCCGACTGCTGGCGCTTGCCCCTCGGCTTGTGTATGGACAGGTGAGTGGGTTTGGGCGAAGTGGTCTGGCGAGTACTCGCCCGGGGCTGGACATTGCTGCACAAGCTGAAAGCGGGATGATGAGCCTTAACGGAGAGTCGGGTCGCGATCCGCTTCGGGTTGGGTTTACGGTGGTAGATACTCTTGCGAGCCAAACACTCACAAATGGGGTATTGGCCGCGCTTCTCCGCAGGGTGCGCACGGGCAAGGGCGGTTTAGTTGATGTATCGCTCATTGATGTGGCCGTTGCATCCATTTCCAATGCCTGGGCAGAATACCGTTTAAGCGATGTGATGCCGTTACGCAAGGGCAATGGGCAACCCAGTATGGCTCCTGCGGCTGATGTTTTAAACACACAAGATGGTCAGGTGGTTCTTTCGGCCTATACACAAGACCACTTTTCCAAATTGTGCCAAGTGATCGGGAAGCCCGAGTTGATCATGGACCCCAGATTTTCTAACAACCAGGCACGCGTGAAGCACCGTGTTGAACTGTTGCAGATATTGGGAGACTTGTTGAAAAAGATGCCCTCAGAGACATTTTGCGAATTACTTAACCAGGGCGGTGTCGTAGCTGGCGTTGTTCGAAACATGGCCCAAGTCAAACCTGGTCAAGCGGGCGTGTCAGACGATCTTTTTGTCGAAGTCGTCTCCGGTCAACGGAAGGCCGTATTCATTCCCGGTCTGCCCATGAACCTCGATGGATTTTGCCGAGTTCCAGGCCGCCTACCTGATTTGGGTGAACACACGGATGAAGTTCTTTCTGAGTTGCAGTCATAGCCTGCTGACGGCATCTTGAGTTCAACCGGTCGACGCAACACCAATCTGATTGAATGTTGGTTTCGAAGGAGCTCAATATGGCGCAAATGGGTAGGCCGGGACTTTCTGCAAAGCAGAATAAAGATCTGTAGTCGAGATGGAAAGATGGCCAATCTTTAACGGAGATCGGCCGAGCCCTTGGAAAGCACCCCGAATCAATTCATGGCGTGCTGTCGACAAACGGTGGAATCGTGCCCCGCACTAGGACCAGATGCGCGCATAGCTTGACACTTGAGCAACGAGAAGAGATCTCAAGAGGCTTGATGGCTGGAGACTCTATGCGCCAATTGGCTAAGCAACTCGGTCTCTCTCCTTCTACTGTCAGCCGTGAGATCGCCCGCAATGGCGGCAGGTGCGCCTATCGCGCAGCCATCTCAGATGCGCGCGCATGGGAGCGAACCCTGCGCCCAAAGCAATGTGTTCTGGCTGGAAATAGCAGTCTGCGGGAGATCGTTGCACAAAAGCTGCAAGAAGATTGGTCGCCGCAGCAAATCGCAGGATGGTTGAAGCGCACGTATCAAAATGACAGTGCTATGCAGTTATCCCATGAAACGATCTACCGAAGCCTATTCATTCAGGCTCGAGGGATTCTGAATAAAGCGTTGATCTCTCACCTACGAAGCCGGTGCATGATGCGACGCGGAAAGCACTCAACAACTGCAGGGCAACCACGTGGGCAGATCGTTGATGCGGTCTCAATTAGCGAGCGTCCTGCTGAGGTCGAGGACCGAGCAATTCCCGGACACTGGGAAGGTGACTTGACCACTGGCTCAAAAAATAGTCATATTGCAACGCTAGTCGAAAGGCATTCCCGATATGTCATGTTGGTGCATGTCGCCGGGAAAGACACGAGTAGTGTGGTGAGCGCTTTAGTCCGGCAGGTCAAGACATTGCCCGAGGGCTTAATGTCGACCTTAACTTGGGATTGCGGCACTGAACTAGCACAACACAAGCGATTTAGCGTAGCCACAGACGTTAGCGTCTACTTCTGTGATCCTCGCAGCCCATGGCAGCGCGGTACGAACGAAAACACGAATGGATTGCTGCGCCAATACTTTCCAAAAGGAACCGATCTCTCGCAATTCAATCAGCTCCAACTTGATGAAATTGCTTTGAAATTAAATACTCGACCGCGTAAGACATTGAACTTTGAAACGCCGAGAGCTAGACTTGCAGCAAGTGTTGCGTCGACCGGTTGAACTCAAGGTCAAGGTAATCGGCCTATGACTGCATCTTTTGACCCGTGCCTCCCAAAATGACGTGCGGTTGTATGCGTTACCGTTGGCGTCTTGGACTTTGTGATCAAGTTGCATCTGGCTATGTTCAACCCGCAAAATTTCCAAATGTTTGTTGGGGGCAAAAGCCCCAAATTTTGAAGATCTTAAAACCGCCAGCTGTTCCACGCGGCGATTTTTTTAGCCCATCCAAAAGGTGGACTAAAAGGTGGACTGAGTGAGGCTAAAAAAGAAAACCCTAAGTAAATCAATCACTTAGGGTTCTTAACTGGCGGAAGCGGTGAGATTCGAACTCACGGACCCTTACGAGTCGCCGGTTTTCAAGACCGGTGCAATCGACCACTCTGCCACGCTTCCTTGCGGCCAGATTGTAACGATTTAAAGCCGCGCTTTACC
>NZ_JBIKHV010000007.1:0-67792 GCF_044361985.1 Limnohabitans sp. | reverse complement strand
CAGTGTGGTTCGGTGTCATCCTCACACTCAAAGTGGCGCTGGGGCAGTTCACCCCTCCCCTGGCTGTTAATTTGATGGTCTCTTGCCGCATCGCCAAAGTGCCCATGGAAGAGACGGTGCGTTGGGTCGGCTGGATGCTGTTCTCCATGTTCATCGTCATGGTTTTGGTCATCGCCTTCCCAGAACTCGCTTTGTGGCTGCCACGCAGGCTGGGCTACTGAGTCGGCCCAGGTCCGTCTTGAAGATCGCGCAAAATCTTATTTTCCGTCCATCAGTTATTTCACATTCACACCAAAAGGAGACTCTCATGAAATTTCGCCGCACTCTGCTGGGCTTGGCCCTGGCTGCAACTGCTCTTGGATTTGGCACGGGCGCCATGGCGCAGGCGGCCTACAAAGCCGAATACAAAATGTCATTGGTGCTTGGCCCACCAACCCCTTGGGGCATGGCAGGCAAGATCTGGTCTGACCTGGTTAAAGAGCGCACCGCTGGCCGGATCAACATCAAGTTGTTTCCTGGCGTTTCGCTGATTCAGGGCGACCAAACACGTGAGTTCAGCGCATTGCGCCAAGGCGTGATCGATATGGCCGTGGGCTCGACCATCAACTGGTCGCCCCAGGTCAAAGAGCTCAATCTGTTTTCGTTGCCGTTCTTGATGCCTGACTACGCGGCGATCGACGCGCTGACGCAGGGTGAAGTTGGTAAGAAAATCTTTGCCACCGTCGACAAAGCCGGCGCGGTTCCTTTGGCCTGGGGTGAAAACGGATTCCGCGAGTTGACCAATTCGAAGAAGCCGATCAAATCGCCGGATGACCTGAAGGGCATGAAAATTCGTGTTGTCGGCTCACCGATTTATTCCGATATGTTCACAGCGCTGGGTGCCAACCCGACGCAAATGAGCTGGGCTGACGCACAGCCGGCGCTGGCCAGTGGTGCAGTGGACGGACAGGAAAACCCGCTTTTTTTGTTCACCGTGCTGAAGATGCACACCGTCGGCCAGAAGTTCGTGACGACCTGGGGTTACGTCGCTGATCCGTTGATCTTCGTGGTCAACAAGGAAGTCTGGGCTTCATGGACACCAGCCGACCAAGCCATTGTTCGCCAAGCCGCCATAGACGCTGGCAAGCAAGAAATTGCGATCGCTCGCAAGGGACTGGTCGAGGCTGACAAACCTGTATTGAAAGATATTGCCGGCATGGGCGTGACAGTGACACAGCTGAGCACCGAAGAGCGCGCAGCATTTGTCAAAGCCACACGTCCGGTCTATGAGAAGTGGACCAACACGGTGGGCGTGGATCTGGTGCGAGCTGCCGAAAAAGCCGTCGCAGACCGTAAAAAGTAAGCTCTGGCTGGCGCACTGCGCCAAGAGCGGGCTAAAGGTATGCCGCTTTAATTTCGCTGTCGCCACGCTGCTGCATTGCAGCGTGTCGACAGCATTTTTTTTATGCGCGGGATCTTGGTTTTACTTCTTGCTAGGTGGCAAGTCCGTACAACTGCCGTGCGCCACCTCAGCCGCCATGCCGATGCTTTCGCCCAGCGTGGGGTGCGGGTGAATGGTTTTGCCGATGTCCACAGCGTCTGCGCCCATTTCGATGGCCAGAGCGATCTCGCCAATCATGTCGCCCGCGTGCGTGCCCACCATGCCACCGCCCAGAATCTTGCCGTGGCCATGCGCCTCCGGTGAATCGTCAAACAGCAACTTGGTCACGCCTTCGTCGCGGCCGTTGGCGATGGCGCGGCCTGATGCGGTCCAGGGGAACAGGCCTTTTTTGACCTTGATGCCTTGCGCTTTGGCCTGGTCTTCGGTGAGGCCGACCCACGCCACTTCGGGGTCGGTGTAGGCCACGCTCGGGATGACGCGGGCATTGAAGGCGGCAGCGGCCAGCTCTTTGTTACCTTGCAGTTCGCCAGCGATGACTTCGGCCGCCACATGAGCTTCGTGTACCGCTTTGTGCGCCAGCATGGGCTGGCCCACGATGTCGCCAATGGCGAAGATGTGGGGCACGTTGGTGCGCATCTGAATGTCGACATTGATGAAGCCACGGTCGGTCACAGCCACGCCGGCCTTTTCGGCGGCGAGTTTTTTGCCATTGGGCGTGCGGCCCACGGCTTGCAACACCAAGTCATACACCTGCGGTGCGGGGGCAGTGCCGCCGGGCTCTGCGCTCTCAAACGTGACTTCAATGCCTTCTGGCAAGGCGCGTGCGCCCACCGTCTTGGTTTTGAGCATGATGTGGTCAAAGCGCTTGGCGTTCATCTTTTGCCAGACTTTGACCAAGTCGCGGTCGGCGCCCTGCATCAGGCCGTCCATCATTTCGACCACATCGAGGCGGGCGCCCAGCGTGCTGTAAACCGTGCCCATTTCCAGGCCGATGATGCCGCCGCCCAAAATCAGCATGCGCTTGGGCACTTCTTTGAGTTCCAAGGCGCCGGTGCTGTCCACCACACGTGGGTCGTTGGGCATGAAAGGCAAACGCACGGCTTGCGAACCTGCCGCGATGATGGCGTTCTTGAACGCGATCACTTTCTTGCTGCCGGTTTGTTCTTGAGCGGTGCCGGTGGTCTCAGACACTTCAAGGTGGTTGGCACCGATGAATTGACCCAAGCCGCGAACGGTCGTGACCTTGCGCATCTTGGCCATGGCCGCCAAGCCGCCTGTGAGCTTGCCGATGACCTTTTCCTTGTGGCCGCGCAGCTTGTCAATGTTGACCACAGGTGCGCCGAAGTCCACACCCAAATCGGCCATGTGGGCCACTTCGTCCATGACGGCAGCCACGTGCAGCAGCGCTTTGGATGGGATGCAACCTACGTTCAGGCAAACGCCGCCCAGGGTGGCGTAGCGCTCAACGATGACAACGCTCAGGCCCAGATCGGCTGCGCGGAACGCTGCCGAGTAGCCGCCGGGGCCGCCACCTAACACGAGCACGTCGCAATCGATGTCGGCCGAGCCGGCAAAGGATGAAGCCACGGGGGCAGGCGTTGCCAAGACAGGCGCAGCTGCGGGCGTTAAAGAAGCTGCGGCTGGGACAGCCGCTGGAGCCGCCGAAGCGCCCTCACCTTCCAGCACCAAGACTACGGAGCCTTGCTTGACCTTGTCGCCCAGCTTGACTTTGAGTTCTTTCACAACACCAGCGTGGGATGAAGGGATCTCCATCGACGCTTTGTCGGACTCTACGGTGATGAGCGATTGCTCGGCCTTGACGGTGTCGCCCACCTTGACCATCAGCTCGATCACGGTGACTTCGTCGAAGTCGCCGATGTCGGGGACTTGAATATCTATGAGTGCCATGTTCTTCTCAAGAGGTTGGGGGCCGAGCCAAGCTGCGCTTTGGTCCGCCCCCAAGGATTAGAGTAATACCCGACGGAAGTCGCTGAGGATTTGACCCAGCAACGCATTGAAGCGTGCCGCAGCGGCGCCGTCGATGACGCGATGGTCCCAAGTCAAAGACAAAGGCAGCATCAGGCGCGGCACAAACTGCTTGCCGTCCCACACCGGTTCGGTGGTGCTCTTGCACACCCCCAAAATGGCCACTTCGGGCGCGTTGATGATGGGTGTGAAGTACTTGCCACCAATGCCCCCCAGGCTGGAGATGGTAAAAGTCGCACCGGACATTTCTGCAGGACCCAACTTGCCGTCACGCGCCTTTTTGGCCAACTCGCCCATTTCCTGGCTGATTTGCAGCACGCCTTTTTTGTCGCAATCGCGAATCACCGGCACCATCAGCCCATTGGGCGTGTCCGCCGCAAATCCGATGTGCCAGTAGTTTTTGTAGACCAGCGCATCGCCGTCAAGTGAACTGTTGAACTCGGGGTATTTCTTGAGCGCGGCCACGCAGGCCTTGATCAGGAACGCCAGCATCGTGACCTTGACACCTGATTTTTCGTTTTCTTTGTTGGTCGAGACGCGGAAGGCTTCCAGATCGGTGATATCGGCGTCATCAAAGTTGGTGACAGCCGGAATCATGATCGCGTTGCGCAACAGGTTGGCACCGCTGATCTTTTTGATGCGACCCATCTCCTTGCGCTCAATCGGGCCAAACTTGGCAAAGTCGACCTTGGGCCAGGGGATCAGGCCCAACTCGGAGCCGCCACCGCCCGAACCCTGGGCAGGCGCTTTGGCCGCCTGCGCTTTGGTTTGGGATGCGCCCGACATGACCGCCTTGGTGAAGACTTGAACGTCGCTCTCCGTGATGCGGCCTTTCAGACCCGAGCCTTTGACTTCTTCAAGCGGCACACCCAACTCACGGGCGAACTTGCGTACCGAAGGCGAGGCATGGGGCAAGGCCAGCGTGCTGCCACCGGGTGCATGCGCTGGTGCGGCTACTGCTGCAACGGCCGCAGCCACAGGTGTTGGCGCAGCCACCGGGGTTGAAGCTACAGCGACAGGCGCCGTGGCCGCAGCCACCACGGGTGCTGCGACAGAGGCTGCACCTTCCAAAATGGCCAGCAGGTCACCAATGTTGACCTTGTCGCCAAGCTTCACTTTCATCTCTTTCAGGACACCCGCGTGAGAGGACGGAATTTCCATCGATGCTTTATCCGACTCGACGGTCATCAGAGATTGTTCGACCTTGATGTTATCTCCAGGCTTGACCATGATTTCGATCACGACCACGTCCTTGAAGTCGCCAATGTCGGGAACGTGCACTTCGACAGGACCGGAAGCTGCAGGCGCCGCAGCGACAGGGGCCACCGCCGCAGGGGCGGCGACAGCCGCTGTAGGTGCAGCCATCGGCGCGACTGTCGCACCTGAGGCTTCCACCACCAGCACGATCGAGCCTTGCTTGACCTTGTCACCGAGCGCCACGCGCATTTCCTTGACAACGCCCGCCGTACTCGAAGGAATCTCCATGGAGGCTTTGTCAGACTCCACCGTGATCAGCGATTGCTCTGCTTTCACGCTGTCGCCCACTTTGACCATCAACTCGATGACGGTCACTTCATCGAAATCCCCAATGTCAGGAACTTGAACTTCTACCAATGCCATGTTTGTCTCCAAGTCTTATGCGTACAGCGGGTTGATCTTGTCGGTATTGATGCCGTACTTTTGGATGGCCTCAGCCACCTGCGAGACTGGCACAACCCCTTCTTCGCTCAATGCCTTGAGGGCCGCGACCACGATGTAGTGGCGGTTGATCTCAAAGTGCTCGCGCAGTTTGCTGCGGAAGTCTGAACGGCCAAAACCATCGGTGCCCAGCACTTTGTAGGTGCGGCCTTTCGGGATGAACGACCGGATCTGCTCTGCATAGGCCTTCATGTAATCGGTCGATGCCACCACGGGGCCCTTGTGTTGGGCCAGTTGTTGACCGACAAACGAGACGCGTGGGGTCGCCATCGGGTGCAGCAGGTTAAAGCGTTCTGCGTCCTGACCTTCGCGGGTCAGTTCGTTGAAACTTGGGCAGCTCCACACATCGGCCTGGATGCCCCAGTCCGTGGCCAGCAGGGTTTGCGCGGCAATGGATTCGCGCAGGATCGTGCCCGAGCCCAGCAATTGCACACGCTTGTCACCTGCCGCGCCTGGCTTGCACAAATACATGCCCTTGATGATCTGCTCTTCGGTGCCTGCTGTGAGGCCTGGCATGGCGTAGTTTTCGTTGAGCAAGGTGATGTAGTAAAAAACATTCTCTTGTTTTTCGACCATGCGCTTCAAGCCGTGGTGCAGGATAACGCCGACTTCGTGCGCGAAGGTGGGGTCATAAGACACGCAGTTGGGGATGGTGTTCGCCATGATGTGGCTGTGACCATCTTCGTGCTGCAAGCCTTCGCCATTCAGCGTGGTGCGCCCCGATGTGCCGCCCAACAGGAAGCCTCGCGCCTGCATGTCGCCCGCAGCCCAGGCCAGATCGCCAATGCGCTGGAAACCGAACATGGAGTAGTACACATAGAACGGCACCATGATGCGGTTGCTGGTGGAATAGCTGGTGGCCGCGGCGATCCAGCTGGACATGCCGCCGGCTTCGTTGATGCCTTCTTGCAGGATCTGACCGGCTTTGTCTTCCTTGTAGTACATGACCTGGTCTTTGTCGACCGGGGTGTACTGCTGGCCCGCTGGGTTGTAAATGCCGATTTGGCGGAACAGGCCTTCCATGCCGAATGTACGGGCTTCGTC
The DNA here is from genome assembly GCF_044361985.1 of Limnohabitans sp. Taxonomy (GTDB): domain Bacteria; phylum Pseudomonadota; class Gammaproteobacteria; order Burkholderiales; family Burkholderiaceae_C; genus Limnohabitans_A. The sequence goes on along the minus strand of NZ_JBIKHV010000007.1, from coordinate 61,683 downwards.
CACCAATATGGGTACCACGCGTGGCCCGAGGGCCTGGTCGCGCAGCAATTGCGTCAGGAAGCGCACGTAGGCTTGGGTCGTGGAAATCTCACGGCCTTCGGCTGTGGGCTCCATCACGGCCTTGAAAGTGTCGATCGAAGGGACGGTAAATTGCTCGTCGGCCTTGACACGGCGCTTGGGCAAATAGCCCCCCAGCGCTTTGCGACGCTCGTGCAAGTAACGCATTTCCGGCGTGTCGTCAGCGGGTTTGTAAAACGGAATTTTGGACAACTCGCTGTCAGGAATCGGCAGGTTGAAGCGGTCGCGCATGTACTTGATGTCTTCGTCCGTCAGCTTCTTGGTCTGGTGGACCGTGTTCTTGCCCTCACCCGCTTTGCCCATGCCAAAGCCTTTGACGGTCTTGATCAACAACACCGTGGGTTGGCCCTTGGTGTTGACGGCCTGATGGTAGGCCGCATAGACTTTTTGTGGGTCGTGACCACCACGTTTGAGGTTCCAGATGTCGTCGTCGGACAGGTGCGCCACCATCTCCAGGGTACGGGGGTCGCGGCCAAAGAAATGCTTGCGAACATAAGCCCCGTCGTTGGCCTTGAACGCCTGGTAGTCACCGTCCAAGGTCTCCATCATCAGCTTGCGCAGTGCGCCGTCCTTGTCGCGGGCCAGCAGGCTGTCCCATTCGCTGCCCCACAGGAGTTTGATGACGTTCCAGCCAGAGCCTCGGAATTCACCTTCGAGTTCTTGCACGATCTTGCCGTTGCCACGCACTGGGCCGTCAAGACGTTGCAAATTACAGTTAACGACAAAGATCAGGTTGTCAAGATTTTCACGGGCGGCCAAACCAATGGCGCCCAGCGATTCAACTTCGTCCATTTCGCCATCGCCGCAGAAGACCCAGACTTTGCGGTTTTCGGTGTTGGCAATGCCTCGGGCGTGCAGGTATTTCAAAAAACGGGCCTGGTAAATGGCCATCAGTGGACCGAGGCCCATCGACACAGTAGGAAACTGCCAAAACTCGGGCATCAGTTTGGGGTGCGGATAACTCGACAGGCCTTTGCCGTCCACTTCCTGACGGAAGTTGAGCAACTGCTCCTCGGTCAAGCGACCTTCCAGGTAAGCGCGGGCATAGACGCCTGGCGACACGTGGCCCTGGATATAGAGGCAGTCACCACCGTGTTCTTTTCCAGGCTCAGCGCTTTCGGCGTGCCAGAAATGGTTGAAGCCGGCGCCAAACATGTGCGCCAAAGATGCGAAGGACCCGATGTGGCCCCCCAAGTCGCCACCGTCGGCTGGATTGTGGCGATTGGCCTTGACGACCATGGCCATGGCGTTCCAGCGCATGTAGGCGCGCAAGCGCTCCTCAATCTCTATGTTTCCAGGACAACGGGCTTCCTGGTTGGGTTCGATGGTGTTGACATAGCCCGTCGTCGCAGAAAAAGGCATGTCGATGCTGTTTTCACGAGCGTGCTCTAGCAACTGCTCGATCAAAAAGTGCGCTCGTTCACCGCCCTCTTTTTCGATCACTGCGGACAAGGCGTCCATCCATTCGCGGGTCTCTTGGGTGTCCAGATCCCGAGCCGGCTGTTGAGGTGTTGCCGCTGTCATGCTTGTCTCCTGTGGGTGTTTTTGGTCAATGATGCCCGAATTTTTACATATTTTTTCCATTATTTCAAATCATGCTTATCAATATCGCATTGTGAAATGTAAAAACAGATCGACCCAACATGACATTCACGCATTGAAGGCCAAGGCAAGCGCTTGTCCCCTAAACTCAAGCCATGGAATTGAACAAAGCAGCATCGGTCGTGACACAGGTCGGACCTTGGGCATGGTGGCGCAGTTGGTGGCACCGCCAATCCCCCAATAAACAAGACCGTTTTGCAAATCTGGCCCCAGTGGTGGCTGTTGTGTTGTTTCTCGCTGCCATTGCCAGTGCCTTTTGGTACTTGCGGGTTGAAGAAGTAGAACGCGAGCAAGAGGCCATCAAGCGCGATGTGGAATACGCCCAACAACGACTGAGGTTGAGACTGCTGGAGCGACAAGAGCAGGTCATGCGGCTGGCTCGGGATGTGTCAAACCGAGAAATTCGGAGCGAACAGTTTCTGTCGCGCGCAGAAGCATTGGTTCAGCAACACCCAGAATTTTTATCACTGACCTGGATTGATGACCGCAGACGGATCATTGCCAACCAAAGTGCATCCAGCATTTCGCCAAGTCAGAACCTGCGTGCGGGCAATGTGCTCAAAGTGAGCGAAACAGAAAGCCACTTTAGTTTGGCCCGGGACCTCATGCAACCCATCTATGGCCAAGTGGATGCAGAAGAGGACAAAGACATTCAAATGCCGGTGCTGCAACTGCACACACCGTTGAGCAATGACCAGGGCGTATTCAGTGGGGTCATCTTGGCGCAATACACCATGGAAGGTCTGCTCCGCTACGGCATCCCGACCGAGGTGCTGGCGAAATACGCCGTTGCTTTACAAAACGGCAAGGGCCTTTTGTTGGCCGGGCAGACCATCCCCGAACGGATTGCGCTGTGGAGTCTTTTGCCGGGCAGCAAAAAACCCAACAATGATTACGAAGTACCCGTTTCTCCTGTTGGCAATGATTTGATTTTGCGGGCCCAGGCCTGGCGGACTTCACAAGGTTTGGTGGGAAGCGGTTTATTCTGGCTGGTCAGTGTTTTGAGTGTCATGACGGCCTGGATGCTGATCGGTAACTGGCGACACACACGGCGTCGTATACAAGCGCAAAAAGCCTTGGTGGCCGAAACAAACTTCCGACGTGCCATGGAAAACTCAATGGTCACGGGCATGCGTGCCCTGGATCTGAGGGGGCGCATCACGTATGTGAACCCCGCTTTTTGCCAAATGACCGGCTGGAGCGAGTCCGATTTGGTCGGTGCCGTGGCCCCCTTTCCTTACTGGCCAGACCAGGACAGGGAGTTGCTGATGAAGCGTCTTGAAGAAGAAATCAGCGGCCAGCATTCAGCGGGGGGATTTCAGGTTCGTGTGAAACGCCATAACGGACAGTTGTTTGATGCGCGCATGTACGTTTCTCCCCTGATTGATGCCAGTGGCAAGCAAACGGGTTGGATGACCTCGATGACCGACATCACCGAACCCAACCGAATCAGGGATCAATTGGCCAGCTCGCACGAACGCTTCACCATTGTTCTGGAAGCGCTGGATGCATCGGTCTCCGTGGCCCCGTTAGGGAGCGAGGAGCTTCTGTTTGCCAACAAACTTTACCGGCTTTGGTTTGATCAAAGCACAAAAGGGCATTTGCGCTTGTTGCAGCAAGCGGGGGCGACCGATTCAACCGAGCGATCTGACGATGTGGACGAAATGGTGGGTTTGCCCACCGAAAGTTTGACCGTGGCGGGCTCTGAAAATTCGGAAATTTTTATTCCTGAACTCGGTAAATGGTTGGAAGTGCGTTCTCGTTACATCAACTGGGCGGATGGTCGATTGGCGCAAATGGTGATTGCCAGCGACATCACGCCGCGCCGCAAGGCCGAAGAGCTGGCTGCACAGCAAGCAGAACGTGCCCAAACCGCCAGTCGCCTGATTACCATGGGTGAAATGGCCTCCAGCGTGGCCCATGAGCTGAACCAACCGCTGACTGCGATCAGCAATTACTGCAGCGGCATGATCTCGCGCATCAAATCCCAGCAAGTCAACGAGGATGACCTGCTTTCCGCATTGGATAAAACCGCTCGTCAGGCCCAACGGGCGGGACAGATCATCTTGCGGATACGCAGTTTTGTGAAACGCAGCGAGCCCAACCGGACACTCTCGGATGTGTCGGCCATGGTGAGCGAATCGCTGGAACTGGCTGAAATAGAGATGCGCAGGCGCCATGTCCGCCTGACACACCATGTGGCCGCCAGGCTGCCGCAACTGTTGGTTGACCCCATCCTGATTGAGCAGGTACTGATTAACCTGATGAAAAACGCCGCGGAATCCATCGACAACACCCAACGGCCCAATGGGCAACGTGAGGTGGAACTGCGCATCGTTCCCAAACAAATCGAAAACCAGTCGGTGGTGGAGTTTTCCGTCACAGATACGGGACAGGGCCTGCCCCCTGAAGTCATTGAAAGGGTTTACGAGGCCTTTTTCTCAACCAAGGTCGAAGGCATGGGCATCGGCCTGAATTTGTGTCGAAGCATCGTCGAATCACACCAGGGCAGGATCGCTGCTGAGAACCTCTACAATTCCGGCGAAGTGATGGGTTGCCGGTTTTCCTTTTGGATTCCGGTCAATACCGGTCCGACCACATAACCACCCACGGGGTAAATGAATGAGCTTAATTCCCAAAAAAGGCACTGTGTACGTTGTGGACGACGACGAAGCGGTGCGCGACTCCTTGCAGTGGCTGCTCGAAGGCAAAGACTACCGGGTGCGTTGTTTTGACAGCGCCGAATCGTTCATCAGCCGCTACGACCCCCGTGAAGTGGCCTGTCTGATCGCCGACATCCGCATGGGTGGCATGACCGGTTTGGAGCTGCAAGACCGCCTGATTGAGCGCCGATCACCCTTGCCTATCGTGTTCATCACCGGCCATGGTGACGTGCCTATGGCAGTGAACACCATGAAAAAAGGCGCCATGGACTTCATTCAAAAGCCTTTTAAGGAAGAAGAATTGCTCGTTTTGGTCGAACGCATGCTTGATGAAGCCCGGGACGCCTTTGCGGACTACCAGCAAGCGGCCAGTCGCGATGCCCTTTTGTCAAAACTCACAGGCCGTGAAGCCCAGGTTTTGGAACGAATCGTTGCCGGACGCCTGAACAAACAGATCGCTGACGATCTGGGGATCAGCATCAAGACGGTGGAAGCACACCGCGCCAACATCATGGAAAAGCTGAACGCCAACACCGTGGCCGACTTGCTCAAAATTGCCCTGGGACAAAACGCAGCCAAGGCCTGAGCACAGGCTTTCCCATTGAAACGCCCGCCGCTGTCGGGCGTTTTGCATTTTTCACTGACTTATTCATACTCTTCACAATGACTGCCCAAATCATCGACGGCATCGCCCTGTCCAAACATCTGCGTTCTGATGTGGCCGCCCGAGCCGAGGCCTTGAGGGCCAAGGGCATCACACCTGGTCTGGCCGTGCTGTTGGTGGGGGACAACCCAGCCAGCCAGGTTTATGTACGCAACAAGGTCAAGGCCTGTGAAGACAGCGGTCTGCACTCAGTGCTCGAAAAATACGAGGTCAGCATGACCGAAGCCGACTTGCTGGCCCGGGTCGAAGCCTTGAACCAGGACCCTGCCATCCACGGCATCCTGGTGCAACTGCCACTGCCTGCGCAGATCGACGCTCAAAAGGTGATTGAAGCCATCAGCCCAGCCAAAGATGTCGACGGATTCCACATCGCCAGCGCAGGGGCCCTGATGACCGGCATGCCCGGTTTTTGGCCCTGCACGCCTTATGGCTGCATGAAGATGCTGGAAAGCATTGGCTATGACCTGAAGGGTAAACACGCCGTGGTCATCGGGCGCAGCAACATTGTGGGCAAACCCATGGCGCTGATGCTGCTGCAAAAAGATGCCACCGTCACCGTTTGCCATTCCCACACCCAAGGCCTCAAGGCCATCACCTTGCAGGCCGATGTGATCGTCGCTGCGGTGGGCAAGCGCAATGTGCTGACCGCCGACATGGTCAAACCCGGCGCTGTGGTGCTGGACGTGGGCATGAACCGCAACGAGCAAGGCAAACTCTGCGGGGATGTGGACTTTGAAGGCGTGAGCCAAGTCGCCAGCCACATCACCCCCGTCCCTGGCGGCGTCGGCCCCATGACCATCACAATGCTGTTGGTCAACACCCTTGAAGCGGCGGAACGCGCCTCCAATTGATGAACAAATTTGTGCACCAGCCCCACATCCGGAAACCTTCATGACCAACCCCTTGCTTGACTTACCCGGCCTGCCCCTTTTTGACCAAATTGCCCCAGAGCATGTGGCCCCGGCACTGGACATCCTGTTGGCAGCCGCCGAAACAGCACTTGAAACAGTCACGGTGCCCGATTTTCCGGCCGACTGGAAGGCCATCGCCCAAACGCTGGACGTGAGCAACGAACGTTTGGGTATGGCATGGGGCGCTGTGAGCCACCTCAACAGCGTGGCCGATACGCCCGAATTGCGTGCTGCCTACAACGCCGCACTGCCCCGGGTGACCGAATTCTGGACACGCCTTGGCAGTGACGAGCGCCTGTACGCCAAATACAAAGCCATTGATGTGGCTGGCCTCAACCCCGAACAACAGCAGGCCCATAAAAACGCCTTGCGAGCCTTCGTGTTGGGCGGTGCCGAACTGCAAGGCCCAGCCAAAGAGCGTTATGCAGCCATTCAAGAACGCTTGGCAGAAATCACTCAGAAATTCAGCGAAAACACGCTGGACGCGACCGAAAGCTTTGCCCTGTACGTGACGGAAGACGCGCTCACAGGCCTGCCCGCCGACGTGTTGCAAGCCACCCGGGAAGCCGCCCAGAAAGAAGGCCAAGAAGGGCACCGTCTGTCACTCAAGATGCCGGTTTACCTGCCCGTCATGCAATATGCCGACAACGCAGCCCTGCGCGAACAACTTTATAAAGCGCATGTCACTCGCGCCTCCGATCAGGCACCAGAAGATGCCAGGCATTTCGACAACACCCCTTTGATGCAAGAAATTCTGGCCCTGCGCCAGGAAGAAGCCCGTCTGCTGGGTTTTGACAATTACGCCCAGGCATCGGTGGTGCCCAAAATGGCCGAATCGCCCGAAAAAGTCATCGGATTTTTGCGCGATTTGGCCGTCAAGGCCCGGCCATTTGCCGAGAAAGACCTCGCCGATCTGCGCGAATTTGCCGCCACAGAACTCGGCATTCATGGCCCGCTGAACGCTTGGGATGTGCCCTATCTGTCTGAAAAACTCAAGGAAGCCCGTTACAGCTTCAGTGAGCAAGAAGTCAAACAATACTTCACTGCGCCCAAGGTGCTGGCGGGTCTGTTCAAGATCATCGAAACCTTGTTTGAAGTCAATATTCAACCCGACCAGGCACCGGTCTGGCACCCTGCCGTGGGCTTTTACCGCATTGAACGGCAAGGCCAGTTGGTGGGTCAGTTCTACTTGGACCCCCCTGCCCGCTCGGGTAAACGCGGCGGTGCCTGGATGGACGATGTGCGCGGTCGTTGGGAGCGCCCTGACACGGGTTTGTTGCAAACACCCGTGGCCCATCTGGTCTGCAATTTTGCAGAAGGTGTGAATGGGCGCCCTGCTCTGTTGACCCACGATGATGTGATCACCCTGTTCCATGAGTTTGGCCACGGCCTGCACCACATGCTCACGCAAGTCAACGAACGCGATGTCTCGGGCATCAGCGGCGTTGAATGGGATGCAGTCGAGTTGCCCAGTCAATTCATGGAAAACTTCTGCTGGGAATGGTCCGTGATCAGCCACATGACGGCGCACGAGGAAACGGGCCAGCCTTTACCGCGCGACCTGTTCGACAAGATACTGGCCGCCAAAAACTTCCAGAGCGGCCTGCAAACCCTGCGCCAGATCGAGTTTTCATTGTTTGACATGCTGGTGCACTCAGAACACGACCCGGCGCAAGACTTCATGCCCTTGCTGCAGAAGGTGCGTGACGAAGTCGCTGTGATGCAACCCCCCTCGTTCAACCGCATGGCCCATACCTTCAGCCACATTTTTGCCGGCGGTTATGCTGCCGGTTATTACAGCTACAAGTGGGCTGAAGTGCTGAGCGCCGATGCCTATGCCGCCTTTGAGGAAACCGCAGCCGCCGATGGCACACCGAGCGTGGCAACCGGGCGCCTGTACCGAAAAGCCATTTTGGAAGCCGGTGGTAGCCGCCCTGCCCTGGAGTCGTTCAAGGCTTTTCGGGGCCGTGAACCCAGCATGGATGCCCTGCTGCGCCATCAGGGGATGGTCAGCGCTTGAGTCCGTGCTGTCAGAGCAGGCATCCTTTGCGCTGAGTGGAGTTTCATCGTGCCTCCCGCCAGGTCAGACATTGGCTTGGTGGGTTGTTCTTGTCCTTGTCCTTGCTACACCGGTTTGATAAGCGTAAATGGACAAAAAAAAGCACCAGGCGTTTCCGCCAAGTGCTTGATTTTCCTACCGAATTTGGTAGGCGCGACTAGATTCGAACTAGCGACCCCCACCATGTCAAGGTGGTGCTCTAACCAACTGAGCTACGCGCCTGCTAAGCCTTAAATTGTATCAGCAAAAAACGGGCTTTCTTCGACAACCTGCTCTGCAAAACTTCAACGTCGACGGGCAGCCCTCACACCCTTGACGCCACGAACGCTGCCCAGCACTTTGTTCAAGCTGACCGCATCATGGATTTCCACAGTGAAAGTCATCCATGCCGTACCTTTGACAGACTGGGTTTGCACGCCAATCACGTTCATTTTCTCTTTGGCAAAAACTTCAGAAATGTCACGCAAAAGGCCCTGCCGATCAAATGCCTCCACCGCCACATCGACGGGATAAACCGAGGCATCGGGGCCTTTGTGATCGCCCCAGCGTACTTCAATGACGCGCTCTGCGTGGCGGGAAGCCAACTCGCGAAAGTTACTGCAATCTTGCCGGTGAATGCTCACGCCCTTTCCGCGCGTGACAAAGCCGCTGATGGGGTCTGGCGGCGCAGGTTTGCAGCAGCGTGAGAGTTGCGTCAGCAGCGAATCGACACCGACCACCAGAACACCTGAGGGCGATTTGCGGGGGGCAGTCCCTTTGAACTTCTTTTGGAAGTACGCGTCGGGCTCCAGAGCTGGCTCCGGTGGATTCAGCAACACCTCAATGTTGCGCAATGAGTATTCGTCTTTGCCCACCACCTCAAACAGGCCATCGGCCGACTTGAAGCCCAACTGGCTGGCCAGGTCGTCCAGGCGAATCGATGTGCGACCGAGGCGCTGAAGCAGTTTTTCGACCGATTCGCGGCCACGGGCAATGGTTTCAGCGCTGATTTGGGCGTTGAACCAAGCCCTCACCTTAGCCCGTGCACGGGGACTGGCCAAGTAAGCCAGTTCGGGGTTGAGCCAGTCCCGAGAGGGCCCGCCTTCCTTGATGGCCGTGATCTCAACCGTCTGACCATTGGCCAACGGCGTGTTCAAAGGCACCATGGCGCCATCCACTTTGGCGCCTCTGCACCGATGGCCCAAATTGGTGTGTACGGTGTAAGCAAAGTCGATGGGCGTGGCCCCTTGCGGCAATTCAACCACCGCAGCTTCAGGCGTCAGCACATAAATGCGGTCGTCAAACAGGTGGCTTCCCTTCGCCTGGTCTTGTGCAGCGCCGGACAGGTCGCGCTCCCAGGCCAGCAATTGGCGCAGCACGGCGATTTTGGTGTCGTATTCGCTGTTGGCAGACACCCCGGCATAGCCTTTTGCGCCCGCTTCCTTGTAAGCCCAGTGGGCGGCCACGCCGTGTTCAGCGTGTTCATGCATCCCCTGGGTGCGAATTTGCACCTCAATCGGGCCGCCATCCACATCCCGCACCACCGTGTGCAGCGACTGGTAGCCATTGGCTTTGGGCTTGGCAATGTAGTCATCAAACTCTTGCTCGATGGCTGTAAAGTGTTCATGAACCCAGCTCAGCACCTGGTAGCAATCTGCCACGCTTTGCACCACGACGCGCAGGGCCCGAATATCGAATACACGGTCAAACGCCAACGATTTACCGCGCATTTTTCGCACGATGCTGTAGATGTGTTTAGGCCGACCTTCGACCGAGGCCGCGATGCCCTGGTTGGCCAAGGCTTGCTGCAAACGCTGGCGCAGTTCCAGCATGTACCTTTCGCGTTCAGCGCGTTTTTCATCGAGCAGCCGAGCAATGTCTTTGTAAGTGGCAGGCTCCAGAAAACGGAATGACAAGTCTTCCATTTCCCATTTGATCTGCCATATCCCCAGGCGGTTGGCCAGTGGCGCAAAGACGCGCAAGGATTCGCTGGCCAAGGCCTGGGGAACAGGCAGTTTGGTCGCCGCGAAATGGCGCAGGGTTTGCAAACGTGAGGCCAGACGCAGCATGACCACCCGCAAATCACGGCTGAAGGCCAGCAACATTTTGCGAACATTCTCGGTTTGCAACTGGGGGCTGAGCTGTGAGTTGTCTGAGCCCGGGTTGCTGTTTTCTGCCGCTCTGGACAAGCGCTGCAGATGCACCAACTGGTTGGTTTGCATGGCCAACTGTGCCAAATGGGGGCCAAAGGACTTGGCCAAGACCTCTTCGGGTTTGCTCAGGTGCGGGCAGGTGTAGACCAGATAACTGGCCGCCTGCATGGCGACCGAGCTGCCAATGTCTGCCAGGATGGCGGCGACAGCATCGGCATGCGCAAGGATGTTCTCTCCGGTGTCCAGTATTTCACCGGCAATCAGTGGCTCGGCAAAGGCACGGGCTTTGGCCCGTGTTTCGGCCTGTTCGGCCGCATCAGCGGTGGCCAGCATGACGGGTGGCAGCAGGGGCGCATGCAAACGTCCAGATGCCGACATCGGGCTTGCGGAATGGCTGGAAGTGGGGCTGACCATGGGTTCAAACACCCATCAGGAATTTGGCCACCGAAGCCATCTGGTCGTCGCTGGTCAATGTGGGCGCATGGCCAAAACCTGCCCAAGTCTCCAAACGCGCCCTGGGGCCGCGCTGCGCCATAGCCATGGCCGTTTCAGGGGTCAATAAATCCGAGTCTTGTCCGCGAATTAACAGGGTCGTGGCCTGGATCTGGTCGTACAAGGTCCACAGCGCGGCTTCGCCTGCGGTGGCCAACTCTTCGGTCAGGGCTCGAACCGGCACACCAATGGCCGGGTCGTAGTGCAAAGTCAACGCACCGTTTAAGCCCGGCCGTGTCATGTGAGCGGACATCTCGCGCCAGACATCGGCAGGCACAGGCCCAAAGCCTTGAGACAATTCACGCAGAACCGCAGCAGCCTCATCCAGGTCGCGGTACTGCCCATATTGACCGACATAGGTTTGCATGCGTTGAACCGAAGACCAGCTGATGGCGGGTCCGACATCGTTCAGAACCAGACGACGAATGGGCGCAGGCAAAGGCAAGCCGGGCTGGCCGGCCAAGACCATGCCGATGAGACCGCCCATGCTGGTGCCGACCCAGTCCAGCGTTTGCATGGCGTTTGTTGCGCCCAATGGGTCGCTCATTTGTTCGCTCATTTGTGCGTTCAGTTGGCCCAATAGGGCCAGCATGTCAGCGGCATATTGCGGAATTTGGTAGCCCGAAGGGTTGCTGAGCCACTCGCTGCGGCCCCGGCCCACCACATCTGGGCAAATGACTTGCAAAGGCTCCGGGTTTTGGGCCACAAGGGCTTGTGCCAGGCGGTCAAAATCTCGGCCTTGACGCGTCAGTCCATGTGCACACACCACCACATGACGAGCCCGCATATCGCCCCAGCGCCAATACGCCATGCGGTGTTGGCCTTCGGGGTGGGGGCAGCTGACAAAGTCAAGTTGGGGCGGTGTGGTGATGGTGGACATAGTGATCAGGAAGAATCTGAGGGCGCCTTGGTTCAAACCGGGCTTTTGCAGCGCCATAATGGACTTTAGAACATCCTAATTGATCTTTTGGAGTGGAAATCATGTTGCAAGGTAAAACGGCTTTGGTTACGGGTTCAACCAGCGGTATCGGACTGGGCATTGCCAAGGCATTGGCCAAACAAGGTGCGCACATCGTTTTGAATGGCTTTGGTGATGTCGAGGGCCCCAAAGCCGAAATCGCCGCCTTGGGCGTCAAGGTTGCTTACCATGGCGCTGACATGAGCAAAGCCTCTGAGATCGACGCCATGATGAAGTTTGCCGCCGACACCTTCGGCTGCGTGGACATTCTGGTGAACAACGCAGGCATTCAGCACGTCGCAAAAATCGAAGATTTTCCGGTTGAACGCTGGGACGCGATCATTGCGATCAACATGAGCAGCGCCTTTCACGCCACACGCTTGGCCCTGCCAGCCATGAAGGCCCGCAACTGGGGGCGCATCATCAACGTGGCTTCCATCCACGGTTTGGTGGGCTCGGCAGAAAAGTCGGCTTATGTGGCCGCCAAGCACGGCGTGGTCGGACTGACCAAAGTCACTGCTTTGGAAAACGCCACCACGGGCGTGACCTGCAACGCCATTTGCCCAGGTTGGGTGCTGACCCCGCTGGTACAAAAACAGGTGGATGCCAAAGCGGTTGCCATGGGCTTGTCCAACGAAGAAGCCAAAAAAGTTTTGTTGCAGGAGAAAGAGCCCTCGATGCAGTTCACCACCCCCGAAGAGCTGGGTGAATTGGCGGTGTTCTTTTGCTCACCTGCGGGCAACAACGTGCGCGGTGTGGCCTGGAACATGGATGGTGGCTGGACCGCGCAATAAACCATGAGCACATCATCACGCCTTGACAAGATCGTCATCGTCGACGATGACGCCCGCATCCGCGATTTGTTGCGCCGTTTTCTGTCACAAGAAGGCTTTGACGTTTTACTGGCCGAAGACGGGCGTGCATTGGACCGCATCTTGCAGCGTGAAACGATCGATTTGATGGTGCTGGATTTGATGTTGCCCGGTGAGGATGGCCTGACCATATGTCGTCGCCTGCGTGCTGCTGGGGTCAAGATACCGGTCATCATGTTGACGGCCAAAGTTGAGGATGTGGACCGCATCACTGGACTGGAGATCGGTGCAGATGACTACCTGGGCAAGCCCTTCAACCCGCGTGAATTGCTGGCACGCATCCATGCGGTTTTGCGCCGCAGGCCCCAAAGTGAAGTGCCGGGGGCGCCGTCAACCAGTGAGCATGAGGTCATTGCGTTCGGGGCTTTTTTGCTGGATTTGGGGACTCGGTCCTTGTCTAAAAATGGCCAGGAGATGCCGCTGACCAGCGGTGAATTTGCCATGCTGAAAGCCCTCGCAAGGCATCCCAAGCAAGCGCTCACGCGTGACAAACTGGCCCATCTGGCCCGGGGACGCGAATTTGAGCCCTTCGACCGGAGCCTGGACGTGCAGATTTCCAGACTGCGAAAAATGATCGAGCTGGACCCTGCCACCCCCAAAATCATTCAAACCGTCTGGGGCGTTGGGTATGTGTTTGTGCCTGATGGTCAGCCGTGAGCGCACCTGAAATCTCCCCCCCCGAGCAGACAGAACCCGATGAGTCGCCCCGCAGGTTCAAGCTGAGTCTGTTTTGGCGGACTTTCTTTTTACTGGCTTTGTTGATTCTGTGCAGCAGCCTCGCTTGGCTGCAAATGTTTCGCACCCAGGAATACGAGCCGCGCATTTTGCGAAATGCCCATCAAATTGCCACCGTGGTCAATTTGACCAAGACCGCATTGATGCACTCCGATGCCATTGCACGGGTGGCGCTGCTCAAAATGTTGGCAGACGAAGAGGACGTGAGCATCCAGACCCGCGAACCCGGGGACAAAATAGTGCCTTTTATCGCTTCAGGCATGGAAAACCAGCTGGTGGAAGAGATGGTCAAACGGCTCGGGCCAGGCACCGTGATCGCCTCGCGCGTGAATGACGCTGCCGGACTTTGGGTGGGGTTCCAGATGGAGCGCGACAGTTATTGGCTGCAAATGGACCCTGAGCGGCTGCAGCCCCTTGGCGGCTCAGCCTGGCTGACTTGGTTGGGTGTCACATTGGCGCTGTCTTTGGCCGGTGCCGCCATGATGGCCGGACTGATCAACCAACCCCTGAAACGCCTGTCGTTTGCAGCCAGCCAGGTCAGAGAGGGGCATTTCAATACTTCCACTTTGGACGAAGACGCGGCCACCAGTGAGATCCGCGAGGTCAACATTGGCTTCAACCGCATGGCCGAGCGCCTGGCCAAAATCGAACATGAAAGGGCCTTGATGCTGGCAGGCATCTCGCACGACCTGCGCACGCCCCTTGCGCGTTTGCGGCTAGAAACAGAGCTCAGCGTTGCCGACCTCGAAACCCGAGATTTGATGGCCGCTGACATTGCGCAGCTTGACGCCATCATCGATAAATTTCTGGACTATGCGCGACCCGAGCCCAATGATTTGGGGCCTGTATTGCTATCGGGCGTGATCAGCCGCAGCATTTCCCCCTGGCGAAACAATCCGCGCTTTGAAATCTCGGTGGATGTGGCGGAAGACTTGCTGGTGAAAGCCGAGCAGGTGGAGTTGGTGCGCGTTTTGTCCAACTTGCTGGAAAACGCCCGCCGATATGGTCAAAGCCCGGCCGATGGCGTGACGCGCGTCGAAATCGTGGCCCGTGTGCACGAGGGCTGGGTCTTGCTGAGGGTGCGAGACCAGGGCCCTGGTGTGTCTGAAGAAGCCTTGAAAAACCTGACGCAACCCTTCTTCAGGGGCGATGCAGCCAGAACATCCGCCACCGGATCAGGCTTGGGTTTGGCCATTGTGGAACGCTCGGTGCAGCGCATGGGCGGCACCTTTTCGGTGTTCAACAACAGCGCTGGTGGGCTGATGGCCCTGATGAAGTTCAGGCAAGTGCCAAGCGAGTCTTGATTTCAAGCACCCAAAGTCCTGTCTGTTACTGCTTTTTCAGCAACGCGACCGCGCGGGCCTCGATGCTTTGCCCCATCCCCACCGGGCCCAATTTTTCTGCGGTTTTGGCTTTCACATTGACCTGACTGACGTCCACTCCCAACGCACGTGCCACCGAGGCGCACATGGCCTCCATGTGCGGCGCCAATTTGGGCGCCTGAGCGATCACGGTGCTGTCAACGTTGAGCAACTCATAGCCCTGGGCACGCACACGCCGCATGGCTTCAGCCAACAACACCGCCGAATCAGCGCCTTTGAACTGAACATCGGTATCGGGAAAATGCCGTCCGATGTCGCCCAGACCTGCAGCGCCCAGCACCGCATCGGTGATGGCGTGCAACAGCACATCAGCATCCGAGTGGCCCAAGAGGCCTGCAGTGTGCGAAATCTCGACGCCACCCAAAATCAGTTTTCTGCCAGGCACCAGGGCGTGTACATCCCAGCCTTCACCCATTCGGATGTTCATGCGTTGCCTTTCAAAACAGCTTCGGCAAATGCAAAGTCTGCCGGGTAAGTTACTTTCAGATTCTGGGTCGATCCAGGCACCAGGCGAGGCGAAAGGCCCAAGCGTTCCATGGCACTGGACTCGTCGGTGATGCCCTCAAACCCATTGGTGACCGCACTGGCCAACGCGCTGTGCAAGGCATCCAAACGGAACATTTGCGGCGTTTGTGCCAGCCATTTGTCATCGCGGGGCACGGTGTCGGCTACACGGGCGCCCTGCTCCGTCAGCCTGTGAGACTTCAGGGTGTCGGGCAACGGCAAGGCGAGCAAACCGCCCACAGGGTCATCCCGGCACGTTTCGATCAACAGAGAGACGGCCTCAGGTGTGATCAGGCAACGCGCTGCGTCGTGCACCAACACCCAATCGTCGGCGCAGACCCCCGCAGCCAGCATGGCGCTCAGGCCGTTGAACACGCTCTCAGCGCGGCTTGCACCGCCGCACGCCAAACGAACAAATTTTGACGGCCAGCGCTGATCCGCGGGCCAGACAAAGTCGTCGTCAGGCGCCAGAACCACGAAACCATCGGCTATTTGCGGCACCTGCGCCAAAGCCTGCAAGGTGTGCATGAGCATCGGGCGCCCGGCAACAGTTTGGTATTGCTTGGGCATGGCGGTACCAGCACGGCTGCCCTGACCGGCACAGGGAATCAGCACATGAAAACGGGGGGAATCAAAAGTCTTGGGCATGGCCTTCCATTGTAGAAGCTTGCCTCCGCGGCCCAATTTTTCGGGTCTGAAGCCTTGTGTTGGGCCAATGGCTCAACTCACTCAGGCGCTTGGGCACCCAGCCGCATTGAACAACCCTGGGTCATTGATCGCCTTCTACAATACCTCGGTCTGCCAACTCGCCCACCCCCCTCCTTTTTGGCGGGGGGTTTTTGCATTTTCCAACACCACCGACATGCCACTTCCAAGCCTCAATATCGGCAAACGATTCACGCTACCCCGCCCTGTGGGGTCAGCAGATGCTGTGCTGCTGGCACAACTGGCTGAACGCGAGAAAAAGACCGGTAAGGTCACGGCCATCGTCACGGCCGATGCCGCCGATGCCCAGCGCCTGATGGAAGAACTGGTTTTTTTTGAACCCAGCCTGCGCTGCGTGGTGTTTCCAGACTGGGAAACCCTGCCCTATGACACCTTTTCTCCGCACCAAGACCTGATCAGCGAGCGCCTGGCCACGTTGTGGCGCATCAAGCAGCGCAACCACCCAGAAAGCGCCGACGTGGTGTTGGTGCCCGCCACCACAGCACTTTACCGGCTGGCTCCGCCCTCTTTTCTGGCGGGTTACACCTTTGAATTCAAGGTCAAGCAAAAGCTCGACGAAGCGCAGCTCAAGGCCCAGCTCACGCTGGCGGGCTACTCGCATGTGAGCCAAGTGGTCAGCCCCGGCGAATACGCGGTGCGCGGTGGCCTGATTGATTTGTTCCCCATGGGCTCCTTGGTGCCCTACCGAGTGGACTTGTTTGACGACGAGATCGACAGCATCCGCACCTTTGACCCCGACAGCCAGCGCAGCCTCTACCCCGTGCCGGAAGTGCGTCTGTTGCCAGGTCGAGAGTTTCCGATGGATGAAGCGGCCCGTGCGCGCTTTCGCAGCCGCTGGCGCGAATTGCTCGAAGGCGACCCCACCAAAAGCCGTATCTACAAAGACATGGGCAACGGCGTGGCGACAGCGGGCATCGAGTATTACCTGCCCTTGTTCTTTGAAGAGACCGCGACGGTGTTCGACTACTTGGGCGCTGGCCAGGCCGATGCGGCCACCTTGGTCCTGCACGGTGATCTGGAACCGGCCTTTCAGCGTTTTTGGCAAGACACCCGTGACCGTTACCGCCTGGTGCAGGGTGACCCCGAGCGGCCGGTGCTGCCGCCCGATGCTTTGTTTTTGAGCGCCGAGCAGTTTTACGGCCTGTGCAATCAGCACGCACAACTGGCCCTGAGGTCTGGTTCAGACGACGTGCCCGACAACACCCTGGCGCAGGCCCTGCCCGAGCTGACGGTGGTGCGCGGTGCCGAAGATCCGCTGGCTCGGCTGCAAGCCCATATTCGCAGCGGCGTCAGCCGCGTGCTGATCCTCGCCGAAAGCAATGGCCGACGAGAAAGCCTGCTCGATTTTGTTCGCTCCAGCGGCCTGACGCCCCCCGTTTTCGACACCTTGCATGAGTTTTTGGTCAGCGACGAAAAAGTCGGCATGGCCACCTCGTCGCTGAACAAAGGCTTTCACTGGTTTGAGCAAGGCATCGATCTGGTCACCGAAACCGAGCTCTTTGCCGCAGGTCCCACCACTCGCCGTCGCAAAAAGCAAGAACAAGTCAGCGATGTGGAAGCGCTGATCAAGGACTTGAGCGAGCTGAACGTGGGCGACCCGGTGGTGCACAGCCAACATGGCATCGGACGCTATCGGGGCCTGATCAACATGGACATGGGTGAAAAAAATGCCGATGGCACACCCGCTGCTCAAGAGTTTTTGCACTTGGAATACGCAGGCGACGCCACACTTTATGTGCCCGTGAGCCAGTTGCAACTGATCAGCCGCTACACCGGCGTGAGTGCTGACGAGGCCCCCTTGCACAAGTTGGGCTCGGGACAGTGGGAAAAAGCCAAGCGCAAGGCCGCCGAACAGGTGCGCGATTCGGCCGCCGAACTGCTCAACATCTATGCGCGCCGGGCCGCACGCGAAGGCCACGCTTTCCGGTACAGCCCACAGGACTACGAAACCTTTGCGAATGACTTTGGTTTTGAAGAAACAGCCGACCAAAACGCGGCCATTCACGCCGTGATTCAGGACATGATCAGCCCCCGTCCGATGGACCGCCTGGTCTGCGGTGATGTGGGCTTTGGCAAGACCGAAGTGGCGCTGCGCGCTGCCTTTGTGGCCGTCACGGGCGGTAAACAAGTCGCCTTGCTGGCCCCAACCACCTTGCTGGCCGAGCAACACTTTCAGACATTGAAAGACCGCTTTGCCAAATGGCCTGTACAAATTGCCGAGGTGTCGCGCTTTCGCTCAGGCAAAGAAGTCACAGCGGCGCTCAAAGGCATTGCCGATGGGACGGTCGACATCGTGGTAGGTACGCACAAGTTGCTGAGCGCCTCCACGCATTTTCACAATCTGGGGCTGCTCATCATCGATGAAGAGCACCGCTTTGGCGTGCGCCATAAAGAAGCCATGAAAGCCTTGCGGGCCGAGGTGGATGTGCTCACCCTGACCGCCACGCCCATTCCGAGAACACTGGGCATGGCCTTGGAGGGGCTGCGCGATCTGAGCGTGATTGCCACCGCCCCTCAGCGCCGTCTGGCCATCAAAACCTTTGTGCGCAATGAGGGCACGGGCGTGATTCGCGAAGCTGTGCTGCGCGAACTCAAGCGCGGCGGGCAGGTGTACTTTTTGCACAACGAAGTCGATACGATCGAAAACCGCCGCCAAAAGCTCGAAGAAATCCTGCCCGAAGCGCGCATCGCCGTGGCGCATGGCCAGATGCCCGAGCGTGAACTGGAACGCGTGATGCGCGACTTTGTGGCCCAGCGCTACAACATCTTGCTGTGCTCGACCATCATCGAGACTGGCATTGATGTGCCGACTGCCAACACCATCGTGATGAGCCGTGCCGACAAATTCGGCCTGGCCCAGCTGCACCAGTTGCGAGGCCGTGTGGGCCGCTCTCACCACCAGGCGTATGCCTACTTGATGGTGCCCGAAATTCAGGGCCTGACCAAACAAGCCGCCCAGCGGCTCGACGCCATTCAGCAGATGGAAGAACTGGGCAGCGGCTTTTATTTGGCCATGCACGATCTGGAGATTCGTGGCGCGGGCGAGGTTCTGGGCGAGAACCAGAGCGGCAACATGCTCGAAGTGGGCTTTCAGCTTTACAACGAAATGCTGTCCGAAGCCGTTCGCTGCCTCAAGGCGGGTAAAGAGCCTGATTTGCTGAGCCCCTTGTCTGCCACCACCGACATCAATCTGCACGCGCCCGCCTTGCTGCCGGGTGACTATTGTGGCGATGTGCACCTGCGCCTGAGCTTTTACAAGAAACTGGCCACCGCCAAAACCAACGACCAGATTGACGCCTTGCTGGAAGAAATCGTCGACCGCTTTGGCAAACTGCCGACACAGGCGCAAACGCTGGTGGACGTGCACCGACTGCGGGTGCTGACCCAAAGTTATGGTGTCATCAAGGTCGATGCTGCCCCAGGGGTGATTCAGATCACCTTCAAACCCAACCCGCCCGTGGAACCCATGGCCATCATTGGCTTGATCCAGAAAAACAAGCACATCAAGCTGGCCGGCAACGACAAATTGCGCATTGAACGCGAACTGCCCGACCCCAAGATGCGGGCGCAGATGGTGCGTGATGTTTTGCGCAGTCTTGGACAGCCAAAACTGGAAACAGCCCCTGCCTGAACCCCTTCACAACCCTTGATAATTTCAGACCATGACAACTGCTACCGAATTTGCCCCCGGCTTGACCCTTCGCGGCATTGCCGCACCCCTTTCGCTGTCCCAGTTCAAGCTGATCGCGTTTGACATGGATTCCACCCTGATCAACATCGAGTGCGTGGACGAAATTGCCGATGCTGCGGGCCGCAAGGCTGAAGTCGCCGCCATCACCGAAGCCGCCATGCGCGGAGAGATTGCCGATTACAAGGAAAGCCTGCGCCAACGGGTGGCCTTGCTCAAGGGGGTCAGCGTGAACCACATGCAACAGGTGCTGACCGACCGCCTTCGCCTGAATCCCGGTGCGGCCGATTTGGTCAAAGCCTGCAAAGTGGCGGGCATGAAAGTGTTGCTGGTCTCGGGCGGGTTCACTTACTTCACTGACCATGTGCGCGATCTGTTAGGCATTGATTGGACCCGTTCCAACGTGCTTGAAGTGGCCGATGGCCTGCTCACAGGTCGCATGGTGGACCAGGCCTGGGGCGACATTTGTGATGGCGAAGAAAAGCGCAAAACCTTGTTGGAAACCTGCCAGCAAATGGGCATCTCACCCCACCAGGCGATCGCCATGGGCGATGGCGCGAACGACTTGCCCATGATGGGCGAAGCAGGCCTTTCAGTGGCCTACCACGCCAAACCCAAGGTACGCGAACAGGCCATGGTGGCCATTGACGAGGGGGGTCTCGACCGCTTGCTGGAAGTCGTCAGACCTTGATGCTTCCTTGGCGCAAGGGCTTGAGCAGGTCGCTCAGGCCGTTGTGATCGATCTCTTGCATCAGTCGCAACAACTGGCCCACCTCACCTTTGGGAAACCCCTCACGGGCAAACCAGTTCAGGTAGTTGCCGGGCAAATCGGCAATGAGCATGCCCTTGTGCTTGCCATAAGGCATGGGTGTGGTGACCAGCTTCACCAGGTCTTCGGGTTTCATGCCGCAAACCTCATCCTTGGCCAGCCAGCCAGCCATCCGCGCACGCGGGCCTGAAACGCTTCGGGCTCTGACACCATGACCCAATGCCCGCAGGGCAGGCCTTCGACGGCGCAGCCTTCACGCGCTGCCAACTTTTCCAGCCATTCAGGTGAATGGAACATGAAGGGTTTGCGTGCGCCATACACATACAGCGTGGGCATGGACAACTGCACCGGGGCGGCCCGCCTGAACCCCCCAGCCGTACCGAACCACTGCATGGCGTAGGGGTAGTTCATGCGGTAACTGATGCTGGCTGGGTCAGTGGGGCAGCGAAGCCACCGAGCCATGGCCCGGGTCATTCGGTTACCCAAGCCTGGGCTGAAGGAGCGGCCAATTTTCCAGGCCATGGCCAACCAGTATTGGTAGGCGAAGACCGAGAATTTTTCGCGCATGCCCCAACTGCGCTGCAAATGGGGCGAATTGTGGTCACCCACATCCACCGCGACCACCCGGGCCACACGTTCGGGGTGGCGGAAGGCAAATTCATAACCAAATACGCAGCCCCAATCGTGCAACATCAGCGTCACGGGCTTGCCCGGACTGATGCGGGTGATGACGCGGCGCAAAAACTGATTCATATCCTCCAGCGACATGGCAGACACCGGGCCGAGTGTGAAACCCGGCAAGGTCAAGCGCGCGCAAACATGGTCGGCCCTGAGGGCCAGTACGGTGTCGTCCCACAAGGCGCGGGTATCGGGCCAGCCATGCAGCATCAGGACGACATGACCCCCCTGCCCTTGCAGCAAGACTTCGGTGCCATCGACATTCAGGGAGAGCTCTGTGGTCATCCGTCCAAGCTCACAAAGCCTTGGCCAGACGCGAGACGCCCTCAAGGATCTTGTCTTCGCCCACGGTGGCAAAGCTCAGGCGGAAGGTGGCATGGTCAGGCTGGGCACAAAAGAAGGGCGCGCCCGGTACAAAGGCCACGCCTTGCTCGATGGCGCGTTTGGCATACACATTGCCATCGGCCACTTGACCACCAGCGCCTGTCAGGCGGGCCCAGACAAACAAACCCCCTTCAGGCTGCACAAACGCCACCGCATCACCCAACTGCTGACGCAGGGCATGGCCCATGGTTTGGGCGCGTTGGGCATAGACGGCACGGACTTTGTCGAGCGTGCCGGGCATGCGGCCCGACTTGAGGTAATGCGCCGCTGTGGCCTGGGCAAAGGTGCTGGTGTGCGCATCGCTGAACTGTTTGCACATGGTGGCGCGAGCCAGTAACTCAGGCGGCGCAACCATCCAGCCCACACGCAGACCGGGCGACAGCACTTTGGACAATGAGCCGCAATGCACCAGCCACTCGCGGCTGCCGGGCACGGACGCGCTCATGGCCAGCAGGCTGGGTGGTGGGGCTTCGCCAAAAAACAAATCACCATACGGGTCGTCTTCGACAATCAGGGTCTGGTACTTGACGGCCATTTCCAGCACTTGGCGGCGGCGCTCGGCGCTCAACAAGGCCCCGCTGGGGTTGCCAAAGGTCGGGATCAAGTAGACAAATTTGGGTTTGTGCTCGGCGATCAGTTTGTCGAGTTCGTCGGTCATGACACCGTGTTCATCCACCGGAGCGCTGATGAGTTCGGCCCCATAAAGGCGAAAGCACTGGATGGTGGCCAAAAATGTGGGACCTTCGACGATCACCTTGTCGCCAGGGCTGATCATGGTCTTGCCAATCAGGTCCAGCGCCTGCTGGCTGCCCGTGGTCACGATCAGTTGATCGGCGGTCACGTCTTTGGCGCCTTTTTGTACCATGAATTCAGCCAGCTGTTCCCGCAGCGGGCCATAACCTTCGGTGGCGCCGTATTGCAAGGCCGCACCAGGGTCTTGCGTCAGGGCGGCGTTGCTGGCCTCCCGGATGCCGTCCACGTCAAACAGGGCGCTGTCAGGAAAGCCGCCGGCAAAGCTGATGATGCCCGGCTTGCCCAGCAGCTTGAATAGCTCCCGAATGGCAGAGGTTTCGACGTTGTTCAGGCGGTCTGCAAACTGCAATGGCATGGTGTATCTTCCCCAAGTTGACTTGACCCTTATTTTGCCTACATCTGGACACCATGAAGCCCGCACAGATTGAATCTTTTTTTGCCACACTGAAAGCTGCCAACCCCATGCCTGTGACCGAACTGGCCTACACCAGCGTGTTTGAGCTGCTGGCCGCTGTCCTGCTGTCGGCCCAGGCTACCGATGTGGGGGTGAACAAAGCCACGCGCAAGCTGTTTCCAGTTGCCGGGTCGCCGCAAAAAATTCTGGACCTGGGCCTGCAAGGGCTGGAGAGTTACATCAAGACCATCGGCCTGTTTCGCAGCAAAGCCAAACACCTGATGGCAACCTGCCAAATTTTGGTGACGCAACACGGTGGGCAGGTGCCCCGCACGCGGGAAGCCCTCGAAGCCCTGCCAGGCGTGGGTCGAAAAACGGCCAATGTGGTCCTTAACTCGGCCTTTGGCGAGCCCACCATGGCAGTGGACACGCATATATTTCGTCTGGGCAACCGAACAGGCCTGGCCCCGGGCAAGACGCCTTTGGCGGTTGAACAAAAGCTGCTCAAGCGCATTCCGGCCCACTATTTGGTGGACGCCCACCATTGGTTGATCTTGCACGGCCGTTACGTGTGCCAAGCCCGCAAACCGCGTTGTGGTGAATGCGCTGTGGCGGCATTTTGTGATTTCAAGCCCAAAACGCCCTGAGCACCGTGCAAAACTGACTTCTTTGAACCTCAAATCAGGCCCGGCCCCAGAGGGTCAGGGCGGGTAAAATTTGCTGCCTTTGCCTGACCCGCCGTCCCGCCCGGAGGGACTGCCCCGCCCCTCACACCATGAGCTCCCTGGCTCTTTCATTTGAACCCCAAACCCAAACTCTTATGACGCGCCCCCTTTCGCGTGCCCCTCTGCACAGTTCCAGACTCGTGCGTTTTTTGACCGAAAACGACATGAGCGACGCTGCCCGGGATACTTACGACGTGGGGCAAAAATTGGGGGATTGGCTCAATTTTCGGCACGCCATTGCCTTGCATGGCGTGCTCAACCCGGAACTGCAGCTACAACCATCACCTGCCAACACGCGCCGTGCCGCTTTGATGACGGCCGAAGCCCTGAGCCGTCATGTGAACAAAATTCGGTCCCAGCTTGAGCAGTCCATTGTGGAAGGTGCCCCTCCTGGCTCGGGCCTTGCGCGCATCGACATGCCACCCGCAGAACTGGACGAACCGATTGACCCCAAGACGGCCTTCACGACCTACCGGCGCTTTTATGCCGCCCAGCAACGGCAAATGGAAGCCACCCTCCAAAATTTACGCACTCAGGTTCGCGCACAGTTGCGCAAAAGTTCAAGCGCTTTGCAGCAACTGGCTGCGCTCGATGAAGCTTTTGAAGCCACCCTCAGCGAACGGGAAGCTGCTTTGCTGGCCAATGTGCCCAAGCTTCACGAAAAGCGCTTCGTGCAAGCCGTAAAGCGCCACACCAAAAAACAAGCCGAGGCCACGGCGGCAGCTGAGATCGCCATGGACGTGCGCCAAAGCGCCTGGCTCATGCCCCTGCGCCAAGCCTTGCGCACGGCCTTGCTGGCCGAACTGGACACTCGCATGCAGCCCACACTCGGCTTGCTTGAGGCATTTAACTTAGAACACGCACAACAACAATGAAACGATATTCCTTTCAGATCAGCTTCGGACTCGGCGTTTTAGCGGTCATCTGGGTCGCTGCTACGGTGGCGCGCAGCCACTTTCTGGTTTTGGTGATGACCGCCTTGATTGGCGCAGTCTATGTCTTTGGGGCGATGGAATTGCGCCAATACCGGTCTTCAACCGATGCCTTGAGAAAAGGGCTGGCCAACATACCCCCGGAACTCCAAAGCCTGAGCGACTGGCTGATCACCCTGCCCTACGAGCTGCAAAGCCCCATTCGGCAGCGGGTTGAAGGGGAACGCATGGGCCTGCCTGGCCCTGCCCTCACGCCTTACCTGGTCGGTCTGTTGGTCATGCTGGGCATGTTGGGCACCTTTTTGGGCATGGTCGTCACGCTCAACGGTGCAGTTTTTGCGCTGGAGGGCTCCAGCAGTGTGGCTGGTATTCGCGCTGCATTTTCTGAGCCCATCAAAGGCCTGGGCCTGGCGTTTGGCACATCGGTGGCGGGTGTGGCCACTTCTGCCATGTTGGGCCTCATGAGCAGTCTGGCCCGGCGCGAGCGCGCACAAGCTTCCCAGCTGCTGGACACGCACCTGGCATCCAGCCTGCGCGGTTTTTCACTCACGCACCAACGGCAAGAAACTTTCAAGGCACTGCAGCAGCAATCGCAAGCATTGCCGCAAGTGGTGCAGCAATTGCAAAGCCTGATGCTGCAGATCGAGCGCAGCAGTCAGCAACTCAACGATCGCCTGCTGGACAACCAAAAAAACTTTCAAAAGGATGTGCACTCGGCCTACACCACGCTGGCCCAATCGGTGGACCAGTCACTGCGCAGCAGTCTGGGCCAAAGCATGCAAATGGCAAGCGATGGCATTCGCCCCGTGGTACAGGCCACCATGACCCAATTGGCCGAGCAAGCGCAGGCCATGAACGAGCGCCTGCTGCACAACACGCAGCAACACATGGGCGCGTTGAATGCACAAATCAGCGCCACCACCACCCATGTGGCCCAAACCTACAGCGCCGCCATTTCGCGCCACGAAGCAGCCAGCACGGGCATGTCAGAGCGCATGGGTCAGACACTGGACGCATTCAGCCAGACTTTTGAGCAACGCAGTCAAGCCCTGGTGAATTCGGTCAACACCGCCTACGCCTTGCAACAAAGCCAGCAAGTTGACGCAGACCAGCAACGCCTGGACACCTGGAAAGCCTCACTTGAAAACATGGCCACATCACTGTCCGAGCAGTGGCACGTATCAGGTTCGCAAACCATCGCACAACAGCAAGCCATTTGCGACACGCTGACCCATACTGCGCAAGAAATCACCAGCTTCACACAAACCCAGGCCACCCGCACCTTGGCGGAAATCACCCGATTGATGGCTACCTCGGATGAGTTGCTGCATGCCCGCATCGCCTCCGAAGCCGAATGGGCAGCGCAACACAGCGTGCGAGCGCAGGAGTTGGCCAGCGTGTTGCGCACCGAACTGTCGGCGCTGCGAGAGACCGAAGACGAACGCGGCCAAGCTGCTGTGGCACGTTTGGCCGAATTGCAATCCACCGTGACCGAACACCTGACCCGCCTGGGCACAGCCTTGGAGGACCCGATCACCCGCTTGATCGAAACGGCCTCTGAAGCGCCCAAAGCGGCAGCGGAAGTCATCGGCCAATTGCGCCAGGAAATTTCGGTCAGCGTGGCGCGCGACAACGCCTTGCTAGAAGAGCGCACGCGCATCCTGGGCACGCTCAGCACACTGCTGGATGCCATCAACCACGCATCCACTGAGCAGCGCGGTGTGATCGACAAGCTCGTTGAGTCGAGCCAAGCCTCGCTGGCCCAGGCGAGTGGGCAGTTCCATGAACATGTGGCCCATGAAACAGGCAAGCTGGGCGACATTGCCGCCCAAGTCACCGCCAGCGCCGTGGATGTGGCCAGTTTGGGAGAGACGTTTGGATTTGCGGTCCGATCTTTCAGTGCCAGCAACGACAAACTCATGGCCAACCTGGAGCGCATCGAGCAAGCCATCGACAAATCGATGACGCGCAGCGACGAACAACTGGCTTACTACGTTGCACAGGCGCGTGAAATCGTCGACTTGAGCATCGGCAGCCAGAAAGACGTGCTGGAAGCGCTGCAACGCCGCGCCGATACAGCCACCGAAGGTGCAGTTTGATGCTGGAGCACGATCAGGACCTGGAGTCCACCTCACCCGCCTGGATCTCGTTTGCCGACTTGATGACCGGTCTGCTCGGGGCGTTTGTGCTGCTGCTGGTGGGCGTCATGGCGGCTCAACTGGACATGGCCTCGAAGCTCGAAGACGAAGTGCAGAAACGCCAGGTTGAAGAGCAGCGCCGAATCTCCCTTGAAAATGCACTGGCCATTCCGCTGGCCAGTGGACGCATCACCCTGAACAATGGCCGTATCGGCATCAGCGGTAAATTGTTGTTTGAACTGAATTCCGACAAACTGGAACCCGAAGGCCGCCAGCTGCTCAAAAGTCTGGTGCTCCCCCTGCGCAGTTATCTGCAGTCACGCGAAGAAATGTTGATGGTGAGTGGTTTCACGGATGACAGCGCCGTGGGCAGACGCAACCGCCAGTTTGAAGACAACTGGGAACTCTCGGCCCAAAGGGCCCTCACAGTCACGCGCACCCTGATTGAAGAGGGCATGCCTTCGACCATGCTTTTTGCAGCGGCATTTGGCCAGGAGCAAGCGCTGGTGCCCAACACCGACGACAAAGCCCGCGCACAAAACCGGCGCGTTGAAATCGCGCCTGTGCCCAAAGTTGACAAGGCCAGCCGTGAGCGCAAAACGAACACCCAGCCGGGATGACTGAAGCCGCGCCCATGGAACTCTCACTGGCTGCACTGCATGAATCGCTGCTGGCCCGTGGCGCTGCGCAGTTGGAGCCGGTGAGCTGGCACTACATCAGCGTTTTGACCGTACGCGCGCGAGCGCAAACGGGGCCAGCGCAAAGGCTGCTGAACGACAAGCTGGAAATGGCTTTGGTTCGTTTGAAAGCCACACTGGACGCAGCTCCAGTCGGGATGGCTTTCAGCAAGACCGAAGCCCAGGCGAAGGCATGCGCTACGCCAACACAAGGGGGCTCGCCTCTTGCTGCATTGCTCAAAGACATGCAGACTGAATCTGCAGAATCCGGCTCTGCCACCGAAACCGACACTGGTACTGGCAGCACATGGCGTGCTGAAAGTCCGCGCATTCGGCAGTTTCGCAAACAGCTCGGTCAGATCAGCGTGCAAAAGCAAGTCTCGCAAGCCATGGCCCAAGCCCCCCTCAACGCGGGGCCCATCAACTCGCACATGCTGGTGCTGCGGTCGCTGGGGTTGATGCGCGAGGTCTCGCCGGATTACCTGAACCGATTCATGGGGTATGTGGACACTTTGCTGTTTCTGGAGCACGCAGGACAGGGGAAACGGGTGCCCAGCAAAGCACTGGCCCCCAGCCGGCCCAAAAAGTAAGCCTCGTGCTTTGACCTGACCAGCACCCCTCAAACCACAAGTGGCTGCATCAACCGGACACCATGCCATCAACGACCTGGATGATGCGGTCACAGCGTTGGGCCATCTGCGGGTTGTGGGTCACCAACAGCACCGCGGTGCCCTGATCACGGTTGACTTGTCGAAACAGTTCAAACACGGCATCGGCACTTTTGGTGTCCAGGTTGCCTGTGGGCTCGTCTGCCAGCAACAAGGCAGGTTGCATGATCAAGGCGCGGGCAACAGCCACACGCTGCTGCTGACCCCCTGACAGCAGGGTGGCGGGGTTGTCGCGCCACTTCAGCAAACCCACGCTGTCCATCAAGTCCAATGCGCGTTTTTCGATGGCCGCTGTCGGGTAACCCTGCATGCCCACCATGGGCAGCATCACGTTTTCCAGGGCACTGAAAGCCCCGATCAGATGGTGGTATTGAAATACGAAACCGATGCTGCGCCCGCGCAGTTGCGTCAGGGCTTTGTCGTCCAGCGTGGTGGTTTCCAGCCCGGTGATCTGCAACTGCCCGAGCGTGGGGCGGTCCAGCAGGCCCACGATGTTGAGCAGTGTGCTTTTGCCTGAACCGGAGGGGCCCATCACCGCCACGAATTCGCCGGCACGCAATACCAGGTCAATTCCGTGCAACACCTCCACTTCGGTGGGTTCCCCGACATTGAATGACTTGTGCACCTTGCTCAGTTGCACGATAGGCGGATTGGCTGACCGCGCAGCTTCAGTCGAGCTGTTCAAGGGGATTTGCTCCATGGCTTTAACCGCGAATCGCGACCACCGGGTCGAGTCGGGCGGCCCTTAAGGCAGGTGCCAAGGCGGCCAGCAGACCGCTGAGCGTGGCCAGGACCAAGGCCCCGGACAGCATCCAAAAGTCAGTGGTCACTGCAAACATCGGGGTGCCTTCCGGCGTTCGGGCTATTTGCAACCACAACTGCAATGACAGAATGCCCAAGGCACAGCCCACTACAGCGCCGCCCAGCCCCAGCAAGCCTCCTTGCAACAAAAATATCCGCATGACCTGTCCCCGTGAAATGCCCATGGCACGCAGGATGCCGATTTCCTTGGAGCGTTGCACCACAGAGACCACCAACACACTGGCAATGCCAAAAGCCACCGACAAACCCACGAAGAAACGAATGGCGGTGTTGGCCAAACTCTGTGATTTCACGGCGCTGAAAAACTGCGCGTTGTTCTTGATCCAGCTGTCCGCCTGCAAGTGGGTTTGCGTTTGAATGCGCTGGGCCACCACTTCGGCCGCATACACATCGTGCAGCGTGATGTCGATGCTGGTCACGCCCCCGGGATAACCCAGCAAACTCTGGCCACTGTGCAAAGACACATAGCCAGTGCGTTGATTGGCCCCCTTGTTGCCCAGATCAAGAATGCCGGCAATTACAAAATGGTTGCTCGCCCCGGTGGCCGACTGCACCAAGAGCTTGTCTCCGACACCCACCCCCATGTCAGCCGCCAGTTCGGTGCCGATCAATATGTCGTTGGTGCCGAGCCGGGCTTGACCCGCCACGACTTTGTCGCTCAGGTTCACAATTTGCTGGTAAAGCGCCAGGTTGACCGCAGTCAGGCTGAGGGAACGACTGGCAGCTCCTCTCATGATGAACGTCGAGCCTGTGACGGCCGGGGAAGCCACACGCACATCGGGCATGGACCGCAGCAGATTGAGCACCGCCTGCCACTGGTCGATCGACTTGAGGCGCTGCAGCGGTGCCTGAATCTGATCGGCATGCAAGGCACCGTCCTGACCATGCTGAATGCGCACCTTTTCCTTGGGCGGCAGAATTTGAATGTGGGGCTGCGCGGTCAACACGCGCTTGACCAGGTTCGCTTGCAAACCCTGCAGCAGTGCCGACATGAACACGATCACGGCCACACCAATCGCCACACCCACGGTGATGAACAGGCTTTGCATGCGGCCTTCGCGCAAAAAGCGCGAAGCCACAATCCACTCAAAGGGTTGCAGGCGGCTTAACAGCATCGCATGGCTCCAGAGTCTCAAGACTGGCTTGGACGCACGCGCTGAGCTTCGCGCAAACCCGCTCCCGCCGTGGCCAACACCCGTTGCCCCGCTTCGACACCTGTGAGCAACTGAACCCACGCACCACTGCGCAGACCCAATGTCACCGGAGCGCGCTCCAGCCTTGACGCTGCCGTAACGCGCCACACCCAAGGGTGCGCAGAGTCGGACTCGTGTACGGCCTCAATCGGCACAGCCAACGCAGCGGCTTGACGCCCTACCTCGATTTCAACCGAAACGGTCATGTCCTGCCGCAGGTAGTCGGGTGGCGCAGCCACCTGAAGCTTGACCTGAACCGATCCCCGCTGCGCATCCACCCCTGGCGCAATGGCGCTGACCACAGCGGCAAAACGCTGTTGCGCAAAGGCATCGGCCGAAGCCATTGCAGCTTGGCCGAGCCGCAGTAATGACAAATTGCGCTCATCGATCTGCGCCACCAACTCTGTCAGCCCATTGGGCGCGAGCAGCAACAAGGTCTTGCCTGGCTGAACCATGTCACCGGGCTCGACATTGCGGTTGACCAAGAGGCCATCAAAAGGGGCCTGCAGAAGGGTGTAAGACAAGCGCGCTTTGGCGGCCTGGGCATTGGTGCGCGCCAACACCAGCGTGCTTTGGGCAAGAGATTGCTCAACACCTTCGTCTTCGTTGGCCTGGCGCTGTGCCTGGGCCGTCAAGGCTTGAGCCTGGGCCACCTGAAAGAGTCGCATGGCTTCATCCAGTGCAGCCTGACCAATGAAGCCCTGGCGAAACAAATCTTGCTGACGTGTCAACTGTGCACGGGTCTGGACCAGGTTTGCACGGGCCTGCTGCTCACTTGCACGCGCGCTAGGCGCTTGCACCTCGCGCCATTGGCGCAATTTGAATTCAGCCTGCTGAACAGCCAACTCGGCAGCAGCCAAGGCCGAACGCGTTTCGCTGTCATCAAGTTGCAGCAAGGTCTGCCCTTGCTGGAAGCGCTCACCTTCTTTCACAGGGACCGCCAACACCTTGCCAGCGATCTGAACGCCTGCATTGGCCCGATGCTGTGTTTGGAATGTGGCTGTTGCAACCACGCTGTGCACCAGCTCACGAGGCTTGAGCACCTGCACAGGCACGGTGACAGGAGACCACAGCCATGCGCCAAGCCCCAATAGCACCGCCAGCAATGCGCCGCCGAGCAGCCAGAGTCTGCGAGTGCTGCGCCAAGTTTCCATGAATGTTTCCAAAATGACCGAAGAATCGGCTGTCATTAGGCCTCGACATGAGGCACTACGACTTGATCCAGGTCACTTTTGATTCATTCGAAAAAGCATTGCCTTCGCGCTTTTTGTGCTGGGCATTATTTTCTGGCCATCTATCCTGACCGATAGATGTATTCAGCGTGTGGGAGCAGCACAACCTTGATCGGTCCGCGGAAGCACTACCCACTGCCCAGCCAGCGCATGGATGCTGATGCGGTGGTCAAACACAGCTTCGATGGCGGTATGGGTGGCTGTCTCATGGCTTGCGCCATGGTGGATCACCCGCCCTTCGGCCATCACCAAGATGTCGTCTGCGTGCAGCGCCATCGCTATCTCGTGCAACACACTGACCACAGTGGTGCCCTGGGCCAGCAGGCAGTGCACTTGCTCCAGCCAGTCCACTTGGTGCGGTGGATCGAGGTTGGCCAGTGGCTCGTCCATCAGCATGATGGGCGCATTGCCCGCCATGGCACGGGCAAGCAGGACACGTTGTCGCTCACCACCCGATAGCTCGTTCAGGGTGCGTTCTCGCCAGTCCCACGCCCGCGTGGCCTTGAGCGCGGCTTTGACCATTTGCGTGTCTTGATCACTGGGCGTACCCAGCCAGCCTTGATGCGGCAGACGGCCGAGCATGGCAACGTCCCACACGCGCAAGTCGAGCGTGCTCGCTTCGCCCTGTCCCAGCCAAGACAATTGCAGTGCACGTTCACGGCGCGACAACTGTTCGAGTGGCTGGCCATGCCACAACACCTGACCGTTGTGCGGCAACAACCCTCCCAGGGCTTTCAGCAAGCTGGACTTGCCAGCGCCGTTGGGGCCCACCACACAGGTCCAGCGGCCAGCAGCGATTTGCAAACTGATGCCGTTCAGCACTCTGCGCCCTCCCAGCGAGGCGTTCAGATCCACCGTTTGCAGGGCATGTGTCATGCGCTTGCTCCGGCATTGGCATCACGGTAAACACGCCACAGCAAATACCCACCACCCAGCACGGCCGTGAGCACGCCCACGGGCAACTCTTGTGGGGCAAACAGTACTCGGGCCGCCACATCGGCCAACACCAGCAAGGCGCCACCCATGAGCGTGGACAACAGCAAGCGCCAAGCGTGCGTGCAGCGCACAAGCGAATGCACCAGATGTGGCGCGGCCAAACCCACAAAAGCCACCAGACCGATGTGCGCCACCGCAGCGCCCGTGGCCAAAGAAACCACAGCCACCAACACCACCCGAGCCAAGGGCAAGGGCATGCCCAGGCTTTGTGCTGTGGACTCACCCAGCGAGAGCGCATCCAACACGCTGGCAAATGTCCAGGCCATGGCCAGGCACAAGGTCAACACCACAGCCAGCGTCACGCAGGCCTGCCAGCTCAAAAAAGCGGTCGAACCGAGCATGAAGCCCTGCATGGCCTGCAAGACCTGTGGCTGAAGCAAAGTCATCAAGGAAGTCACTGCGCCCAGCACCACACCCACCACCACGCCTGCCAACAGCAGGCGCAGGGTCTGCTGCACCCCGCGTGCCAGCAGCAAAGTCAGCCCCACTGCCAACACAGCACCTGTAAATGCAGCGCCTGTCAGGCCCAAGCCAAGCCATGCGCTCAGGGTCCAGGTGCTGCCGCCCAGCAGGCTGAGGTATGTGGCTACACCCACAGAAGCCCCCGTGGCGCTGCCCAGCAAATACGGATCAGCCAGCGGGTTGCGAAACAGGCCTTGTGCCACCGCACCGGCCAAACCCAACAAGGCCCCACCCAACCAGGCCCCCAGGCTTCTCGGCAAACGAATGTCCAGCACAATCTGGCGAAAAACCGGATCCGATTGAACCTGCCACCAGGCATTCCAGCCCTGACTGCCCGCAGCAGTGCCGAGCAAAATCAAGCTCACGCCGATGGCCATAAGAAACAGCGCCCATCGGGTGGCAAGAACAGCCTGGTTCATCTTCCTATCCCAGGCTTAATCAAGGCGGTCGCAACATCGGTTGCTGCACGGTTCAAGCAGTCAGCCATCAGCCGTGCACCTTCGGCCATGCGCGGCCCGGCACGCACCAACATGTCTGATTCATCTTGTTTAAACACGCACAGGCGCTGTCCTTGCATGGCACGCAAGCCCGACCAACCTGGGCGTTGGGACATGCTGATTCGACTGCTGTCACCCACCATGATCACGTCGGGTTTTGCCTGCACAACCCACTCGGGGTTGACCAGTGGAAATGGCCCCATGGACGCGGGCAAAATATTGCTCACGCCCATGCGCGTGAGCGTCTCGCCAATAAAGGAGGCCTCGCTTGCCCCATAGGGCGCAGGGCTGACTTCAAAGTAAACACGTTGCTGGCGTGCCTTTGGCAGCAGCGACTGAACTGCAGTTTGCACACCGGCCTGGATGCCTTGCCAGGCACGGTCACTGTCGGCAGTGGGCACATGCAGCGCCTGCCCCACGGTGTGCCAAACACGCTGCGCATCTTCGTGATTGCGTGGCTCCAGGCGAAGCACGGTCAGGCCCAAGGCCTGCAAGCGGTCTGCACCCCGAGTCGAGCCAGCT
The DNA here is from genome assembly GCF_044361985.1 of Limnohabitans sp. GTDB lineage: Bacteria > Pseudomonadota > Gammaproteobacteria > Burkholderiales > Burkholderiaceae_C > Limnohabitans_A. The sequence continues at coordinate 28,375 of NZ_JBIKHV010000007.1, read as the reverse complement.
GCCAGTACCAGGTCGGGCTTGAGCGCGACGATGCTCTCGATGTTGGGGTCCAATCCGCCACCCACGCGAGGCAAATTTTTGACCGATGCGGGCCAGTTGGAATACCGGTCCAGGCCCACCAACTTGTGGCACTGGTTCAAGGCGCAGACGGTTTCGGTGAGCGATGGCAGCAAACTCACGATGCGTTGCGGGGCTTGGGAGATCTGTATTTTTTGTTGGCGATCATCCACCACAGTCACGGCTTGCGCCGATTGAATCAGCCAAGGTACAAAAGCCAAGGCCCTTGAAAAGTGCCTGAGCATCTTCACGCATGTGGGAATCCATTTTTTAAATCCTCCCGCTAGTCCCTTGCACCTTGGTTGGCATTCAAGCATGCTGCGCTTCCCACTGGCTGAAAATGCGGTGCATCTGCGCCACACCATCGGTGAGTGCCGCAGGTCCGGGCTGCAAAATATCAGCCGACTTGATTTCAAAAATATGCCCCGTACGCACAGCAGGCACGTCTTGCCAACCTGCTCTGGCGGCGACCTTTTCGGGCCTGAATTTCTTGCCGCACCAAGAGCCAATGATGATGTCAGGCGCACGGTCAATGATGGTTTGCCCATCGGCAATGATGCGGTCACGGCCCATGGACTGAACAGCCAACTCGGGGAAAACGTCGTCACCTCCTGCAATCCCCATCAACTCCGACACCCAGCGAATGCCGCTGATGTGTGGCTCGTCCCACTCTTCAAAAAAAACTTTGGGACGGCGCTTGAAGCCCGCAGCCTTGTATTGGATCGCATCCAGTTCTTGGCGCATGGCCTGTAGTCGCGCCATGCCCTGATCAACCTGGCCCACCATGGCCGCAACTTGGTAAAGCATCGAAAAAATTTCTTCGATGCTGCGCTGGTTGAACACGGTGACTTGCACCCCAGCTTTGATCAGCAGGGCAGCGATATCGGCCTGCAGGTCTGAAAATCCGAACACGCAATCGGGTTTGAGCGCCAGGATCTTGTCGATCTTGGCGCTCAAAAAAGCACTGACCTTGGGCTTTTCTTCCCGGGCCCGACGCGGGCGCACCGTGTACCCCGAAATGCCCACAATGCGCTGCTCCTGCCCCAAAAGGTAAAGCCATTCGGTTGTCTCCTCAGTGAGGCAGACGATGCGTTGGGGGGTAAGAGCAGGCTGCATTGATTACAGACCGGCCTTGATGTTCAGGTAGAAGCCACGGGGATCAGCAGGATAAATACCATTACCACTTGCATAGTCGTAGTAGTTCTTATTTGTCAGATTGCGAATCCATGCAGACATTGAGATGGTTTTGCTCAATTGTTTTTTTGCACCCAAATCGATCAGATTTCGCGAAGGAATCACCGGATTGGAGATGCTTTGATCGCTCGCTTGGATCATGTTACTGCGGTAATGCGATGAAGCCATCACTGAAAAGTCCTGGAATCGCTGCTCAGCAGTGATGCGAGCAACCTCTTTCGGTGTCATTGGCAACCGATTGCCTGCATTGCTCCCTGTTGCAATTTTGGCATTGATGAAGTCAACCGAAGCTTTAACCGAAAGGGTTGCCGTCACCGACCATTCGGATGCAATAGAGAAAATGGACCTGGTTGTGTCATACAAGTTGGCGTTGCATGACGCCAACGTTGGACCAACCGATCCACAAATTTCTTGGTAGCCAATTTCATCCTTGGCTTTGATGTGCCGGTAATGCGCCTCCACCTTTCCACTTGAGTATTTCTGCTCTGCTTGCAAGAAATATTCACGGGTAGTCATTGGGCGCAGATTGGGATTAATTTCGAGCATGGCAAAAGTGCCTCTGTCAAACAAGTACAACTCGTCAGCATTGGCAAATCTGAACCCGGTCAGGGCTCCCACCCGCAAAGAAGTTGCGTCTGAAAGTTGCGCCTTCAAGCCAGCAGAAACAGCATTTTTCTGGTCACTTGAACCAGTTTGTGTATCTGTTGTTGATTTTTGGAAATCGCTATGCACTTGCTGTGTGCGTGCGCCGCCATCCAGCGTGATTCCATACCCCATGGGTCGCATCGCTTGAACATAGGCAGACTCGCTTGAACGGTGAACCTGTTTGCCAGAATCCGTAGTGGCATCAGCAGCGGAAAACTCGCCCCCGAACACAAGTTGTCCAACTTCCAGTTTCATTCGATACTCAGGATTCACGGAAATACGTTTGTTGGTTATGGTGCTTGCAGAGGCGTTGGCAAATTGCATGCCGTTCCACATAGAGTAATAAGTGCCGTAGCTTTCATCTTTCGATGTTTGGTGCAAAACGTCGACAGTCAACAAATCTTCAGCGCCTATAGAGCGATCGTATTTGATGCCAAGAGAATTGCCTGTACGGTGTGTATGGGGCGCATAAGATGTGCTTGCTTTTTTCGGATCTGCTGCATATTCATCAGAGGTTAAAGATCCCGGCAAGTTGGCAGTCTCCTCAAAACCTCGGGCAGTCACGGACACCTTGCCCAGAGCCGATGTGTGAAAAATACGAATCTGTGCGCTTTCCTGACGAGCATCGCTGTGCTGACGATGACCGTCCGAGTGTGCACTCATCAAGGAAAGACCACCACTAAATTCATCAGTCTTGAAGCCTAGGTATCCATCGGCTTTTCGATACCCAAAGCTTCCAAGACCAAGGCTAACCTCTTTTGCAGCATCAGCACGTGTAATGATATTTATCACTCCCCCCTGGGCACGCTCCCCATAAAGTGCACCGCCACCAGCCTTGCGGATTTCGATACGTTCAATGCTGCTCATTGGGACCTGCGCAAAACGCACGCCGGAGGAATCCATACCGTTGACCCGCTGACCATCAACGAGGATGAGAACGTTTTGAGAGCCTGCCTCACCCATGTAGCCAAGGTCCACTGATGCATCAATGCCCAGCCGGCCATACAAACGATTTACGGATAACCCCGGGACGGAGTCCAAGAATTCAACTACGTTGGACGCACCTGATTGTTCAATTTGCTGGCGAGAGATGACATCAACCACCACTGATCCGGCAGAGCGCGGTTGCGGCACGCGAGACGCTGAAATCACGATGGGATCTGTCAGTTCATGAGGTTGTAATCCAGTTGAGTCAACAGACTGGGCATGGGATGAAACAGCCAGCGTGACAACGCCAGCCAGCAAAAGTGATGAATTTTTCATAAAAAACTAACAAGTCAATCGCCCTCACCGCCTTCCCCGACAGTGCATGGGCTTTACAACCCGTCTTGCGACAGGTCACCTTGTTGGCCGGTATCCGGGCTGACAGATGCGACCTTCATCACCTTCCCAACCGCCTGTTTCAGGGCGGTCAGTGGTTTGAGATGAAAGCTGAGTTCTCATGTGACTGAAAACTCGTCTGTTTACCGTTGCGGGGGCAGCGCAGGTTAGGTGGGCCGTGTTGGCTTGTCCCTCCTGCTTCCCGTTGAACTGCGAGCCGTGAACCGGTTTCGCGAGCACCAACAGGGGCTATTTTAGGTTGTAAGCTGTCTGGCAGCCTACAAAATGGCCCTACCCTCTACAATGTGAACCTCTTTTTCCTGAGTTTGCCATGGCCCATTCCGACACCATTGATCAAATTGCCGAGCGTGTGGATCATCTGTTGCTGCGCCACGAAGAGCTTCAACGCACCAACGCTTTGCTGGCCCAACAAGTTCAAGTTCTGACCCTTGAACGTGATCAGCTCAAATCGCGTCTGGCTGCAGCCAGAGCCCGCGTGGATGCCCTCATCGAACGCCTGCCCGCATCCAACGCTCCCGCATCTCCTGAGGCCTCCGCATGAGTACCAAACAATTAGACGTCCAGATCATGGGCCAAAGTTACATCCTTGGCTGCCCGGTAGATGGCGAGGAGCGCTTGCTGGCAGCCGTCAGCAAGGTCGATGAGGCCATGTGCAAGATACGCGATGCCGGCAAGATCAAGGCGCGCGACCGGATTGCCGTGTTGGCCGCCTTGAACCTGGCATTTGATCTGCCCGAATCCTCGTCGGGCCTCGCCAAGACCACAACTGCCGTGTCAAATATTCCAGAAGACTCGCAATTGCGCTTGACTCAACTGCTCAAGCGACTTGACCAGGTTTTGGAACAAGACGGTCAATTGATCTGACCCAGACATTCCTCTGATGCAGGTCTTAATAAAGACCTACAATCGAGGTGTCTGCGGTGCATGCCGGGCTTTATATTTCCTTGAACCAATGCTCCTAGAGCCGGGCTTGGAACATTAGCTGGTGAGCGTGATCATCTCGCGTCAGATGAACCCAACGCCAGCCTGCCCTCGCCCACCTGAACCCCGGTTCAGGATGCCGGTCCGGTGGCACTCGCAGACACCTTCCATCTTTCACCTCCCCCCTTGCACATGATCATTGAACCTCTGCTGTTGGCCGAATTGGCTGTTCTTGGGCTTTGCACTGGCTTTCTGGCAGGCCTTTTGGGGATCGGTGGGGGCATGATCATGGTGCCGTTCCTGACGTATTTGCTGAGTGCCCGTGGCGTCAGCCCCGACCTGGCCGTCAAAATGGCGATCGCCACGTCCATGGCCACCATCATTTTCACGTCGGTGTCCAGTGTGCGTGCCCACCACAAGAAAAAAGCCGTGCGCTGGGACTTGGTCAAAGGGCTGGCCCCGGGCATTGTGATCGGCAGCCTGATCGGCAGCCTGGCCATTTTTTCGTTCGTCAAGGGCACTTACTTGGCCTTGTTCTTTGCGGCTTTTGTGGGGTTTTCTGCAACGCAAATGTTTCTGGACAAGAAGCCGGCGCCTTCCCGCCAGGTGCCTGGGTTTACAGGTTTGTTGGGCGCAGGTGGGTTGATCGGCTTGTTGTCGGGTCTTGTCGGTGCGGGTGGTGGCTTCATCAGCGTGCCCTTCATGGCTTGGTGCAATGTGGCGATCCACAACGCCGTGGCCACCAGTGCTGCCTTGGGTTTTCCGATCGCACTGGCCAACGTGGCGGGCTATGTGGTCAGTGGCCAGGGCGTGCAAAACCTGCCAGAGCACAGTTTTGGCTACCTGTGGCTGCCTGCCCTGGTGGTAATTGCAGTTTGCAGCGTGTTAATGGCCCCCCTGGGCGCGGCCACTGCGCACAAACTGCCTGTCAAACAACTCAAGCGCGTATTTGCCAGCGTGCTGTATTTGCTGGCCGCTTACATGCTCTACAAGGGCTTGTCAGCCTGAAGATTAGTCACGCCGATGAAGCTGTTGCCTCAAACGGGGGCAATGCACCACGGCGCCTGGTCATGCACCAAGCCCATCCACAAAGCCCAAGCCGACACAGCGGCCAAAGCAAAGCCAGCCACACGCATGCCCCAGGCGCCATCGCCCAGCGACTGCATGCGCAAAAACAACCACGGTCCAGCCCATAGGCTGAGGCTGCTGCCCAAAGCGAACAAAGCCATGGTGGCAGCGCCTTCAAGCGGTTGGCTGGTCAAGGCGGCCACCATCAAGGCCGAGTAAAGCAGACCACAGGGCATCAAGGCCCAGAGCCCGCCGACCACCCAGGGTGCAGCCCTGCCCCAGCGTTTGTTGAAGTCGCGCACACGGCTCCACAATCGCCGCGCAGCACCTTCGAGCCAAATGGGCTGCCTGGCCTGCAGCATCAACAAAACACCGAGGGCCAGGGCAGCCAGGTGCAGCAGTGTCCAAGCAGGGCGAATGGCGACCGACTGTGTCGTCAACCAACCGAGGCCCTGCACACTGGCTGCCGCCAAAGCGCCCAACAGAGAATACCCAGCCACGCGTCCTAGCTGAAAAGCCAGCAAGGCTTGGCCACGGCGTTCGCCTGCAGCCTGGCCAAGACCCGCACAGGCGGCGCCGCACATGGCCACACAATGGGGGCCACCCAGCACCCCCATCATCAAGGCCGTGATGGCCAAAGAACTTTGCATGGCATGTCCGCTTGTTGGTCTTGCTTGGAATTGTCCCTCATGCCACCCGAGGGCTGGGCCCACACCCATCAAATGATTTTCGAATAGCGGCTTCGACTGCGGTCACTCTGGATGTAACGGTCAAAAACCATGGCCACGCCACGCACAAAAAACCAGCCCATTGGCGTGACCTGAATGCCGGCCTCATTCAGCTGCACCAGGCCTTGCGCCTGCAGTTCTTCAAGTTGTCCCATTTCTTTGCAGAAATAAGTTTTGAAATCAATCAACCAGGCCAAGTTGATGGCCTCGTACTGCAAGTGCCCCTGACACATCAAGGCCATGATGACCGAGCGGCGCATCAGGTCGTCGCGCGTCAGTGCCAAGCCTCTCACAACAGGAAAGTGTCCCTGGTCGAGCAGATCAACATACTCTTCCATGGTTTTGGCATTCTGGCTGTAAGTGGTCCCGATGCGGCCAATCGAGGAAACCCCCAAAGCGATGAGGTCACAATCCGCTTGCGTGCTGTAGCCCTGAAAATTGCGGTGCAAACGCCCTTGTCTTTTGGCTACCGCCAATGTGTCTTCGGGCAAGGCGAAGTGGTCCATGCCAATGTAGACGTAGCCTGCATCGGTCAAGCTGTCCAGCGAGCGCGACAGCATGACCACCTTGTCACTACCGGTAGGCAGATCTTCGGCATGAATACGGCGCTGTGGCTTGAAACGTTCAGGCAGATGCGCGTAGGCATACAGTGCTATTCGGTCAGGTCGCAAGCGGTTGACCTGAAACAAAGTGCGGTCAAAGGATTCAGGTGTTTGCAGCGGCAAGCCGTAAATCAGGTCCAGATTGACCGATTCAAAACCCAGACGACGCGCAGCCTCGACCAATTGAAATACTTGCTCTGCAGGCTGAACGCGATGAACCGCCTTTTGCACAGCCGGGTCGAAGTCCTGAACGCCAAAACTCAAGCGGTTGAAACCCAAATCAGCGAGCATGGCCAGACGGTTTTCGTCCACGGTGCGGGGATCTACCTCTACCGAATATTCACCACCGGGCACAAAGTTAAAATTGTGGCGCAGCATGGTCATCAGCTGGCGCAGTTCGTCATCGCTCATGAAGGTAGGCGTGCCACCACCTAAATGCAGCTGGCTGACTGTTTGGCCGGGGCCCAAATGTCGGACGTGCAGTTCGACTTCTTTGCTCAGGTAACGCAAATAATCGGCCGATCGCTCTTTGTGTTTGGTGATGATTTTGTTGCAGGCGCAGTAATAACAAAGCGACTCACAAAACGGGATGTGCACATACAAGGACAGCGGCAATTGTTTGCCAACCCTGCCCGACCGGCGCTGATCAAGGGCCTGCACATAGTCAGCCTCAACAAAAGCGTCAACAAATCGGTCGGCTGTCGGGTAAGAGGTGTACCGCGGGCCTGGTACATCGAAGCGAGTCAGTAATTCAGGTGTTATGTCGGACATGAAGCTGCCCCTTGATTCAGATGTGTACAAGCAATGCGTTGACTGTGACGCTTTGCTTTAGCCATTGTGTTGACCCAAGTCAAAAAGCGTACTTGTTTTAGATGATTCACCGCATCGAAAGGGTATACCCCCAACTTATGGCTTTTTTTCGGTTTAAGCTCAAGGCTTGATCCAAGGCAAATCCATTACCCATCCATGAGATAGACCATGAATCCCCAAGCCATCAAAGTCGCCTGCTCCAATTGCAACTTGCGCGAGTTGTGTATGCCCATGGGCCTGACCGAACAAGACCTGAACCGCCTTGACGATCTGGTTGCTGTACGACGAAAAATCAAACGGGGAACGACCTTGTTCACCAACGGGGAAAAATTCACCTCGCTCTATGCCATCCGTACCGGCTTTTTCAAAACCTGCTTGGCCACTGAGGATGGACGTGATCAAGTGACGGGTTTTCAGATGGCGGGCGAGATCATTGGCTTGGACGGAATCGTGAACGACCAGCACAGCTGCGATGCCGTAGCACTTGAGGACGCCGAGGTCTGCGTGATGCCTTTTGACCGAATTGAAGAAATTTCGAGAGAACTGACGGCCTTGCAGCACCACGTGCACAAAATCATGAGCCGCGAGATCGTTCGAGAACACGGAGTCATGTTGTTGCTGGGCAGCATGCGGGCAGAAGAACGACTGGCGGCCTTTTTGCTGAACCTGGTGCAGCGTCTGCACGATCGTGGCTTCTCTCAATCAGAATTGATTTTGCGCATGACCCGCGAAGAAATTGGCAGCTACCTGGGTCTGAAGCTGGAAACCGTCAGCCGGACATTCTCCAAATTTGTCGAAGATGGCACTGTCGAGGTCAAGCAAAGGCATGTTCGTATTCTGGACTCCGAAGCCCTGCAGCGTTTGGTCACCAACCACAACCACTGCCATTGAAACCACGACATTTGCCAACGCGTTGATCGAGTGGCTTGTGCGAATCTGGGCGATTCAAGTCAGCAGCGACCCTCTCCTTGCCGCGCACAGTCGGTGGGTCTTGCGTCAATGGGCACAGGGCACCGGTTGACCTCAAAGGGTGACATCGATAACAGCGCTGTCAGCCCGCTCGACAGCAGGGTCAAAATCCAAAAAGCAAAAAAAGCCAGCGTGTAGACACCTTGGCGAGACATCGCCAGCGGGTGACCGAACCACTGCAAATCCTGCGGATCGACCAATCCAAAGACCAGCATCTCCAGCAAACCTGCTACCAAAAAAGCAGGCCAGGCGATCCACATCATTCTTTTTGCCAACATAGAGGTCTCCTCGAAACCACTCAAGGTTTTTTATTGGAATCGGGTGATGGCAACGTGCCCGTGGCTGCATGGTTTCTGGCCTGCATGGCGGGTGCCAAAGTTGTACGAGCGTCTTGCGTTTTCAGGTCGGCTTCGCCGTTGTACTGGGTCAACACCGGGTCTTGCCCGTGAGCGGCCAAGTAAAACGTGATGAAAGAAGCCACCACCACAATCATCGGGCCCGAGATCACGAGCCAAACGTGCCCATACGACCACCAAGGATGGTTAGTGGATTTTGAAGCGCTTGAATTTGACATGCAAAAGCCTTTTTAAAAGTATCAACGAGGCACCAGAAAGACCGATTTTTCCTGAAGCTCTGAAAGCACCTGGCCCACCTCATTCACCGAATTGATCGTGAACACAATCGGGTGAGACCCGGCAGGTGCCGCATCGTAAGGCAACTGCAAACGCGCCACGACCCACAGCGATTCAGTTGGCGCAACCCGCACGTCCCGCGCGGTTACAAGAGACAAGTTGGGCAGACCTTGAACGCTCAATCGGAAATCAAGCGGCGTTTCAGCAGCATTCATGATTTGCAGCCTGTAAACATTTTCGATGTGGCCACCGGACACAATCCGGGCTAAGGAAGATCGATCACGCTCCACATCCACCTTGAACGGTTTTCTCAAAACGAGACTGGTCAACAAGGCCAACACCACGACGCTCAAAATGCCGATGTAGAGCAACACACGCGGCCGAAGCACATGGCGCATGGTTTGTTCTGACGTCCAGTGATTCTTCATGGCGTTTTCGGTGGAATATTTGACCAAACCACGCGGATAACCCACTTTGTCCATCACGTTATCGCAAACATCGGCACAGGCACCGCAACCAATGCATTCGTACTGAAGTCCCTTGCGTATGTCGATGCCCGTCGGGCAGACCTGAACACACAAGCTGCAGTCCACACAGGCGCCCAGCCCGAGCGCAGCCGGATCGGATTTTTTGGATCGTGCACCGCGGGGTTCACCCCGCTCAGCATCGTAGGTGACGATCAGGGTGTCCTTGTCGAACATGGCGCTTTGAAATCGCGCATAGGGGCACATGTATTTGCAGACCTGCTCGCGCATGAAGCCCGCGTTGCCATAGGTCGCAAGGGCGTAGAAAAACACCCAAAAGACTTCCCAGGAACTCATGTTGACCGTGAAGAATGCCATGCCCAAATCATGGATGGGCGTGAAATAACCCACAAAGGTAAACCCCGTCCACATGGAAATGCTCAGCCAAACGATGTGCTTGTACCACTTCTTGAACAGTTTTTCGGTCGACATGCTGGCGTCGTCGAGTTTCATGCGGGCCGTGCGATCGCCTTCGATTTTGCGTTCTACCCACATGAAGATTTCGCTGTACACCGTCTGTGGACAGGCATAGCCACACCACAAGCGACCGGCCACGGCCGTGAACAAAAATAATGAAAATGCCGAGATGACCAGGATTGCGGTCAGGTAAATGAAATCCTGCGGGTACAGGACCAAACCAAAAATATAAAAGCGCCGAGCGCCCAAGTCAAAAAGCACGGCCTGGCGTTGGCCCCATTCAAGCCAAGGCAAGCCGTAAAAAACCAGTTGCGTGATGACCACCATGATCCAGCGCCATTTGGCAAAAATGCCATGCACGCTGCGAGGGTAAATTTTTTGGGTCGCTTCGTAAAGCGACCTTATCTGCACCTCATCCGCAACACCAGGTGCACCGACCACGGGGACGATGGGCACGATCTTGCGAGGAGTTTTTTCCTGGGGGTCCAAAATGATTTGCTTTCAATGCACAGGACGCCCATCAAGGGCGTCCAGACTCAGTGACTGTGTCGGCCTGTCGCCTTATTTGCCAACGGGCACTGCCTTGTTCGACAAGGCCCAAACATAAGACGCCAGCACATGGATCTGGCCTTCGGTTAATTTGCCCGCCTGGGAAGGCATTTGGTTGACCTTGCCGTTGTTGATCATGTTCACAATGGCGTTCTCACCCCAGCCATGCAGCCAGATGTCGTCGGTCAGGTTGGGGGCGCCCAATGCTTGGTTGCCCTTGCCGTCCATACCATGGCAAGCCGCGCAGACACCAAACTTGGGCTTGCCCAAAGAAGCACGCAAAGAGTCGTGTGGACTGCCCGACAGGCTGAGCACATAGTGGGCCACGTTGCGAATGTCTTCAGGTGAGCCTACTGCAGCGCCCAACGGCGGCATGTTGCCGTTGCGACCCTGGACCAGGGAGGCCTTGATGATCTCTGGGGTGCCACCGTACAGCCAATCACCGTCCGCCAGATTAGGAAAGCCTTTGCTGCCACGGGCGTCTGAGCCATGGCACTGGGCGCAGTTGTTCATGAACAGACGGTTACCGATGGCTTGTGCCTGAGGGTCTTTGGATACATCTTCAGGCGACATGCCCGAAAACTTGGCGTACAAAGGGGCCACTTCGGCATTGGCCTTGGCCACCTCTGCATCGTATTGACCCGCGGACGTCCAGCCAAACTTTCCAGGCAGATTGCCAACGCCCGGGTACATGGCCAGATAAACCAGCGCGAACACGATGGTGATGACAAATAGGCCCACCCACCAACGTGGCAATGGGTTGTTCATTTCGCGCAGGTCACCATCCCAGACATGGCCTGTGGTGTTGTCATTGGCGGTCATGGCCTTGGCTTTTCCGCTGAACCAAAGCAGGATCAGACAGGCGATGATGCTGACCAGCGTGATGCCGGCCACATACAAGTGCCAGAAATTGCTGATGAAGTCACTCATTTTTATTCCTTTGATTTTTTATGTGCTGAGGACAATTCAGTCATCCTGCCGAAAAGGCAGCTGGGCGGCTTCGTCAAAGTCGGCACGGTTACGGCGAGACAACGCCCACCACACGATGGCCAAGAAAATGACAAAGGTCACAACAGTCACGATAGAGCGCAAGGTATTGATGTCCATGTTCTGCTCCGTTTATTTGCGATGAATGCCCATGCCTTGCAAGTAGGCAATCACCGCGTCCATTTCGGTCTTGCCCTTGACGTCTTCTGAGGCCTTGGCAATTTCTTCATCGCTGTAAGGCGCGCCCAAAGTGCGTAAGCCTTTCATGTGTGTCGGCAAACTGGCGCCGTCCACAGCGGTTTTTTCGAGCCAGGAATAGGCGGGCATGTTGGATTCCGGAACCAGATCACGCGGGTTGTTCAGGTGAATGCGGTGCCATTCGTCGCTGTAACGACCGCCCACACGTGCCAAGTCAGGACCGGTGCGTTTGGAGCCCCACTGGAAGGGATGGTCGTACACAAACTCACCCGCTACAGAGTAAGCGCCATAGCGCAATGTTTCGGCTCGGAAGGGGCGGATCATCTGCGAGTGACAGTTGTAACAACCTTCACGCACATAAACATCACGCCCGGCCACTTGCAGCGCGTTGTAAGGCTTGAGACCTTCCAGTGGCTGGGTGGTGGACTTCTGGAAGAACAGGGGCACGATCTCGACCATGCCGCCAACCAGCAACACAACCAAGATCAGCACGATCATCAGGAAGTTGTTGGTCTCGATTTTTTCATGGGAGAGACCGCCCGATTTTGGATTTTGAGACATTTTTTATTTCTCCTCAGGCGTGGGCTGCCAGCATGGGAATCTGAACCTCGACGGAGCGACCCTGAGTCGCTGTCTTGAACACGTTCCACAACATCACGCACATGCCGCCCAGGTACAACAAGCCGCCAACCAGACGCAGCACATAAAACGGGAAGGTGGCTTTCACCGACTCGACAAATGTGTAAGTCAGGGTGCCATCCGCGTTGACTGCACGCCACATGAGGCCTTGCATCACACCGGCAATCCACATCGCCGCGATGTAAATCACGATGCCGATGGTGGCGGTCCAGAAGTGCAGTTCAATGGCTTTGACGCTGTACATTTTTTTCTGGCCAAACAAGCGGGGGATCAGGTAGTACATCGAACCCATGGTCACCAGACCTACCCAGCCCAAGGCGCCGGAGTGCACGTGTCCCACGGTCCAGTCGGTGTAATGCGACAAGGCGTTGACGGTCTTGATGGACATCATCGGACCTTCGAAGGTCGACATGCCGTAAAAAGACAGGGAAACGATCAAAAAGCGAAGGATCGGATCGTCACGCAGTTTGTGCCACGCGCCTGAGAGGGTCATGATGCCGTTGATCATGCCGCCCCAGCTGGGCGCCAAAAGGATCAGCGAAAAGACCATGCCGATCGACTGTGTCCAGTCTGGCAAGGCGGTGTAGTGAAGGTGGTGAGGGCCCGCCCACATGTAAGTGAAGATCAGCGCCCAGAAGTGCACGATCGACAGGCGATACGAGTAGACCGGACGTTCGGCCTGCTTGGGAATGAAGTAATACATCATGCCCAGGAAGCCCGCCGTCAGGAAAAAGCCTACGGCGTTGTGGCCATACCACCACTGAACCATGGCGTCTTGCACACCGGCGTAAGCCGAGTAAGACTTCATCATGCCAACGGGCAGCGCAGCGCTGTTGACCAGGTGCAACAGGGCCACGGCAATGATGAAAGCACCAAAGAACCAATTGGCCACATAGATATGCCGAACCTTGCGTGTGCCGATGGTGCCAAAGAAAACAATGGCAAACGAGACCCACACCAAGGTGATCAGGATATCGATCGGCCACTCCAGCTCAGCGTACTCCTTGCCGCTGGTGTAACCCAGGGGCAAGGTGATGGCTGCCAGCAAGATGACGAGCTGCCAGCCCCAAAAGGTGAAAGCGGCCAATTTGTCGTTGAACAAACGAACGTTGCAGGTGCGCTGCACCACGTAATAAGCCGAAGCAAACAATCCGCAACCACCGAAGGCAAATATCACCGCATTGGTGTGCAGTGGGCGCAAGCGGCCGTAACTGAGCCATGGAATACCCAGGTTCAACTCGGGCCAAGCAAGTTGGGCTGCGATGATCACGCCAACCAGCATGCCCACCACGCCCCAAACCACCGTCATGATGGCGAACTGCCGTACAACCGTATCGTTGTACGAGGTCGCCTGCATATTGGCAAATTTCATTTTCACCTCTTCTTTTTTTGAAACTGCTGTGGAGTTTGACTGGGTATATAACAAGGCCAATTGATCAAAATCAATCGTTCCGCAAAATTCGTTCGCCTTCTGCCTCAATGTCCTCAAATTGCCCCCGATGAATGGCCCACCAGAGCCCCGCCAGGATAAAAAACACCAAGGCCACCGACAATGGGATCAATAAATAAAGAATGTCCATGGTGTTTTCCTGATGTCTGATTGCTGAGTTTGGTCGTCAATTTTGGGTTCACTTCAAAACAGCGATGTTGTCTTGAGACAAGCGCAAGGCATTGAGCACCACCAGCAATGAACTGAGTGCCATGCCGAGACCGGCAGCCCAAGCGGGCAACCAGCCCATCAATGCCAAGGGCACACAAGCAGCGTTGTAAACAGCCGCCCAGACCAGGTTCTGTTTAACAATGCGCAAGGTCTGACGGCTTCGCAACACGGTGCTCACCAACACCCCCAACTGCCCGCCCATCAACACAAAGTCGGCTTTTGACTGCGCCAGGGGCAAGGCCTGACCCAGTGCAAAAGACACATCGGCCCCCGCCAGCACAGGGCCATCGTTCAAGCCGTCGCCCACCATGGCCACGCGGTGACCTTGCGCTTGGAATTTTTTGAGGGCTTGCAATTTGTCTTGTGGCTGGCAGTGACCCCTGGCATCAGCAATTCCAAGGTGTTGGGCCACCTTGTCCACAGCACTTTGGCCATCACCGGACAAAACTTTCAGGGTTAAACCCATTTTTTTCAGTGCGTTGACGACGGCCAAGGCTTCGGGCCGAACCTCTTCAGCCAGTTCAAACGTGGCCATCCAGCCTTGGTCATCGGCAAGGCTGACTTGCAAATGGGGTCCACTGGGCATCGGCGATTCGCAAAAAACAGCGGACCCCAGTCGCAAGTTCGTCGCTGCATGACCGGGCGCCTGCAGAACACCACGAACGCCCTGTCCGGCCTGTTCAGACACTTCCTGAGCAAGCAAGGCGTCCAGTGCAGGCAATCGCCCTGAAGCTTCGGCCTGACGCCGCGCCTCCGACCACAACGCTCTGGACACTGGGTGCAAGGAGTGACGTGCCAAGCTGGAAGCCCAAGTCAGGGCTTTGTCAGCATCCACACCCCTGCGTGTATGGACATGGACCACCTCAAAGGCGTCCCGTGTCAAGGTGCCTGTTTTGTCAAAAATAACGGTGTCGATGTCTGCCAGGTTTTGTAAGGCTTCTAGTCGACGCACCAGCACGCCACCACGCGCCAGTGCACCCGCAGTGGCCAGCATCGCAGCGGGAGTCGCCAAAGACAAGGCGCACGGACATGTCACGATCAGCACCGCCACGCCCACCATCAAGGCCTGGGCTGGATCGGTGCGCCAACCGTAGATGACGGCGGCCAAAGATGCCAGCAACACGGCAAGTAAAAAGGGCTTGGCCCAACGGTCTACCAGCAAAGCCATGGCAGGCTTGGACACCGATGCACTTTCCATCAACGCCACTATTTGGGCATAGCGGGTAGCGGCCCCTACCTGTTCAATGCGCACTTCGAGGGTTCCGCTCAGGTTGTGACTGCCCGCGATGATCCGGTCACCCACTCGACGAACCAGGGGCAGCGACTCTCCCGTGAGCAATGCTTCATCCACCTGGGTTTGACCTGAAAGCACAAGACCATCCCCTGCAAAGGCTTCACCTGGCAAGACCTTGATCACATCGCCCACAGACAAGCCGCGTATGGAGATGCGCACCCATTCGCCATCCGATTGGCGCTTGCGCACGCTGTCGGGCAAGCGATTGAGCACGGCTTCCAGCGCGCCTGCCGTGCGGTCCCGCATTCGCAACTCAAGCCATCGCCCCATGAGCAAAAAGAAGACGAACATGGTCAGTGAGTCGAAATAGACTTCTTTGCCAAAGGGCCCCTCCGGCTCAAAAGTTGCCAGGCTGCTGACAACGAAAGTCACCACCATGCCCAGTGCCACCGGTAAATCCATGCTGATCTGACGTTCACGCAAATCACGCCATGCGTTGCTCAAGAATGGGGCGCAAGAAAAAAACATCACCGGCAAGGACAACACCCAGGATGCCCAGCGCAGCAAATGCATGGCTTCGGCGGAGATCTCGCCTGGTGCCGAAAGGTAGGCCGGTGTGGCATACATCATCACCTGCATCATGCACATGGCCGCCACGGACAAACGCCAGACCATGCGGCGCGCCTCCTGTCGGCGTCGTTCGTGGGCATGCGCATCGTTGGCGGGCACCGCCTTGTAGCCAATGCGCTCGACCGACTGCATCCATTCAGAGGGCCGCGTTTGCTGAGGTGACCAAACCACCTGTCCCCGATGGCTGGCTGAGCTGATCTGGACTTCGCGTACGCCCGGTACAGCCCGCAATGCGTCTTCAAGGGTGATGGCGCAGGCGGCACAGTGCATGCCTTCAAACACCACACTGGAGCGCAAACAGTCGGGCACGGTTGGATCGGGCAAGCTGAACTCATCCCACGCTTCGGGCGTGTCCAGCAGTTGCAGACCCTCGGCGTCCTGATTTGGCTGAACCATCAACCTGTCCATGGGGGCAGTATTTATTGGCGTCAGGGTTGGCAAAACATTGACTTGTGTCATGTTCAAAGCTTACGGCAGCTGAACAAAAGAAAGCTTGACATGCATCAATTGAAGAGCGCCTTCCCTCTTTTATGCTGAGTCACTTTTCATCACTCAGGAGCATTCCATGTACCAACGCATTCTCGTGGCCACCGATGGTTCCACCCTGTCCAAAAGGGCCGTAGCCAGTGCCATCGAGCTGGCTGCAACCTGCCAAGCCGAACTGGTCGCCCTTAAGGTGGTGCCGCGTTACCCGCAAGCCTATTTTGAAGGCAGCATTCCCTTGTCGGCCGAAGAAATTTCTCGGGTTGAAAAGCAGTGGACCGAATCAGCACAAGTTCAGCTGAAGGCCGTAGAAAAGGCCGCCATAGCCAAAGGCGTGCAGATCAAAGCCATCACGGTCAAATCGGATGTGATCTCTGAAGCCATCATTGCAGCGGCCAAAAAGCAGAAGGCGGATTTGATTGTGATGGCCTCGCACGGACGCAAAGGCATCAAGCGCCTTTTATTGGGCAGCGAAACCCAGCAAGTACTGACGCATTCGCAAATACCCGTGCTGGTTTTGCGCTGATCTGTGGCCAGTGCGGCAAGGGGAACTGCTAGAGCTGATTCAGCTTAAAAACAGCCCCTTGTATTGCTCGCGCAGCAGGTTTTTTTGAACCTTGCCCATGGTGTTGCGCGGCAACTCGGCCACGACATAGCAACGCTTGGGAATCTTGAAGTTCGCCAGATTTGCCTTCAGCTCGGCCAAGATCGCTTCAGGCTTGAGCGATGTCCCGGGCTTGGCAATGACCACGGCTACGCCAACCTCGCCAAAGTCAGGGTGCTGCACGCCCACCACCGCGCTCTCGGCCACACCCTTCATCTCGTTGATATAGCCTTCAATTTCTGCGGGGTACACGTTGTAGCCTCCGCTGATGATGAGGTCTTTGCTGCGCCCCACAATGGTCACGTAACCACGTTCATCGATTTTGCCCACGTCACCGGTCTTGAAGTAACCATCGACCGTGAACTCTTCAGCCGTTTTCTCGGGCATCCGCCAATAGCCTTTGAAGACATTGGGCCCTTTGACCTGAATGCCCCCAATCTCGCCCACAGGCAGCTTGCGCCCATCGTCGCCAATCACTTGCAGCGAGACGTCTGGCAAAGGAAAGCCCACAGTGCCCCCACGTCTCTCAGACTGTTTGCCATAGCGCTTGTCTGCGGCGTAAGGGTTGGAGGTCAGCATGGCCGTTTCACTCATGCCATAACGCTCCAATATCGTATGCCCCGTGCGTTGTTGCCATTCGGTGAAGGTTTCAATCAGCAAAGGTGCGGAGCCTGCGATGAACAGGCGCATGTGCTGAGTGGCAGCCTTGTTCAAGGAAGGCTCGGCCAGCATGCGCACATACAACGTGGGCACGCCCATGAACACGGTGGCCTTGGCCATGTAGGCGATCACGCGCTTGGGATCAAATTTGGCCATCCAGATCATCTTGCTTCCATTGATCAGTGCGCCATGGATAGCCACAAACAGGCCATGCACATGGAAGATGGGCAGTGCGTGAATGAGCACATCGCCACGGCCTTCAGGCCCTCCGGTAGTCTTCCAGCCCCAGTAATCCTTGAGTGTGCGTGCGTTGCTGAGCATGTTGCCGTGCGTGAGCATGGCGCCTTTGCTGCGACCCGTGGTGCCGCTGGTGTACAAGATCGCCGCCAGGTCATCGGCTTTGCGAACAACCACTCGGTGCTGATCGCTGTGGTGCGCTGCGCGTTCGAGCAAACTGCCCGTGCGATCATCATTGAGCGTGAACACGTGTTGCGTGCCCGCCTTGAAGGCAATCTTGCTGACCCAGCCAAAGTTGGCACCGCTGCACACCACGACGGCAGGCTCGGCGTTGCCAATGAAATACCCGATCTCGGCGCTTTGATAAGCCGTATTGAGGGGCAAAAAAACATACCCGGCGCGCAATGTGGCCAGGTAAAGGACCATGGCCTCGACCGATTTTTCGACCTGTACCGCCACCCTGCTGCCTTCAGGCAGATTGAGCGATTGCAACAAATTGGCCACCATGGCCGTCGCTCGGTCGAGGTCTTTCCAGCTGTATCTGAGGCCATCATCTGTCTCGATGGCCACCGCATTCAGATCGGAAGGAAAAGCAGCCCGGAGGGCTGAAAACAGGTTGTCGTTGGTCATGGTTTCAAAATGCAAACTTGCGAAAGGGCCTGCTCACAGGCCCCTGAAATGGCCCAGAAAACTCAATCCAGTTTGGCGCCCGATGACTTGACAACTTGAGACCACTTGGCCAATTCTTTTTTGATGAAGGCATCAAATTGGGTGGTGGTCAGGTTGGGGAATTCTGCGCCCTGGGAAGCCCAAACGGCTTTGGCTTCATCGGTCAGGCAAGAGCGGCGAATTTCTTCAATGGCACGAGCCTGCGCATCTGCCGGCGTACCTTTGGGTGCCCAGACACCGTACCAAGTGGACACGGTGTAGTCGGGCAATCCCAGTTCTGCAGAGCAGGGAACGTCTGGAAAAGCCGGATTGCGCTTGGCACCCGAGACCATCAGTGCCTTGATGCGCCCACCTTTGATGTGCGCAGCCGATGAGCCCAAACCATCAAACATCATGTCCACGTTACCCGCAATCAGGTCTTGCAAAGCGGGTCCAGCCCCACGGTAGGGAATGTGCGTGATGAAAGTTTTGGTCTGCAGCTTGAACAACTCACCCGCCAGATGGTGGGATGTACCGCCGCCTGCGGAGCCGTAATTCAAACGCCCTGGGTTCTTCTTGACGAATTCAAGAAATGCCTTGAAGTCGGGCACATCCACCTTCTTGGGGTTGACCACCACCACTTGGGGCACGTTGGCCACCAGGATGAGTGGGATCAGGTCACGTTCGAGGTCGTAATCCAGTCGGGGGTACATGCTGGGGGCAATGGTGTGGTGCACAGCACCCATAAAGAGGTTGTAGCCATCTGGCGCTGACTTGGCCGCAATGCCGGCACCCAGGGTGCCACCTGCCCCCCCCCGGTTGTCGATGATCAGTTGCTTACCGGTCAATTTCGAAAATTGGGCCGACATCGGCCGCGCAAACGCGTCGGTGCCACCTCCGGCGGGGAAAGGCACCACCAAGGTCACAGGCTTGGAAGGCCAAGTGCTTTGGGCATGAGCCCACAAAGGCATCGTCCCGGCCACGGCGGCCATAGCCTTGATGAAGCCCCGGCGTTGGCCCGATGGAATGCAGTCTGTCATGGCGTGTCTCCTTTTATATGTATGGGTCTGTGCATCATAAAGTCTTTGCCATCCATAGATCTCAGGCAGGAACAATCAATATTCGGCTTGTCTCCCTGGGCCAGCCGTAAAAAAAGTAACCAGGGTGACACCTGAACTGGACAGAAACCCTGCAAAAGGCGACCTGCAGATGATCGGTAGCCGGCGCAACATCGCCACGGCGGTGCTCACCCCGATCACGCCCACGACCAACACGACAACCTTCATGCCTGACCCCTTTCGAATCGAAATCCGGTAATGTGATGGATCCACGACAGAATAACTTTCGGATTAATGTTGAACATCAGAGATTTCAACTGCTGACAGGCCTCATGGCAGGTCTTCACCGCAAAATGTCCGAACCTGACCGCATTGACCTCAAAATCCTGGATCTGCTGCAACCCAACGGTCGCATGTCAGTCACCGAAGTGGGCGAACAGGTGGGCCTGTCCACTTCGCCTTGTTCAGAGCGCATCAAGCGGCTCGAACGACAGGGCCTGATCACCGGTTACCACGCCCGGGTGGATGCGGCGCAACTGGGCAAGCCGCTGCGGGTCTTCATCGAGATCACACTGTCACAAAAATCGCCACAGGTCTTTTAAACCGTGCGGCGCGAGGTGGATCTGATGCCCGATGTGCTCGAGTGCCACCTGGTGTCGGGCAGCTTCGGTGAACTGGTCAAGGGGCGGCTGCGCGCCATGAGCGATCACCACGAGCTGCTGGGCACCATCCTCAACAAGATCCCAGTGCCCGATCATTCAAACAGTGATGTGGTGCTGGAAGAAATCAAGGAAAGCACGGTCCTGCCACTTGACCGTTGAAGCCCGCTTAGCGATCAGGACTCAGGGCGCCCGGCGTCCACACCAAAGCCACAGCAGTGCGCCGCCAATGATCATGGGCACACACAGCCACTGCCCCATGCTCATGCCTAGGCTCAAGAGGCCCAGGTGCTCATCGGGTTCACGGAAGAACTCGGCCACAAATCGAAAGACGCCATAGCCGAACAAGAAAGCAAACGCCACTTGCCCTTGTGCCCGAGGTTTGCACGCATAGAGCCACAACAGCACGAACAACAGCACACCTTCGAGCAAAAACTGGTAGACCTGCGATGGATGGCGCGGCGCATCGCCCGCACCCCGGAACACCATGCCCCATGGCAACGCCGGATCCGCCAAGCGCCCCCACAATTCGCCGTTGATGAAGTTGCCAATGCGGCCAGCGGCCAGACCTGTGGGAACGCAAGGGGCTACAAAATCCATGACTTGCAAAAACGGGCGATGTCGTGTGCTGGCAAACCAGACCATGGCAGCCATCACGCCCAGCATGCCACCGTGAAAACTCATGCCGCCTTGCCAGATGGCAAAAATCTCCAGAGGATTCGACAGGTAATAATCGGGTTTGTAAAAAAGGCAGTAACCCACGCGCCCGCCCAATATCACGCCCAATACCCCCAGAAACAGGATATCTTCTACATCGCGTTTTTGCCATTGCGGCAAGTGTTTGAAGGGGGCATGGCCCAGACGCCGCAGGCCCAGCCAGAAAAACAGGCCAAAAGCGGCCAAATAGGTCAGGCCATACCAGTGGATAGCCAAGGGACCCCATTGCAGGGCGACGGGGTCGATTTGAGGATGAATCAGCATGCCCAGATTGTGCACCGGCCATGCGTCAAGTTGGACACAGAGGGTCACTGTCCCCCGTTAGAATCCTTTGACCTTCTTTTGGGCTTCTATAAAGACACCACCATGAGCGACAAAATCATTCCGATCACCCCGATCACCCCCATCAACCGCCGCAGCGCCAACATCACGCAGGGCAAATCCCGCGCCCCGAACCGCTCGATGTACTACGCCATGGGTTACGAAGAGGGAGATTTCGTCAAGCCCATGGTGGGCGTGGCCAATGGCCACAGCACCATCACCCCTTGCAACAGCGGCCTGCAAAAGCTGGCCGATGCGGCCATTCAGGGCATCGAAGAGGCTGGCGGCAATGCCCAGGTATTTGGCACACCCACCATCTCTGACGGCATGGCCATGGGCACTGAAGGCATGAAGTACTCCTTGGTCAGCCGTGAGGTGATCTCAGACTGCATCGAAACTTGCGTTCAGGGCCAGTGGATGGACGGCGTGCTGGTGGTTGGTGGCTGCGACAAAAACATGCCCGGCGGCATGATGGGCATGCTGCGCGCCAATGTGCCTGCTATTTATGTCTACGGCGGCACCATCTTGCCAGGCCGCTACCAGGGCAAAGACCTGAACATCGTGAGCGTGTTTGAAGCGGTGGGCGAAAACGCCGCCGGCAAGCTGAGTGATTTTGACCTGAAAGAAATCGAAAAGCGTGCCATCCCCGGCACGGGCTCATGCGGCGGCATGTACACCGCCAACACCATGTCCTCGGCTTTTGAAGCCCTGGGCATGTCCCTGCCCTACTCGTCGACCATGGCCAACCCCCATGACGAAAAACAGAATTCGGCCAAGGAATCGGCGAAAGTGCTTATCGAGGCCATCAAAAAAGACCTGAAACCGCGTGACATCGTGACAAAGGAAGCCATTGAAAACGCTGTGGCTGTGATCATGGCCACAGGGGGATCGACCAACGCGGTGCTGCACTTCCTGGCGATTGCCCACACCGCTGAGGTGGCCTGGACCATAGACGACTTTGAACGCATGCGCAAGAAGATCCCTGTGATCTGCGACCTGAAACCCAGCGGTAAATACCTGGCCGTCGACCTGCACCAGGCCGGTGGCATTCCGCAAGTCATGAAGGTGCTGCTCAAAGCCGGCTTGTTGCACGGCGACTGCATGACCATCAACGGCAAGACCGTGGCCGAAAACCTGCAAGATGTGCCGGACGTTCCCCGTGCCGACCAAGATGTGATCCGCCCGATCGACAAGCCCATGTATGCCGAAGGCCACTTGGCCATCCTCAAGGGCAACTTGTCACCCGAAGGTGCTGTGGCCAAGATCACGGGTCTGAAAAACCCGGTGATCACGGGCCCTGCCCGTGTATTCGATGACGAACAAACTGCCCTTGAGGCGATTCTGGCCGGAAAAATCAAGGCCGGTGACGTGATGGTTTTGCGCTACCTTGGCCCCAAAGGCGGTCCTGGCATGCCCGAAATGCTGGCCCCCACCGGCGCCCTGATTGGCGCAGGTTTGGGCGAAACCGTGGGCCTGATCACCGACGGCCGCTTTTCTGGCGGCACCTGGGGCATGGTGGTCGGACACGTCGCCCCTGAAGCGGCCGCTGGCGGCAATATTGCCTTTGTGCACGAAGGCGACAGCATCACCATTGACGCGCACAAACTGGTACTGGAACTGAACGTGCCTGAGACAGAACTGGCCAAGCGGCGCGAAGGCTGGACCCCCCCTGCACCACGTTACACACGAGGTGTGCAGGCCAAATTCGCATTCAACGCATCGAGCGCCAGCAAAGGTGCTGTGCTGGACCTTTACTGACAGCGGAAAAAATCGTCAAAAAATCCACAAAAAAGCCGCTTTTCAGCGGCTTTTTTGCAGGGTTGGACCCCAACCATATTGGCTAATCAAGGGCCCTTTGAGGCCAGCAAGCCGTTACAGCCCAATTGCAGCGATCCCGGCTTTGGCGATCTGCGCATCTTCGCTGGATTTGACCCCACTCACGCCCACAGCACCCAAGCAAACCCCGGCTTTCATGATGGGGACACCCCCTTCAAGCATGCCCTTGATGGTGGGGGCAGATAAGAATGAGAAGCGCCCGCCATTGATGATATCTTCGTAAGCCTTGGTCTCGCGGCAACCCAAAGCCGCCGTATGGGCTTTGGCCGGTGCGATGTGCGATGAAAGAGGGGCCGCACCGTCCAGCCGGGCAAAGTGCAATAAATGGCCGCCAGCATCGACGATGGCGATGCTCACCGCCCAGTTGTTTTTGATCGCTTCAGCTTCGGAGGCAGCAGCCATCGCTTTGACATCGGACAGTTCGAGAGTGACTTGTGACTTCATGGCTTTTTGAACGCAGAGTTTTAAAAGCTCAAGGATACACGGCCACAACCACCGCCATTGCATACCTGAGCGCAAAACTGCTTCACTTGGATAACCCCATGGCTGTGCGGATATAAGCAGGAGGGATGCCCCACACCCTAAAATACGCATGCCCTGAGTTCAGGGTTTGAACAGGAGAGATATATGAGCGACCTTCGCACACTCAACACCGCAGACTGGGGCCACAGCACGGATCTGGCCACTCGCAACCGCGTTTTGCGCAACACCTATTGGCTGCTTGCCCTCAGCTTGCTGCCTACTGTCTTGGGCGCCTGGCTTGGCGTCACCACAGGCATCACCCGCTCGTTGTCAGGCGGCATGGGATTGGTTGTTTTCCTGGCTGGGGCCTTTGGCTTCATGTTCGCCATCGAAAAGACCAAAAACTCTGCCGCAGGCGTTCCCGTCTTGTTGGCCTTCACATTCTTCATGGGTTTGATGCTGTCGCGCATGATCGCCATGGTGCTGGGTTTCAAGAACGGTTCTGACCTGATCATGACCGCCTTTGCAGGAACAGCCGGTGTGTTCTTCGTCATGGCCAGCCTGGCCAGCACGATCAAGCGCGATATTTCGGGCATGTCGAAATGGCTGTTCGTAGGCGCGTTGGCCATCATGATCGGCGGCATCATCAACGTCTTTATTGGCTCCACTGTCGGCATGATGGTCATATCTGTCATGGCCATTGGCATATTCAGCGCTTACATGCTGTACGACATCAAGCAAATCATTGACGGCGGCGAAACCAACTACATCAGTGCCACGCTGGCCCTGTACCTGGACATCTTCAACGTGTTCCAGAGCCTGCTGGCCTTGCTGGGCATCATGGGCGGCGAACGCGACTGAAGCAAACCCTACTGCGGTCATGCTGCATTTAAAAAGGCTCCCTCGGGAGCCTTTTTTGTGGCTGCAAGGCCTCTCAGCAAAATCAGGCCAGCTCAAACACCGCCATGCTTTCCACATGCGCCGTGTGCGCAAACATGTTGATCACACCTGCACTGACGCAGCGGTAGCCAGCGCGATGCACCAGAATGCCCGCATCGCGCGCCAGCGTGGCGGGGTTGCAACTCACGTACACAATGCGCTGCGGTGGCGTCCATCCCTGGCGCAAATCCTGGTTTTCATTCAGTTCAGCCAGCGCTTTCGACAAGGCAAAGGCACCTTCTCGGGGAGGGTCTACCAGCCACTTGTCGGCGCTACCGTCGGCCACCAACATTTCGGGGGTCATGTCAAACAGGTTGCGGGCCACAAACCGGGTGGGTGCAAGGGCTTGTCCCTCGGGGCGCAATGCTTGGTTGCGGTCGTAATTGTCCAGTGAACGGGCTACCAGGGTCTCGGCACCCTCTATGCCCAGCACCTGCGCTGCCTGGGTGGCCAAAGGCAGGGTGAAATTACCCAAGCCACAAAACCAGTCGATCACCCGCTCGGTCTTTTTCACTTGCAGTAAACGCAGGGCGCGGGCCACCAAAACCCGGTTGATGAACGGGTTCACCTGGGTGAAGTCTGTAGGCCTGAAGGGCATGGTGATGCCAAAGTCGGGCAAACCGTAACGCAGCTGTGGGCCGCCTTCGTCCAGCAGCTGCACCGTGTCGGGCCCTTTTGGCTGCAACCACCATTGCACATTTTGCGCAACAGCAAACGCGCGCAGCAAGGCTTTGTCCCCTTCGCTCAAGACTTCCAGGTGGCGCAACACCAGGGCGGTGACATCGTCGCCGCAAGCCAACTCCAGCTGAGGCAAGGTCTCCCGGGCATCCATCTGGCCGATCAGCTTGCGCAACGGCAGCAGCATCCTGCTGACATGGGGTGGCAACACCGGACAGACCTTCATGTCGGCGATGTAGCGGCTTTTGCGCTCGTGAAAGCCAATCAGCACTTCCCCTTTTTTAATCACATAACGCACCGACAAGCGGGCGCGGTAACGGTAGCCCCAGGCGGGTCCTTCGATGGGTCGCAACATGGTCTCAGATTTGACTTTGCTCAAGTGCCATAAATTGTCTTCGAGCACCCGCTGCTTGATGGCCACTTGAGCCGAAACTTCCAGGTGCTGCATCTTGCAACCGCCGCACGAGCCTGTGTGCAGCCCGAAATGCGGGCAGCCAGGGCGAACGCGTTGTGAAGATTCGTGGTGAATCTCGGTCACGGTGCCATGCTCAAAGCTGCTTTTTTTGCGACTCACCTGAACTGAAACTACCTCAAAAGGCAAGGCGCCTTCGATGAAAACGACTTTGCCATCGGGCCTGCGTGCAATGCCTTGGGCCTCCATGTCCAAAGAGCCAACCCGCAACCAGCCCTCCGGCAGATCGGCACTGTAATGACTGGCTTCGGCGGCGTGGGCTTGGGAAAGGGAAATGTCTGGTTCACTCATGCTCTGATTGTCTCAGGATGTGAGGCACCGTAATTTCTTAAAACGTCAAGGCATTCAACAGAATGCCATCCCATCTGGGATGGAAGAACAAGCAACGACTCGCCAGGGCAAGTGGCGCTTGCCTCAACGGGTGGGCAAGAGTTGGGCAGGGTCGACAGGTTTGCCTTGGCGACGCACCTCAAAGTGGAGTTTGACCCGGTCCGAGTCGGACTTGCCCATTTCGGCAATTTTTTGTCCTTTGCGAACTTTTTGGTCTTCCTTGACCAGCAAAGCCTGGTTGTGTGCGTAAGCTGTCAAGAACGTGTTGTTGTGCTTGAGGATGATCAGGTTTCCATAACCCCTCAACCCGGCACCGGCATAAACCACTTGGCCGTCAGCGGCTGCCATCACGGTGTCACCCGCTTTGCCGGAGATGTCGAGGCCTTTGTTTTTGACTTCGTCGAATCCCGCAATCAGTGCGCCGTTGGCAGGCCAGATAAACCCCAAACCTTCGTCATTGACATTGGGCGGTTGTGCGGCCGAAGGAGTTTCTGATTTTGCAGTGGTCACAACGGGCAATGAATTTGGAGTGACTGCAATCGGACGAACAACCACACCAGAATTTTCGACCGTTCCGCTCGGGGAGGTGACTCTCAGGACTTGACCGACTTCGATCACATCGGGGTTGGTCAAATTGTTCCATCGGGCCAAATCGCGCCATCCTTGACCGTTGTCCAAACTGATTCGGGTCAAAGTGTCTCCACGCTGAACGGTGTAATAACCAGGCTTGCCTGCATTTTCATGGCCAGGCAAAGGTTTTGCGACCTCCACCGAGGCAACTGGCAAAGGGGTCGCGCTTGATCGGCCAGTGGCGGCCCTGTCTTCTACTGGCGCCGGGATGCGCACCGAAGAAGAACACGCGCTGAGCAGCGTCGCGGCAAGCGCCATCCAAACCAGAAAACGAAAATGTGAGGTTGAAATCATCGGGCTTTATTTGTTCAGGCAACACC
This sequence comes from Limnohabitans sp., assembly GCF_044361985.1. GTDB lineage: Bacteria > Pseudomonadota > Gammaproteobacteria > Burkholderiales > Burkholderiaceae_C > Limnohabitans_A. The sequence continues at coordinate 1,516 of NZ_JBIKHV010000007.1, read as the reverse complement.
TGATTTTAGAGGCACAAAATGAACAGCTTCCAAGATTTGTCGTTCGAAACCCTGAGCTGTTTTAAGAATGACCACCAAGGCTTGGTGACCTGCTGAAGTAATGGTCGGCGCAATCACGCGACCGCCAATCGCCAGTTGATCCAGCCAGGTTTGAGGCACCGCGTCCCCACCCGCCGCCGAAATGATGCCGGCATAAGGCGCCCCCTTCGGGTAGCCCAACATGCCGTCAGCAAAAATAAGATGAACATTGTGCAACCTGAAGGGGCGCAAATTGGTTCGTGCTTTTTCGTGCAATCCACGCAAGCGCTCAATGCTGTAGACCTCGGTCGCCAGATGGCTGAGCACGGCGGCTTGGTAGCCGCAGCCAGTGCCAATCTCCAAAACCCGACCCAGCTTGCCTGGGGCGTCCTGACACAACAATTCGACCATGCGCGCCACCACATTCGGTTTGGAGATGGTCTGCCCCAATCCAATCGGCAAACTGGTGTCTTCGTAGGCTTGGTTGACCAGTGCGCTTTCCACAAAACAATGCCGTTCCACCCGACCCATGGCTTCGAGTACACGGGAATCCTTGACGCCCTGCTCTGCCAACTTTTTGACCATACGCGCCCTGACCGCTCCCGAGTCCAGCCCCAAACCTGACACGCTTGAAGGAGCACGCGCCAACACAACAGCCGGGTTCGCTCCTGAACGCACAGGCTCTGAAGGTTTACTTTTGCTGGGAGGACCCGCTGCGCCTGTTTGCGACAGCGTGATCGGAAAACCAGGGCGTTTGCTCATGCTGTGCTTGGGGTGCTGATGCGGCCAAAGGCTTGGCTCCAGTGGTCCAGCTGGGCGTGGTCGGTCAAGTCCACCTTGAGCGGCGTCACCACCATATGTCCCAAGAGTGCCGCGTGAAAGTCAGTTCCTTCGCTGTCGTCCATGGCTGGGCCTGCATTGCCAATCCAGTACATCGTTTGCCCACGGGGATCAATCTGTGTGATCACGGGCTCAGCGGCGTGGCGCCGCCCCAGGCGACACAGCCGGGCGTGTTTGATTTGATCCAGCGGGAGATTGGGAATGTTCACGTTCAGTAACCAGGGTCGCGTGCCGAGCAGATCACCCGCTTGCATTTGCTGGACCAGCTGCCGGACTTTCAGCGCAGCAGCATCAATGTGCGACCATCCTTTGTCTATTTGGGAAACCGCCATGGCTGGAATACCAAACAAATAGCCTTCCATGGCCGCGCCAACGGTGCCCGAATAAAGGGTGTCATCGCCCATATTGGCGCCGTTGTTGATGCCGGAAATCACCAAATCAGGACGGTAACCCAGCAATCCCGTCAATGCAATGTGGACGCAGTCAGCGGGGGTGCCATTGACATAGCGAAAGCCGTTGTCAGCACGGTGCACGTACAAGGGCGTGTGCAAAGTCAAAGCATTGGATTTGGCACTGTTGTTCTGTTCGGGTGCCACCACCTCCACATCGGCAATGGTTTTCAGCGCTTCATAAAGGGCCACAATCCCCTCAGCGCGGA